>JAKAHS010000007.1 GCA_021814825.1 bacterium | reverse complement strand
CGATCTGGTATGTCATCGACTTCCGCACGCTGCGTGATGAGTTCGCGCTTTTCCACCGGCTCATCAATGACGCGACCGCGGAGATCGCGCGTCCGCGCCTGTATCTGCCCAATCCATCCGACATGTTCGAAGGAGAGAACTCGTTCGACATCTATCGCCTCGGGCTCGTCGATGAACAGACGGGAAAGTAAAAAACGCGCCGCACTGCCATCGGGACCGCGACGCGCTTTTCCTTCTATCCTTTAAGTGCTATTGCGCAGTCGTGCTAGTTGCTGACTTACCGATCGCCTGGAGCGTCTGATCGATCGCGTCGCGCATCGATGAGTACGGCTGGTTGCCATCAAGCGAGAGGACTGGCTCGCCATTTGCAAAGATCGCGATATGCGGCGTGCCTTGCAGACCGTCAGCCATCGCTTCATTGTACTGCTGCTGCACTTTTGCAGCGTTCGTACCGCTTGAAACACATTGCTGCAGTTTGTCTCCGTCGAGACCGATCTGGGTGGCGATCTTCGGAAGGAGCGTGAGGTCGAGGTTGTTCTCGCCCGGCGTCACTTTGTAGACCGCGTCGATGAATTTGAAGAACGCTGCACTGCCGCCCTGGTCGGCGGCGCACTCGGCAGCCTGTGCCTCGATCGGTGCTTTTGAATGGATCGGCGTGAGCGGGAAGTTGCGGAAGACCCACGCGACATTGCCGGACGGACCGTAGTACTGCATCAACTGGTCCATCGTTGCTTCGAAATCTTTGCAGAAGGGGCACTCAAGATCGGCGTACTCGACGACCACGACCGGTGCTTTCGGATTGCCATAGATGTGGTCGGTCGCGTCGACATGCCGCAGCGCGGCGGTCGTGCCGGTTTGCCCGCTTGTGCTGCTCGGGCCACGGCTGATGAGGAGTACGGCGCCGGCGATCAGAACGCCCACGACCACGATGCTGATAGGAAGGATATATTGATTTTTCATACTGTAAGTCTATAAAGTCTTCGGTGTTTGTAAAGTGCCTCAGAATGGCAGCGTGTGAGTGAGTGCGCTCTGATCGTCCTTGCTCTTCTTCTCCCACGAAGCGGTGTTCGGCAGTTTGATCTCGCGCACGCCGTCGTAGTCGGCGTACTTGATGCTCTTGTTCTTGCGCGCGTAGTCATAGAGATCGCGGGTGATGCGCACGTCGTCGGTACAATACTGCTTCACCTTGTCGTATTCGCCGTTCTGCCACCATGCGATCGACTGCAAACCGCTGCCGCTTTTTTTGCATCCGAGCGTCGCCTGTGCGATGTTGTCGAGCTTGAGGCGGCGGCCGAGCACTTCTTTGACTTCTTTCATGAGATCGACGCTTTTGATCCGAGTGAGGTCGCCCGTGTAGTACTTGTTGAGGATCGGAATGTCGAAGTGATCGCTGTTGTAGCCGATGATGAGATCTGAACGCTCAAGGATCTGCCAGAGGCTCGGGAGTTCGTTCTGCGTAAAACAGGCGAACGAGTCAGTTTCCGAATCGTGAATGCATACGACCGCAAGGTCCAGCGCAAGGACGTCGTTGTTGGCGCCGAATTCGCCGGTTGTTTCGATGTCGAGAGTTATCTTTCTCATAAAGTTAGTGTGCTGTGCAAGCACTCATATTTTCACGCATTTTCGGCGCTTCGTAAAAAATGCTCGTCACCGTATACGTGATACGCCTCCTCACATTTTTCACTCCAGCATCCGAAACTGCATAGAAAATCTGAGTGCTTGCTCGTGCTTTTGCTTGTACAACTTGCACAAGGTGAGTATATCATTTCAGACCCTCAATCAAATCGCCGCGCGACATCGTTCGCTCTTCTCCGGTCGCAAGTTCTTTGACCGTGAATGTGCCGCTCGCAAGTTCGTTTGCTCCAACGACGATCACGAAAGGAATGTGCTGCTTGTCGGCGGCTTTGATCTGATCGCCGAGTTTGCGGTCGCCGAAGTCGATCGCGACGTTGATACCGGTTGCTCGCAGTTCGTCCGCGAGTTGCATTGCGCCAAGTGCGATAGAGTCTGAAATGCTACCATTATCGCTTCCTGCGATCGCGAGATATGCCTTCGCGGGCGGCGTATACGCAGGCAGTAGTCCGCGCACTTCCAAAAAGTCGCGCAGTGTTACGTCGCCCATGCCGAAGCCGACCGCCGGCACCAGGTCATCACTGAAGAGCGAGAGAAGGTTGTCATAGCGACCGCCGCCGAAGAGTGATCGATTGTTCTGTGGATCGATATCGAACACTTCGAATACGACGCCGGTGTAGTAGCTGAAGCCGCGGATGATCGACGGATCGAACCGCACATTGGTGATACCGAGCTGCGCAAGGTGGTCGAGAATCATCCTCACATCGTTTGGTACGTCGCCAGCATTTATTTCGCCGAGTGAGATGCCGTACTCTTTCAGGGCAACTTCAAATTCTCCGATCATCATTTTTGCGCGGCGATCAAGCAACGTGTGGAGACTCTTTGCGGCATCTTCGGAAAGTCTGTGCCGCGCGGTGAGTTCATTGAGGAAGGTGCGGCTGCCGATACGGATCTCAAAATCTTTTTCGGTTGCGCCGAACTCTTTGAGGATCGCATGTGCGAGCGCGATCACTTCGACATCCGCTTCGATACTCGATGAGCCGAAGAGGTCGACATTGAGCTGCCAGTGCTCGCGCAGGCGTCCGCGCTGCGGCCGCTCATAGCGAAAGACATTCGGGATCGAATACCAGCGAAGCGGGAAGGAGAGTTCGCGACGGCGCGCCGCTACCATGCGCGCGACGGTTGGCGTCATCTCAGGGCGCAGCGTTACTTCGCGATCGCCGCGATCGATGAAAGTGTAGGTCTGCTCGTTGACGAGTTCTTCATTCTCGGCGCCCTTGCTCTTGTAGAGTTCGGACGGTTCAAGCACCGATGCGTCATAGCGCGCATAGCCAAAGCGCTCCACGGCGCGGCTCATGGTCGAGAACAAATATTGCTGGATCGCTTCATCTTCCGGATAGAAATCGCGCACTCCTTTATATGCCTCGGTCGAAAGCTTCTTAGTTTCAGACATAGTGCTATTGTAGCAAATATAAAAAATTCTTGTAATATAAGGGGAAATGAACCCGACGGGAGGACATATTCTGAATCTGTATAAAAAGCTCGGCGAAACGCCGCGCGAGCGCCTTGAGCGCCTGCGCACGCAGAAGCCGCAATATCAGTATGAAGTGCTATCCTATGCCGGCAGGCTCGACCCGATGGCGGAGGGCGTGCTCGTGTGTTTGGTCGGCGCGGAGAATGCGCGTCACGATCAGCATCTCGACATGAGCAAAGAATATACGCTCGACATAGTCTTCGGATTTTCGACCGACACCTATGACGTGCTCGGCAAAGTACTGCAGTCGGGAAGAGAAGAGCTGGTGACGAAGCGCGCGATCGAACAAGGACTGCGAGAATTCCACGGAAGCGTTTCGCAAGAGTACCCGCCGTTCTCATCGAAGACGGTGGAAGGCAAGCCGCTCTTTGAGTGGGCGAAGCAGGGAGCGCTCGGCGCTCTCTCGCCGCTGCCGCGGCGCGACGTGACGGTGTATGACATCAAGCTTGAGCACGTCTACAAGGTGAAAGAGCCGCAGCTTCTCGCCTATATCGAAGACAGCGTTGCGCGTGTGAATGGCGATTTCCGGCAGGAGGAGATCATCTCGATATGGCGCAGACATCTGCGCAAGGATGGTGCGCGGGAGTTCCCGTGTGCCACGGTGCATATCTCTTGTTCAAGCGGCACCTATGCGCGCAGCATCGCTAATGGCCTTGGCGCTCAGCTCGGCGTGCCCGCGCTCGCTCTTCATATTCTCCGCACCAAGGTAGGTGAGCATGCTGTCGAGAAGTCTTTTAAATAGGTGGTACAATGAGCTCATTATCTAATAGTGTCTTGATATTGGTATGCCAGAGTTGCGAGAAAAAGAAGATCAAAACGTGTGGAATTTTTTGTTCAGCGTTGTGTTTGTCGGCCTCGCCACGCTTTCTATATGGAATATGCAGCGAGTATACGGTGCGCTGCCGACGAACATCTCAGTGTTTGATGCGATATTGATCGTGTTGGCGGTCTTCCGCCTCACACGTCTGTTCGTGTACGACAAGGTCGCACGTTTTGTGCGCGAATGGTTCGTCCAAAAGAAAATGGTGCTGACGGAGACGGGAGCAATGGTAGAGACCACACCCTTCAAAAAAGGTCTTCGCCGTGCGATATCGGAGATCCTAGCGTGCCCATGGTGCACCGGCGCATGGCTCTCGCTGCCGGTCGTGTACTGTTATTTCATGTATGCATGGTCGTGGTACGTGATCTTTGTGCTCGCGGTCGCCGGTCTTGCAACACTCGTGCAGATCATCGCAAACCTCATCGGCTGGCAGGCTGAACTCGGGAAGATCGCCGTCGGTGAACATGACAGCAAATGCGGATAGTGGACGGCAAATGAACTTTTAAAAGGAGTGCCTATCGCACTCCTTTTTCATAAGCATGACCCGTTGAGCAGACATTGCTGATCTGATCATTCCAGTATCTTTTCTATCACGCGCGCCGTGTCCGCAGGATCTTTGACCTCTTGGGTGGGGACGCCGGTCGGTATGACCACGGCATCATTGCCACCTGGCTGAAGCGCATCGCCGACGTAGAGCATTTGTGGAATCGGGATATGCGTCATATGAGAAATCTGTTGCAGGCCGTAGGCTTTCGTAAGACCTCTGCGCGTAATGTCGATCGACGTCGCGGCGTTCATGGCGATGTTCATGTCAGGGAGCTGCTTCACGAGAATGTCATGTACCGGCGTGCGTTTCTTCTTATCCGGGTCCCATACTTTTTTCGCTTCGACGGGGGCGAGCTGTCCTAGTCCGGAGAAGGTGATCTGCGCACCGCGATCTTCGATCTGATCGCCCCACAGTTTCTCCGGCATTTCGAAGTGCGCGGTCTCAAGCGCGCCGTGCAGTGCGTCCACGATGCGGTCATGTTCTTCAGAAGTGAAGGCATGATCATAGACCGTGCGCCATGCGCCGTTCTCGAAGCGATAGCATTGTGCCGCACTTACCGGAAATAGATACAGGGAATTGAATTGAGCATGGGGCGGGAGGCCGGGCAGCAATTGTCTTTCGAACTGGTGCCACGCGCCTCCCGACATGATCGCAACAGGCTTATGCTCCAGCAATCGTGCCAGAAGACCGCCCATGTCTCTCGTCATTGGCTGTTTGCTTTCGGTAAGGGTGCCGTCAAGATCGAAAGCGACGAGTTGTGGGGAGGTGTTCATCGTGATCGTTGGGTTTGAGTGTGGTCAAGCGACGGCGGCATGAGGATCGCGAGCAACTTTTTCAGCGAGAATACGGCAACTCCGACCACGCGATCGGCGCCGCCATAGTATACGAACAATTTATCGCCGCGCATGATCGAACCGCATGAAAAGACGACATGCGCTACGTCGCCGGTCTTTTCATACTGCTCGACCGGTTCGAAGATCGGATCGTGCGTGCGCGCGAGGATGTTCGATGGATATTTCAGATCAAGAAGTGCGGCGCCGAGACGATAGGTGAATGAACGCGATACGCCGTGGTAGATCATCAGCCAGCCGTATTTCGTTTTGATCGGAACGCCTGCGATGCCGACCTTCTCGCTGTCCCACATGCCAGGGCGCGGATTGAGGATGTCGATGCAGCGCGACGCTTGTTGTGCGGAGAAGTCGAGCGTGTCAAAGAGATCGGCGCAAATGTTGCCGCCGGCATCGACGCGATGTATGAGCATGTATTGTCCGCCGATCTTGTCGGGGAAAACGCAGCCATCTTTGTCCTTCACGCTCAGAGGTGTCACGATCTCCGGCATGCTCCACTTGTCGAAATGACCGGCGGTGAAGTCTTTGACCGAGATCGACGTGAGAGCGACATGCCATGGATCGACTCCATCGAACGCCGTGTACGCCATGTATAGTTTGCTGCCGATCCGAGTGATGCGCGGATCTTCACAACCCGAGTTCACGTTTCCACCGCCGCGCTTCATCTCGAAATCGGCGCGCGGCGTATAGATCGGATCGGGGAGTCGTTTGGTTATGGTAGAGCCGTTCTTCGAAAGAGCGAGACCGAGCGTCGACGTGTTGTCGCCCCCGAGCGCTCGATAAATGATATGTACGGTACCGTCGATGTCGACAGCGCCGGCGTTGAACGTTGCCTTGCTTTCCCATGGATGTTCAGCGATCGGCTCGATGATCGGATTATTCTTTGCGCGTACGCCGAGTATCTTGCGGCGCTCGGGGATCATGGCGTCGAGCAGATCGGGGAGATGGAGCGATGCTCGCGCGCATACGGTGTCGGCGCCGCCGTAATAGATATCAAGGCGATCGCCGTTGATGAGCGCACCGGAAGGAAAGACGACATTGGGGACGATGCCGAATTGTTCGTAGGCGGTCTCGGGGACGATGATCGGACCGTTCGTGTGCCCGATGACCTTGTGCGGATCCTTCAGATCAAGGAGAAGCGCTTCGATTCCGAACACACGCTCACCGCCGCCGAAATAATTTTGAATGTAGGAATAGACGAGCAGCCAACCCCACTTGGTCTTAAGCGGAGGAGCGCCGACCTCGATGTGGTCGTTCTGACTGCGCAGAGGAACATGGAGCGCGTATTTGTCGAGATCTTGATGCCATTTATTCCAGAACGTCGGATTATGCAAGGTGTCGAGTGAGTCGCACTGCGCGATCGCGATGGTCGAGCGAGGATGTTCGGGTGTCCAGTCGGTGTGTGCGGAGAATATGACCGTCACTTTTTTATTGATACGCTCAGGAAAAAGCGTCATAGCTTTTGCGTTGAATGGTGTGACCAGAAACTTCTCGTCGATGGTGTAGAGATTGCGAGAGGTTGCCATCGCGACTTTTATGTTGCTCGGACCGAACGGATAGCCGCCGAGTGCCGTATAGAAGATCACATAGGTGCCTTCGAAATACGTGACACGCGGATCTTCACAGCCGTAGCGATCCCATTCCTCCGACGGCGTGATGAATTGCCGGCGGCTATAGAAACCGTCGTTCGTCGCTGTTGCTATGCCGATCGTTGAAAGGTCGCGTGGACCATCGATCGTCTCTGGGTATCCGAGTGCGCGATAGAGTAGATAGGTGGTAGCGCTGATCTGTATCGCACAGCCATTGAATGTGGCGCGCGCCTCCCATTTGCGACCCGCGACGGGAGAGAGGATAGGATTTTCAGGATCTCGTTTGACGATGTACATAACGATGAAGGTCAAATAATCAGTAGTCTGAGTTCTTTATTATTGTACACGATGTTCTGACTGCTTCAGCTCGTTAAGGAATCGGTCAAGCGGGGCGGTAGCTACATTCACCGTCTTATCACCGCCGCCGTAATACACGAACAGTGTTCCGTCTTTGACGACGGCACCGCTTGCATACACGACACCTGGCTTCCAATCGTTTTCATACGGTCTTTCCGGGGCTAAGATAGGCAGTGACGATCGATAGAGGATCTTTGACGGATCGTCGCTGTCAAGCAGCATGACACCAACTTTATATTTGCCCGGGTCGTCTTTATCGAGCGATTGATAGAACAAGAGCCAGCCATCGTCAGTTCGCAATGGCGGAGCGCCGGCGCCGCGCACGATCTTATCCCAGTATTCCATGCGAGCTGGATCTTCGTAGCCGCGGCCGCCATGATCGTGGGCGCTGGTGAATCTGTTCTCGTCATTGAGCTCATCGAGCGTGTCGAGATAGTCGATGCGGAACGGACTGAGTCCGTGAATGACCGCGAACTTGCCGGCGATCTTTTCAGGGAAGATCACCCAGTTCTTTTGTTTGCTGTTCTGCGGAGAGAGGAAGAGCGGGCGCGTCCAATGCCACGCTCGGTTGCGCAGGTGGTCGAGATGGAGCGAGGTGTGCGTCATGCGAATGGAATCCCAGCCGTTGAATGATGAGAAGGTGAGATGTATGGCATCGTCGAGAACGACGGCACGCGGGTCTTCGCAGCCGCCCCAACCTCCGCCCGAGGCGTAAAGTGAACGATCATACTGAAGACGGGCGGGGGAAGTATGCGGTGCGTGCTGGAGGGTTGCAAGTTCGGGTACGAAGGCAGGATACGGAAGGCGGTCGTCGAAATGGATGCCATCCTCGCTTGAACAATGCCCGATGCGCGAGACGCCGTCGTCACCGAGCGCGCGATAAAAAAGATGAATGCGCCCATCCACACAAATGGCAGCGGGATTGAAGGTCCCTTGGTTTTCCCAGCTATGATCAGGATTGGGGGCGACCAGCGGATTCTGTACGCTGCGCTCCAGGCGTGGCGCGCGTGCTTTGTGTGCGCGCCACGCCCGCTTACCTATGAAGAATCCAAGCACCAGCACGAGTATGAACATGAGACACCCGATCAAAAACAGCCACAGGCTGTCAAACATGACGCCGGAGAGTATGACCGTGGCAGCGATTGATTCTTCGAATAACATAAGGCTCGAAGTGGATTAGTAGGAACATTCGCACCGATGACTAAAGGCTTGAAGGCGAGGGACGATCATATTTATCCTCCAGTCGCACGATGTCGTTTTCATCAAATGCGCCAAAAGCGATCTCAAGGAATGTGATCCCATCCGCCCCGGCGCCTTCAGCGCGGTGCTCCGTGCGCCTTGGAATATAGAATTCGTCACCCGCATGTGCGCGTGCGGTGGTCGTGCCTATGGTGATAACGCCTTCTCCGGAAAGAACCCGCCAATATTCGTCTCGATGCGCGTGGGTTTGCAAGCTGAACATCTCACCTGGATGAACCGTAATGATCTTTACGGTCGACTCCTCGCTTTGTGTTAGGCGCTCAAAAAAACCCCACGGGCGCTCATCACGTACGTAGTGCTGCAAGTACGGATGATTCATATGTTTATTGGCAATAACCAAGTATACATTTAACAGTATACCTGCTTTTTACCTATACGACGGAGTTGTTCACACTCGCACTCTGATGCTGCGATGCTATCTAGATCCCTTCGGTCGTCTCGTCGCGCTTGAAGAGCGCGTATTCTTTCGGGAAGAATTTCAGCGCAAGATGATAGATCGCGTAGGTAATGAAGAAGGCCGACGCGACGTCGATGGTGTAGTGGAGGTGACCGAGGAGGACCACGGCGCCAGCGAACGCCGAGGCGATAATACAGGTATTTCTCAAGAGCGGGTCATCCCAGAAGAGGAGTGCCATGAGGAAGGGGATACCGGTATGCCCGGAGAAGAAATCGTCGCCGCCGCCGAACATGGCGAGAGCGAGGCGGCTATGAAAATCGATCGCCGTGCGATACGGATAGACGCCAAGGTGGGTAAGCGACATGAAGAACGCGCGTATGAAAAGAAAGAGGCCGACACTTGAAAAGATGAATGGGATCCGCTTGGGGTGAAGGACGCAGAGCATGGCAATGAAGGCAAAGAAGGTGAACGCGCCATACACCACTATGTCGTCGACGTTGTATACGCGCGTATTGGACAGGATGACGTCAGTCACCGGGTTGCTGGCATGCGCTGCGGCGTAGACGTTCGCGATCGAGGTAGCCGCAACACCCGCCACGAAGAACAATACCGAGGCCAGTGTCGTGCGGCGGAAATGCCGATCGGACAACGTGGTTTTGTAGCGGTGGCGCAGCCGTGCGCGTCGAGTCAAAGTGTGCGTCTGTTCCATGATGGTCGTAGGGTTATCGTACCACCTCCCAGTCTTTTTTCTGAAGCGTCTTCCTGGGGAAGAGCCCAGTATATAGATTGATGAAAAACATCTTCAGATAACCTTTGTTCTTGAACCGGCGCGCCGAGGTGATAACGCTGCGCGTCTTCATGAAGAAGTATTTTCCGAGGGGAGCAAGGTCTCGAGAATACCGCAGATCCTCCGAGAGGACAAGCGACTCGTCATAGCGTACCTTTGCCGCCAGGTCGGCACGCACGATATGGAGGCGATGCATGATGCGAATGAGTTTGTCACCGGCATTGAGGTACCAGGTCCAGAATCTTCCTGCGAACGTCGTGTCATCGAGCAGAACGGTCGTGGTGCCGTAGCCGACCTTCGGGTGTTTCTCAAGATAGTCGTTGAGTTCCGCAAGAAAGCTCTTTTCGAAGAATGTGTCAGCATCCAAAAAGATATACCAGTCGGTCTGCGGCGAGCTGTGTCGAAAGCCGAAGTTGCGCGCTCTCGACACACCTTTCTCGGACGACATGATCTTGAAGCTCGGCGACGCGAACTTTTTCGCGACTTCGAGCGTGGCGTCGTTCGAACCGTTCTCCACCAGGATCACTTCAAAACGATCAGCCGGATAGTCCTGATCCTTGATGCTTTGGAGTGTTGTAGCGATGATCGACTCCTCGTCGTGCGCGGGGATGATGATCGAAAAGAAGCGGTTCATCATAGTGTTTACTCCGTCATTTTCTCATGAGACTATACCAATAAGCAATGGCTGTGCGCCGCACTACTTTTATGACTGAACACCGGATAAATACCGAATATCTCAAACTCTTGCAAGAAGTTTTCCTCTTGGGCAAGATCTCATTGTGGCGTAATAGGTCGGGTCAGAAAGAAGGAAACATCCTCTTGGTCGATCCGTGTCTCATCGGCGAGTTCGCCGCCTCGATCCCGGCGATCCATGACTTCATCGCGCGGCACCCGGGGAAGGCCGTTGATCTTATGGTGACCCCGGCGTGCCGACCGTTGGCAGAGAAGATCCGTGGCGTAAGGCAGGTGTTTGTCACGCGGTCGAACTACGGACGAGAACAGACGCACGACCAGACCGCCGGTCAAGCATTTGACTCATACGAGAGAACATTCGTGCTTCGCGTGAGCAAGGAATCATATGAGCTGCTCGGAGAAATCAAGACTGGAGCGCTCGCGACCAGCTTGCCGCAGCTCCTTCCGTACACGCTCCATCTTCTGTGGAGTATCGTACGCGGTAAGGTGCCGCGTCGGTGGGGCGAGATCAACTTCGAGATGCTTGGTAGTACGCCACGCAGTTTTTCATTCGATGAGATGTTCCAATTCAGCGCCGAGGAGGTCGAGAAAACAGCGCATCTTCCGTGCATGGAAATGTCTGGCAAAAAGATCCTCATTCATGTCGGCACCAAGTGGACGATGAAGCGCTGGAGCAATGACAAGTGGGTGGCACTGCTGCGCCTTATTCACGCCAAGTATGGCAGGTTTCAATTCATCTTCGTCGGCGGTCCGGAAGATAAGAATGATCAGGAATATATCGCATCGCGCCTTGGATTCGAAACCTGTTCGCTTGTCGGCGAGGTCGATCTCGCACAGCTGCTCCTCGTGATCCGCATGAGCGACTATATGATCGGCGTCGACAGCGGGCCGCGCAACATTGCGCATGTGGCGGATACGCGCAGTGTCACGATACTCGGTCCTGGTCCGCATATGTACATGCCACCCGACTCGCGCGACATAGCGCTTGATAAGACGCGGGGGCGGGGAGTGGTACAGATGTTCGTCGCCTCAGGGGCGCCGTTCATTGAGCGCATTACGTCGCAGGAAGTGTATGAAGCATTCTTGCAGCTGGTCAAGAACGATAAGTGATATACTGAAAATATGTCGTTCCTGAACCCTACCGTGATCGTCGCCTTTCTTGAGGCGCACACTGTTCTTGCCTACGGCGTGCTTTTTCTCGGCGCCTACGCCGAGACCGTTATCGGCATCGGCTTCTTCGTGTATGGTGAACTCTTCTTCTTGCCGGGCGCTATTCTTGCCGGTGCGCATATTCTCAATATTTGGTTCATCATGCTCGCGCTCTATTTGGGCGGCATTTGCGGCGACAGTACCAGCTATGCCATAGGACGGCATTTTGGCGCTAAGCTTTTCAAAGAAGAGAAAAAATTCTTCAACCCCACCAACTACGCCAAGGGCGAGAAATTCTTCGATACCTATGGTCCGAAGAGCATATTCCTCGCTCGCCTCATGGGGCCGTTCTCATGGGTGACGCCCTTCCTCGCGGGCATATTCAAGATCCCATACCGCGTCTTCCTCGCCTACAATGTGCCCGGCGTTATCGTCGGCATCGGACAATTCATCGTCGTTGGCTATGTATTCGGCAGCAGTTGGAATGCCGTCCTCTCGTTCGTGCAGACGTATGTAGAGTGGGTGATCGGCGCTATCGTCGTGTTGTACGTCGCCTTTCACATCCTTGAGCGCAATGCGCCCGAAGTGCTGCGTCTGCCGAAGAAATTCTTCCGCGCCTTGGCGCGGAAGATCCGTTCTTTTTTGGCCGTTCGGCACCCTTGACATAGCTTCAATGACAGGCTACTGTTGTCCTTAGATAAACAACGCCTAAGGAGGCGATCATGTCGCAAAACATTGGTGCCTTTTGGATCTTTGCAAACTTCGAACCGTGGCAGGTTCTTGCTATGGTGTTCTTCATAACGCATGTCGGCTATTGGATCTTCGTGAACCTCACGGAAGGTCCGGCGCAGACGCTCAACGTGTCGGCAAGCGGCTATGTCGGTTACTTCGGTCTGTTGTTTCATGATGCCGTCATCTTCTGTGCACTCGCGGTCGGCCGGTGCCTTTCATCCGGCACGATCGTGCCGCGCGGCCGCCCATCCGACGGGTATCACAGTTGGATCGTGGTGCCAACGCTCGTGTACTTCGTGTTCTTCGCAGTCTGGGCGATCGTCGGCGGAGGCACGAGCGAAGAGCAATTCATTGCTGGCGTGCTCGTCGGACTTTCGATCGTTCTCGTGTTGTTCGACTACAATGTCGGACGCATGGACCAGCCTACGTGGCGCAGGGATCACGGTGTCGTCTTGCCGACCAAGCGCACGCCCGGGTAGCACTATCGCAGCCGTGTTCGCTTCACAGCCCCACCATTTCCGGCGGGGCTTTTCTTTTTAAAACACGAGCGCGGCGATGCCGACCGCTGCCATGATGAATACGGTCAACCAGCCGATAATATTCGAGGCGAGGCCGTTGGCGTGTTCGCCCATGACCTTTTTATTGCTGGCGATCAGGACGATGAAGACGATGAGGAGCGGTGCGACGATGCCGTTGCCGACCGCCGACCAAAAGAGCGCACGGATGGGATTGAGTCCCGAGAAGTTCATGATGAGGCCGATCAGCATCGCAATGATGATGACGCCGTAGAACGCATACGCTTCGTGGAGTTTTTTGTAGAGCCCCGTCTCCCAACCGAAGATGTCAGAGACCGCATAGGATGCTGAGCCGGCAAGGATCGGCACGGCGAGCATGCCAGTGCCGATGATGCCAAGCGCGAAGAGAAGCGTCGCCCATCGGCCGGCAAGCGGCGTGAGTGCAAGCGCAGCCTGGTCGGACGTCTGGATATTCGTGACGCCGTGCGTAGCGAAGACCGCTGCCGACACGGAAATGATGAAGAACATGATCGCGTTGGAGATGAACATGCCGGTCCACGTGTCGATGCGCATCGCGCGGATGCGCACATGTTTCGATTCGTGCGAGCGCCCGCGGCGCACGACGTGATGTTTACGCAACTCTGCCTCCTCCACTTCTTGCGAGGTTTGCCAGAAGAAGAGGTAGGGTGAGATCGTGGTGCCGAGGATGGCGCATATGAGAAGAAGCGAGTCCTTGGAGAATGACATGTGCGGCACGATGGTGTGCATGAGCGCGTCTGACCAGTCGATGTTGAGCACGAGCGCGGTCGCGACATAGGCAAAAAGTGCGAAGGTGAGATACTTCAGATACTGCGCATAGCGGGCGTATGTCGTGAAGATCTGCAGGAGCAGACTGATGACGACGAACACGATGACGAGCGTAGAAAAATCGAGAACCGGGAAGACGAGTTGCATCGCTTTCGCCATCGCGCCGAGGTCGGCGCCGATGTTGAACACGTTGGCAGCGAAGAAGAATATGGCGCTGGCATACAAGGTCCATGCCGGAAAGAGTGCACGCATGTTCGCGGCAAGTCCGCGGCCGGTCGCGATGCCGATGCGTGCGCACATCTCTTGCACGACCGCCATGAAGGGGAAGGAGAAGAGCGAAAGCCAGAGGAGACCGAAGCCGGTCGCGGCGCCGGTCTGCGAGTAGGTTGCGATGCCTGAGGGGTCGTCATCGGCGGCGCCAGTGATGAGTCCGGGACCGAGCGTGTTGGCGTATTCTTTGGCAAGTTGGAATGGACGCTTCGAGACGAGCGCCTTCTCCGCCTTCTCCACCATCTCAACGCCTTCTTCAAGTACTACCGCAGGCGCTTCGGCAGCGAGTTCAATATCTTTTTTGATATCCATCCCGTTTAGAAGTTTTAATCGATAAACGAACTATCTATGATCACTGATCGCGAGTCCTATCGTCCACTTTGCACTGCCGCTTCCGTGAACTTCTAACGGGATCCATATCGCCATACTAACACGGAGGCACTGAGGCGAAAGGTGGAAAAGTACGCACGTCTTATCGTATCGACTGGTAGCCGCCCACGACGCCATCTTTGGAGAAGACGAATTGCCAGAGTTGGATGTGTCGTGCGCGAAATGCGCCAGCACAGCAGAGAAGGTAGTACGTCCACATGCGGTAGAATCGCTCGTCGTATTTCTCCTTCAGTTTTGGCCACGCAGTTATGAAGTTGTGGTACCACGCCATAAGCGTCTTATCGTAATCGACGCCGAAATTGTGCAGGTCTTCGAGCACGAAGAGATCATGTGCGCCGTACGCCACCTGCGCGATAGTAGGGAGTATGCCGCCGTGGAAGATGTATCGATCGGTCCACGGATCAGGAGTGCTGATCCTGGTCGATCCGATCGTGTGGAGCAGGAATAGCCCATCATCTTTGAGAAGCGATCGCGCGACCTTGAAGTACTTTCGATAATTTTTTGGTCCCACATGTTCGAACATGCCGATCGACACGATATGGTCGAATGTGCCGTCCTTCTTTGGTGTCATGGTGCGGTAGTCCTGAATACGGATCTCGATCGGCAGCCCTTGGCAGCGCTGTGTCGCGAGCCTCGCCTGCTCTTTGGAGATGGTGATGCCGACGACCTCTACGCCATAGTTCTCTGCGGCGTACTTCGCAAAACTGCCCCAGCCGCATCCGATATCAAGAATGCGCTGTCCTTTTTTAAGCCCGAGCTTGTCGCAGGTGAGTTTGAGTTTGTGTTCCTGCGCTTCATCGAGGTCCTTCGCATCCTTCCAGTAGCCGCAGCTATACACCATGCGCTTATCGAGCATGGCTTCATAGAGGTCGTTGCCGATATCGTAGTGCTTTTCGCCGACGATGCGCGAACGTCTGATCGATTGACGGTTCGTAAGCGTGCCGATGAGTTTGAGTGCTTTGGCTGCCCACACATGGCGTACCTCGCGATAGAGATGTGAACGCAGGACCCGGAAGAAGAATTCATCAAGTCGCTCGACATCGAACCAGCCGTCCATATACGCTTCGCCAAGTCCGAGCGAGCCCTGCATAAGAACGCGGCGATAGAGGTCGGGTTCATGAACTGTGATATCCCATGGGCGCAGTCCGCCGATGAGCACGTCGGCGCGCGAAAGGAAGTATTGCATCCGACGCTCCAGTTTTTTCTGAGCGTTTGACGGTGCGACCTTTTTCAGTTTTGTCGCCGTGGAGTTTGTCTGATCGTGCAAGTTGCTCTCCATGGTAGTGGCCGTATGAATTATCGCGACGTATTATGCCGTGCGAACCTTCAAGTAGGCAAGCATGGTCTGCGCATCCGAAACCTCGAACGGATCGGTTGAGCTGTTGTCAGAATACCCAGGCTCGACGAACATCTTTTGGATGACGCCGTCCTCGACGTACATGCTGTAGCGCCATGAGCGCATGCCGAAGCCGAGATTCTCTTTTTTGACGAGCATACCCATCGCGCGGGTGAAGTCGCCGTTACCATCCGGGATCATGGTGATGTGTTCAATACCGAGCTGCTTGCTCCAATGTTCCATGACGAACGGATCGTTGACGCTCATACAGATGACATCGTCGACGCCGAGTGCCTTGAATTCATTGTAGGCTTTATCGTAGCCCGGCGCGTGAGTACCGGAACACGTCGGCGTGAATGCGCCCGGGAGGGAAAATACGACGACCTTCTTGCCGCCGAAGATCTCCGCGGTCGTCGTCTCTTTCCACGCGAAGGCGATATCCATGCACGTACCGGTACTCGACGCGTCGTGCGTGTGGATCTTAAAGATAGTGTCCGGCACGCGGCGCGGCTCGTAATTCGGGTGATTGTTCATAGATCATTATTTGTTGGTTAGTAATACGTTCATTGTAGAAGCAAAAAGCGAAGAGGGGAAGAGTTACAAGAAAAGAAAAACGACCGCCTCTTTGAGGCGGTCGTCAGACCTGGTCGCTTCAGCCTAGTCGCAGCGCGTAGCGCATCGCGATCATGCCGGAGAACGTCGCGATGAGCGCCGGATCGCCGAATACTTCTTCGGCCCACTTCGCGAGTTCGGCGGCGTAGTGCTGCAGCCGCTCGCGCTCCTCCGGATGTATCTCCTTGAAACGCCAGGCGACACGGAGACGCGGGCCGAGCAGGCCATTGATGACGCGCGGCTCGTGGTGGTATTTCATGTGCGTTTGTGCCACCGCGTGCACCAGAGCGATGTTCTTGTCGTTGATCGGGATCGTCGCGGCGATCACGCATTCGCCGGTGCGGAAGCGCTTGGCATAGATGATCCTGGTCGCGTCGATCGAATAGCGACGGACCGTGGTAAACAGTCGCTTGAATAGTTGCTCAGCTTCTTGCCGCGCACGCTTCGCAGCGTCGCGCACCTTTTTCATCGAATGAGACATGTCATACCCCTTTATCAAGAGTTTGTAGGTGAGGCGGTAGCCGGGATCCAGAAATGGAAAGAACACAGCCGAAAATACTATACCATACTTTTAGTAAAAAGCAAACACGTTGCAGCGTACTTTAAATTTTCTTCAGAATCTGTATACTATAGTGCAGTCATTATTCAGTTGATGACGATATTCCGGTGTAGCTCAATGGTAGAGCAGCTCCCTGTTAAGGAGTTGGTTGTAGGTTCGAGTCCTACCGCCGGAGCAAGATAGGATTTTGAGAGTAGATTTCACTCAAATCCTTTTTATTTTCGCCCTTTTTCGGAGGTTCTAACCCTTCGTGTATCTTATTGACCTCTGTAGCCATCGTTTGAACTGGGAACAGCAAATCATCCAAAGAAACACGCAGTATTTTGTCTTTCAGGGTGAGGTTCGAACCTAACGTGGCGAAAATCTCCTTGCAGGTCTCCATATCGTCGTTCTCGCGTGCCTCGGCGAAAGTCGCCGCCGCTTTTTCTGCGAAGTTGAAGCCGCGCTCGGCAATCTCAATCCAGTTGTCTACGCGTCTATCCGTATCCTTGAGGAACGCTTGCAGACGCTCCTTTTCGGACATCAGGGCGTTCTTCCTGCTTTTGAACTCGTCCTCGGTGAGCTCGCCGTTCGCCCGCATATCAATGAGATTGTCTATTTTGCGCACGCACGCCTCGTACTCGCGCCTCTGCGAGCCGTAGATGCGGTCTCGGTCCGTAATCTCCTGCGTGTTCATCTCGCGGAGCCGCGCGAGAGCCCAGTGCTTGAAATCGTCTGGTATCTCGATGGTGCGGAGCTCCTTTGCTATCTGCTTCTCAAGCTCGGCTTGCTCGATTGCGGGCTCCTTGCAGTTCGGGTCCTTGCGCTTGGTGCAGTGGTAATAGACGTGTTCGTGCGTGTTGCCGTTTTTTTGGTGCTTCACTTTCTCCTCGGCGGTAATCATCGCGCCGCATCCGCCACACTTCACGGGACCGCGATACGCAATCTTGTGCTGTTTCTGCCGCGGCGTGCTTTTCCTGCCGAGCAAAACTTGCACGCGCTCATACTCGTCCCGCGTAATCATTCTTTTGAACTTCTCCTCGCACTTGTACCAGTTGCCGCTCCCGACGGGGTACTCGAACTCGCCATAGTAAAGCTCGCGTGTAAACAACAGGTAGACGTTGCTCCTACTCAAGGGCTTGCCGTTGCGCGTTCGCAACCCCCACTCTTTCGTAGCGATTGCCCAGATGCGCGGCGGTGTGTATTCGCCCGTGAGCATCAGGTCCCACATCTTGCGCACGAGGTCGAAGCGTTCGGGGTCCGTGTGGATAGTCTTGTAGCCCTTCTCGGCATACTTGTCGTTCATATAGCCGATAGGCGCGGGCGCGGGATAAATGCCCATCTGCGCTTTCTTATTCAAACCGCGCTTTACGTCGCGCCCCTTCTTCGCGCTCTCGTACTGCGACTGTGAGAGTGCCATCTGGAGCATCCAAATACCCTCGGGCGTATTCTCGAAATGGTAGGTGGCGAGCTTGAGGTCCTCAATCACGCCCGTGCGTATCATATAAGTGATTTCTCCCGCATCCTTTTCGTTGCGCGAAAGGCGGTCGGGATGCCATGCGATGAGCCCCGTGCGTTCGCCCTTCTTGATACGCTCAAGCATATCCGCGAACGCTGGGCGGTTGAACGGCTTGAACGCGCTCGCCTTGTCCTCGACGAACTCGATGTCCAAGTGCCCGAAGGTCTCAATGAGCTTGTCCTTCTGCGCTGGGATGGAGAGTGCTTGCTTCTCCTCGCCCTCGGTGGACTTGCGGACGTAGACGAAGTATTTGATTTTGCCTTTTTCTTTAGTCATACAAAAACCCGAAAGGGACGGTCTGTGTTGAACCGACTATGCGCGGCAGTCGCAAGGACAGACGTGATAGCGGAGCAGACCGCCCCTCTCGGGCTACTATCACGTTGATTTTGCAATAAAAATGCCTTGCGCATAAACGCCGTTCGCACTGTCGGTTCAACGTACCCATTATACCCCATATTTCTTTGCAATACCGCCGAACCGCTTGTCGAGCTTTGCTACTGCCTTGAAAAGCCCCATCTCGAACTGCTCCTCCATTTTGAGGTATTTGCGGTAGTTTCGGGTGGGCTCGCCACGGTAGTACATACGCTTCACTTTCTCGCGCTGGGCATCAATGTCGGGTGCGCTCACGAAGCCCTTGTACATTTCGCTCGCGTTGCGGCTTGCGTAGGTGAGGTCGTAGCAGTGGCGACATCCGAAGTAGTCGCCGTTCCCGAGATACAGCGTACCCACGCGCCGCCCGCAATACCGCCCGTTTCGATAGAGCGGACAAGTGAACCAGTATCGCTCGCTTCCGTAGTTGCAGGGCGTCGCTGTGAGCGGCACGTCATAGTCAATGTCCTTCTTCTCGCCGTCGTGCTTGGTGATGGTGTAGGTAATGTGGACCTTCTGCGTGTCGTCGTTGATGGTGCTTGAGATGCTGATGTTGCTTTTGCTCTCGTCCCAGCCGCTCGTCCAAGTGATTACGCCCGAGCGGTAGCCGCGCTCGAAATAGCCGTGCTTGTTGAGGAAGCCCACGGAGATTTTCTTCAATCCGTCCGCTTCCGCCCTGCCTGTTGAGTTCCATCCGCCGCGCATAAGCCGTGTGTATGCCGAAATCGTTAGAGATTGTGCGCCTCATTTTGAGGGCAAAATCCTCAGATTATGGCTTCGTATAATGCTTTTTTGATTTTTCCCATAAATCCGATAATCCGCCTGTTTTTTGCAGAACGAACCCATTTCTCACTCCTGTTTATCGAACTGCACGTCAATCGCGGCGGGAGGAGGGACATTCTCGCCATTTCGCACCGCCTGTACGCGCTGTAGCTCGTGCAGTGCCTTGTAGAGGCGGTTCTCGATGGTAGTCTCGTAGCGCAAGTATGTGCCCGATAGCTTTTCGACGGCTTCCTGCCCGACGACGGGCTTGTAGCCCTCCTTCTGCACGACGATACCCAGCCCCATAGAGCCGAGCGTGTCTATCTCAACGCGCGGGTCGAGCGTAGAGCGCATATACTCGTTCTCCGCCTTCGCCACGCGGTAGAGCTTGAGGTAGTAGACCCCGATGCGGTCCACGAGCATTTTTTCGAGCACACCGACGGGTTGGAACTGGTCCTCAAGGCGTTCAATAATGTCCTCGTAAAAATCCCGCTCGTAATCGGATACCACCTCCTTGAGGATGCCATGCTTGAGCGCGTTGTACTTGCTCACTGCCTTGCCTTCCTCGGTTCTCACGCCGCCGAGCTTTCCGTTCTCGCGGTTCGCGTCAATCTGCTTTTGTGATGTTTCGGTCATAGATTTATTTTTATGGCGTCAGAAAACTTCATCGCCGCTTGTAATGTCGTCTTCAACCCCACCCTCGGTCTCACTATTTCCCTCGGGCGCGGCGTCGGTAGAAATCTGTTGCAGGAGGGAGGGGTAAATCAGCATCTTGCGCTTATCGTTCGCGTCCTGCTCCTGCATAATGAGCCCTGCCGTCTCAAGCATCGGGAGTATCTGCTGGCGGAGCTGATTGTTGTCGAGCATCCGCCCGTAGACGGCGTAATGTTTTGCGAGGACCTCCTGCCGCGAGAGCCCGAGCTTGCCCGTGAGCTCCTCGAAGTCGGGGTTCCTGCCGCTGTTTTTCTCCGTCCACGCGGCGAGTATCACTTCGGTGTAGAGATTGAAGATGTAGGGCGGCAGGTTCAGCTCTTGGCTCATTGAGATTTTGTCCCAGAGCGCGAACGCCGCCTCGATGTCCGCATCGTTGGCGACAATGACGGACCCGTGCCGCTCGCGCCACCACACATTGAGGAGCGCAAACGCTTTCACGAGCGCGAGGAGCCGCTTGATGTCGCGTTGATGGCGTGGCTTGAGCGTCTTGTTGCCATTGAGGAACTTGTCCTCGATGCGCTTGCTGTCCGCGATGTTGATTTCGGTGATGCCCTCCAACTTGATAGCGCGGACCCGCTCTTTGAGCAGTGCGCGGTCGGGGTTCTCCTCAAGCCAACTCTTGAAGCTGTCGCTGTCCGCCTCTTTGCGTATCGTCGCCGTGATGCCCTCGCGTATCTTCCGCTGGCTCACCTCGGGCGAGAGGAGCAAGAAGCGCGTTGCCTCCTGCTCGTCAATGCGCAGTCCCGCCGTGCAAAAAATGACGGAGGGATACCCCCGCAGGAGCACGTTCTTGGTGCGCAAGCCCGCCTTCTGATTTTTGTCCGTGATTTTGAGGGTGATTTCCTTCTTGTCGTGCGAGAGGAGCGGGCGGAGCCGCGCGAGGAGGTCATTGTGCGGCTGGTCGAGGAAGATGAGTATCTTGTGCGAAAGGTCTACGAGGTGCTGATTTTTCTCCTTGTCGTACTCGCCGACATCGTGGAAAAACGCCGTGGGCGAACAGTACGCGATTTCCATCACATCGTCCTGCGGAAAGAGCCGAGCCACCTCCGTGGGGATGTAACTCTTGCCCGTACTGCTCGGAGCGTTGTAGCTGATGTTGAACTGTGCGCTCTCGGTATAGGCGGAGAGCTCGCAGAGGAAGGTAGCGAGCTTGTTCTCGGCGTCGTATTTGATGGTCAGCCCGAGCGTGTCTATGAGCTTCTCGGGCGTGAGCTCCGCGAACTGTGCCGTATCAATCCGTTCAGGGTACGGCTTCGCGTATTTGCCGAACAGGTCGTCCACGGACCCGCCGAGCTTGGTGAGATAGTCAGTGATGTCGCCGCCGACGCCGACTTCCTGCGGGAGCGTGATGAGATAGGTTTCCTTTCCGCCATTTTCCACCATTTTCGCCACGCGCTCCGCGCCCTTCCTGCCCGCCTCGTCGTTGTCGAAGCAGACGTAGACCGCTTTGATTTCTCGATTTTTTATCAGCTTTTCAGCCCACGCCTCCTTGAACGTTCCCGCGCCGTGGGTAGAGGTGATTGCCGAAATCGTTTGAGATTGGAGCGCGAGGCGGTCCAGCTCGCCCTCGCAGATAACGAGGCGGCCGTGCGGCGCGGCGAGCGTCTCCCAGTCGTAGAGCTGGGCTTCAATGCCTTTCGGGTAGGTGATTTTTTCGTTCCCGTGGTCGGGGTCTTGTCGGAGCTTGAAAAAGGCGTAGTTGCCGTAGAGGTCCTTGATGGGGATGGTAATCCACTGCTTGCGAAAGAACTGCTCGTAGCCGAGCTTGTGGGCGTCTATGATGGCATCGCTCACACCGCGGGCGTTGAGGTACTTGCGGATGTGCTCGGGGAGCGCGGCGTGGCATTTCTCCACGAGGTCCGCATTGAAGCGCACGCGCGGCTTCTTTTCGGGTTCGTCGCCGAGATGCTTGGCAAGCGTTTGCAGGTTGCCTTTCGCGCCGCACTTCTTGCAGTTGTATTGGCTCGTCTCTG
>JAKAHS010000006.1 GCA_021814825.1 bacterium | reverse complement strand
CGGAGCGATCCCCTTCATCATCACGAACACCGTGTGGGGTCTTGTCTCCGGCCTTGATGTGGCTCGATACTGGATCGCCCGGGTTGGAAAAAAGAGCCAAATGCGCTAGAATGCAGCTGTTTGCAGTGGTAGCTCAACTGGTTAGAGCACCCGCCTGTCACGCGGGAGGTTGCGGGTTCAAGTCCCGTCCGCTGCGCAAATGAAAAGACGCCCATGAAGGGCGTCTTTTCATTTGCGCAGCGGACGGAATGTGCCTGCGCACATTCCGTCAGGGCTTGAAAGCCGGAACGATGTCTCGCCAGCAGGCGAAACCGCGAGGCAGGGTCGTGAGCCGAGACGAGCGACGGCGAGTCTCGGACTCCTGACCAAGTCCCGTCCGTACTTGAAAGGGTTGAGTATATCGCAACGAGTCTGAGGCTTTGCGAAGGCGAAGCGAAATACGAAACCCGTACTGTTCCTGTAAGGAAAAAGTCCCGTCCTGTGCACCTCTTCAAAACCGGACCATCCATATCCTTGCTATAGTTACAGCAGCATCACTATCATTATCATTTCATGGATACCGTCATATGAAAAAAGGATCACGAAACGGATCGAGAGACACCGAGACCCATTTAATGCGGCCGCCACGTCTTGAGGGCGTAGTGCGAAATGCGAACGCAAAACCGACAAAGAAGCCGAAGAAAGGGAACCAGGTGAAGTAAAGCAAGTACGCCTTATTGAGAAAAGGCCCCACTCACTGTTTCTATCCACGCCGCTATTCACAGGACGTTTGACAGACGTTATGTAATGTAGTATCTTATCCTTAGGTTCTTTGGCATCATGTCGGTCGCCATTCTTGGCGTTTCTTCAACACATGTAATAAGCAGGAGGAGCAAGAATGAAGTCAAAATCATTGCATTGCAACCAACAAGGCCAATGCTTTGTCTTGGCGCATGACAGCGGAAGGCGGTGGAAGCTGTCTGCCGTGCCCATACCGCTTGGCGATGGGGTGGTGGCGATCCAACGAAGCTGTTCCATCACGCTTAACGAGTGGGACATTCAGTCCGCCATCGCGCTTGCGCGAGGGAGAGATGAACGCTCAGTCTCCTTCGACGTCGGCATTCATGCGGTCAGCTTTCCCATCAAGAACGTGGAGCAAAAGATCAAGGATGTCCACGAGATGGAGGGACTGATACCGACCATGCTCAAGAGAGAAAAAAAGAAAAGGAGGGCGTAATTCAAGATGGCCGGCACATGATGTGCCGGCCTCGATCTGTCTGGATACCGCCTGTTCACATGCTTCGCGAGTCATGATATGATCGTTGTCGTACCCGCAGTTTCCCCTGAGGGTCGATGTGGCTCAGGTGGACCAAAAGCAAACTGCTTTGCTTTTGGTCCGATCCGCAGGACGCGCCGATGTCGAGCCTGCCTGCGCAGGCAGGCGAAGCGAGACAGGCGCGAGGTGGAAGAGGGTGAAAAGTCGTGTATCGGGAGCCGATGTAGCTCAGATGGTAGAGCAACGCCATGGTAAGGCGTAGGTCACCAGTTCGATCCTGGTCATCGGCTCCCGATACATGACCGTCACGCCATGGTAAGGCGTAGGTCACCAGTTCGATCCTGGTCATCGGCTCCCAGGGAGAAACGACAGCAGCGGTATTCGCCGAAGTAGCTCAGTTGGTAGAGCATCTCACTCGTAACGAGAAGGTCGCCGGTTCAATCCCGGCCTTCGGCTCTCATTGTTCAAGCACGTCTGCAACTCGCAGTGAGAAGGTCGCCGTAGAATCTCGGCCTTCGGCTCACTGTTTTGAAAGCAAGAAAAAGGCCGGACGCAACTGCGCCCGGCATTTTCGTGCCAAGATCGTTGTCTTAGCACATGAGGTCTCTGAGTATCGAGCGATGAACTGCAAGCATGCTCTGCTTTCCGTTCAGCAGGTCGCTTTCGCGGAAGACTTTGACCTCCAGCACGGGCTCCCCGTCCTCGTACCCGCGCTTCGCGAGCCCCTTGAAGCTGTCGAGCGCCACCTCGAACAGGTAGACGCGGTGATCAAGGCGCTCCAGCACGCCGCGAAGCTTGAAGTACTTCTTTGGAACGGTAAGTCCGGTCTCCTCCCGGAGTTCCCGTATCGCGGTCTGCTTCGGCTTCGTCTCGTACAGCTCCTTTGTTCCCGCTATCAGCTTCCATTCCGGCTGAGGGTGTGATGTGTCGAGGATGAGAACGACTTGACCTCGACGATCATGGGCGTAGATCAATGCTGCCCAGTCGCCCTGATACTCATCCTTTCTATGTTTGTGGCGCATAGCCACCTCCTGAAATAACGTTTCTGGACCGCCCATGCGGGGCGGGGTATCTGCGCCGACTATCTCACAGCACAGAGTTTTTGTCAACAGTATCGCCGCCATGCTACCCTAAGTTGATATGGCAGAAGGGAATCAGCACGCCGCGCGCATCGAGGAGATCGAGCAACTCATGCTCTCGCCTGACTTTTGGGCTGACAAGACGCGCGCGCAGGAATTGGTCAAAGAATTGCAGGATCTCAAAAGTACCGCGGAGGGTGGCGGTGCGTACGATCGCAACAATACGATCATGTCGATCGTCGCCGGTGCGGGCGGCGACGATGCGGAAGATTTCGCGCGCATGCTTTTTGAAATGTATCAGCGCTTTGCGCAAAAGCGCGGCTATGATCTTTTCCTCATCCATACGCACCCGAACGATCATGGCGGTTACCGCAACCTTTCGGCGCGCATCGTGGGGAAGGGCGCGTACGGCACTCTGAAAGGCGAGTCGGGCGTGCATCGGTTGGTGCGCAAGTCTCCGTTCAATGCTAAAGGATTGCGTCAAACGTCATTCGTGCTCGTCGAGTTCGTGCCGGAGCTTCCGGAGGCGAAGGATCTGCCGATTCCCGAGGACGAGATCGAAGTGCAGTTCCAGCGCTCAAGCGGTCCGGGCGGCCAGAACGTGAACAAACGCGAGACGGCCGTGCGCATCGTGCACAAACCGACTGGCATCGCGGTGCATGCGGAGTCCGAGCGCAGCCAGAACGCTAACCGCGAAGCGGCACTCACGCTCCTGCGCGGCAAACTGTTCAAGAAGAAAGAGGAGGATCTCCAGCGCGAAGAAGCCGGCCTTGCTGCGAACAAATCGACCTCAATCGAGTGGGGTAACCAGATCCGCTCGTACGTCCTGCATCCGTACCAGATGGTGAAAGATCACCGTACCGACGTGGAGGTTCGCAACACCGAAGCCGTCCTCGGCGGCGACCTGGACGCCTTTATCGAAGCAGAGAAGGATCTGTAGTATACTGGTGAGGTGTTCTCAGTCTTCCGGTTTTTCCTATAGCCTAAAGCCTTCCGCCTAACACCTTACTCATGATCTACTTCGACAAAGTCACGAAACTCTACGGCAACAGCGCCGCACTTGAAGACATCAATTTTTCGATCGAACCCGGCGAGTTCATCTCGATCGTGGGACACTCCGGCGCGGGCAAGACGACGCTCATGAAGATGCTGCTTGCAGAAGAGCGGCCGACGAGCGGCGATGTGTTTTTCCAGTCAGCCAACATTCACGACGTGTCGAGGAATACGCTCAATCAGATCCGCCGCCGCATCGGCACGATCTTCCAGGACTTCCGCTTGCTGCCGTACAAGACCGCGTATGAGAATATCGCATTCGCGATGGAAGCGGCGGGGCGCACCGATGAAGAGATCTACTCCGACGTGCCGCACGTACTCGAACTCGTTGACCTCGGCGACAAACTCAATCATTTTCCACATCAGCTCTCCGGCGGCGAGCAGCAGCGCGTCGCGATCGCGCGCGCCATCGTCAACCAGCCGGACGTCATCATGGCAGACGAGCCGACCGGCAATCTCGACCCGGTGAACACTTTTGAGGTCATCCAAATCCTCAAGAAGGTCAACGACCTCGGCACGACGGTCATCCTCACGACGCACAACAAAGGTGTCATCGATAGCCTTAAAAAGCGCGTGATCACGATGGATAGGGGGAGGATCATTCGCGACGATAAAGAAGGCGTGTACGTTTTGTGATCCGCTTAAGATCG
The DNA here is from genome assembly GCA_021814825.1 of bacterium. Lineage (GTDB taxonomy): Bacteria > Patescibacteriota > Minisyncoccia > Phycocordibacterales > SBAW01 > JAKALC01. Next base: position 18,170 of record JAKAHS010000006.1, on the reverse strand, counting down.
CGGCCTGCATCGTTGCGGGCACCCGCCTCGCTCATTGCCGTACCGCTTCGTACGGCTCTCTCGCTCGCAGCCCGCGCCTCGCAGCCCATCGATTTAAAGCGGATCACGGCCTACGATACGCCTTACTGCCCAGACAGGACCTTGCGATTTTTGCGAGTGGCGCTCAGTAGGGTATAATGATGAGCATCATGCACGTGACGCCGTGGACAACCATCAAAAGGATTTTCCGCACCGGTTTTCTCAACTTCTGGCGCAACGGCTTCGTCACACTCTCGTCCATCCTCATGATGACGATCACGCTCTTCACCCTCGGGCTCGTCGTTTTCTCGGGCGTCGTGCTCAACACCACTCTTCAGAGTTTGCGCGATAAAGCGGACATCAACATTTACTTCACGACCTCGGCGCCGGAGGATCAGATCCTCGCGCTTCAGAACACGCTGCAGGCGCGCCCGGACGTGGCGCAGGTGGTCTACACCTCAAGCGATGCCGAGCTCGCCGCATTCCGCGATCGTCATCAGAACGATCAGCTCACGCTGCAGGCACTCGACGAATTGGGCGGCAATCCGCTCGGTGCCGTGCTCACCGTCAAAGCCAAAGACATCACGCAGTACGACGCGATCGCGCAGTTCCTAGAGCAGCAGCAGAGTGTCGGCGGTGGCGGAAGCGGCAGCGGCTCTGGCTCCGCGTCATCGCCGATCATCGATAAGGTCAACTACTTCGACGCCGCGCATCGCGCCGCGATCGATAAGCTGCAGTCGATCACCGACTCGGCGGAGCGCATCGGTCTTGTGATCATCGTCATCCTCTCGCTCGTGACGGTCGCGATCTCGTTCAACACCGTGCGCCTCGCAATCTACACGTCGCGCGACGAGATCGCGGTCATGCAGCTCGTCGGCGCCGGCCGCAATTACATCCGCGCGCCGTTCATGGTGGAAGCGATCATGTACGGGCTTTTCGCCGGTCTCTTTACGCTCGTCCTGTACTATCCGATCACGTACTGGCTGGGCCAGCAGACGGCATCGTTCTTCGGCGATCTCAACGTCTTTGCCTACTACATGGGACACTTCTTCTTTTTCTTCGTCGTCATCGTGGGAACGGGCGTGGTGCTCGGGGCGATTGCAAGTTTTCTGGCCGTCCGTCGCTATCTCAAGCTTTAGAAGAAATGAATGAATGCAGAAATGTAGGAATAGGGGAGCGAAGGAATTATTTACTCCTTACTTCCTCCATTCCTTTATTTCTACCCGCCGTTTCTTTACAGGGTAGAGATAAGAGTTGTCAGACTTATTCAGAAACACAGTAGTCAAAGATAGTCAGTATGGATAATCACAAATACGTATTCGTGATCGGGGGCGTCATGTCAGGCGTGGGTAAGGGGATCGCATGCGCGTCGATCGGCAAGATCCTCTCGTCGCGCGGCGTCAAGGTCGATCTCATGAAGATCGACCCCTACCTCAACGTGGACGCCGGCACGATGAATCCGACCGAGCATGGCGAGGTGTTCGTGTTGGATTCCGGTCTTGAGACCGACCAGGACATGGGCAACTACGAGCGTTTCCTCGGTCGCAGCGCAGGCAGCTTTGAGTATATGACCAGCGGCATGGTGTATCAGACGGTCATCAAGCGCGAGCGCGATCTCGGCTACGGCGGCAAGTGCGTCGAAGCGGTTCCGCATGTACGCAATGAGATCGTCGATCGCATCCGCCGCGCGGCGAAGGAGTCAAAGTCTGAAGTAACAGTCGTCGAGATCGGCGGTACGGTGGGCGATTTCCAGAACGCGCTCTTCATCGACGCAGCGCGTGTGATGCACCTTAAGCAGCCGGGCAATGTCGTGTTTGTTATGGTCTCGTATCTGCCAGTGCCGGGCACGCTCGGCGAGATGAAAACGCGGCCGACACAGCATGCGGTCGCAGCTCTCAATTCCTATGGCGTCCAGCCAGATGTCATCATTGCACGATCTACCCATTCGCTTGACCAGAAGCGCAAAGAAAAGCTCGCGATCTCATGTAATGTATCTTCGGATTGTGTGATCTCCGCACCGGACGTTTCCTCCATTTACGATGTGCCGCAGAACTTCGAGAATGATCATCTCTCCGACATCTTGCTTAAGCGCCTCGGCAAGCGCGCGAAGCACACGTCCGATCTCAAAGCGTGGAATGCATTCGCGGCGCATGCGCACAACGGCAAGAAGACCGTGAAGATCGGCATTGTCGGCAAATATTTCGACACCGGCGATTTCGTTCTATCCGATGCCTACCTCTCCGTCATCGAAGCGATCAAGTTCTCTGCGTACCACGAGAGCGTCAAACCGGAGATCCATTGGCTCAGCGCCAAGAAGTATGAAAATGATCCGAAGGCGGTCCGCGAGCTCAAGGACTACGATGGCATCTTGGTGCCGGGCGGCTTCGGCGAGTCGGGTATCGAAGGTAAGATCAATGCCATCCGCTTCGCGCGCGAGAACAAGATCCCATACTTCGGCCTCTGCTATGGCATGCAGCTCATGGTCGTCGAATATGCGCGCCATGTCGCGGGGATCAAAGGAGCGCACACCACCGAGATAGATCCCAGCACCAAGCATCCGGTCATCGCGATCATGGAAGATCAGAAGAAGAAACTTGAGGACAAGAATTATGGCGGCACGATGCGCCTCGGTGCCTATCCGTGCAAGCTCACGAAGGGAAGCGTGGCGCGCTCAGCATACGGCGCCGATGAAATATCGGAACGCCATCGACATCGCTACGAAGTCAATCCTGCCTACATACAGCAGATCGAAGACGCCGGTCTCGTGTTCTCGGGCAAATCGCCGAGCGGTGTGCTTATGGAGATCGCCGAGCTTCCCGTGAAAGACCACCCGTTCTTCCTTGGCACACAGTTCCATCCTGAATTCCTCGCACGACCGCTCTCACCGCATCCGCTGTTCTCGGCATTCGTGCGAGCTGCGATCAAAAAAGGAGGAAAGAAATGACCCGACTACTTCTATAAGACAAAGAAAAAAGGTCGCGGCTTCGCCGCGACCTTTCGCATTTCCGACCCCGACCTTGTGACTTGTCTGTGCTACGCCACAGCGCGCGCCGAAGTGAGGTCCATGTTGAGGATCGAGTTCAAGAGCTGACCCCAGCCGACGTAGTCGAGGCCGGCAGCCTTGCCCATACTTTTCAGTGTCTCGATAAGCTGGTCTCTTCCGCCTTGTGCGGCCTCAAGCGCACGCCGAATTTCTTCTTCGGTAAAGCTTACGCCACAGACGACTGTCGTCATACTCATTTTTTGAACCTCCACGTTGCAAAGAACTAAAAAACCGGCTCGGTGAGGAGTCGGTGATTCTGTGTGCTGCAGATACGTCGACTTCTCACCGGCAAGCCGGCGTAAAGAAGAAGTAAAACCATGCTGCATGCACCATGCCATCACTATAGCAAGGCGCCCGAGCGCGGTCAATCTTAGGTGGCATACACCGTCGCCTTGTAGTAGGCTGGTGATATGTCGATAGAGAATCCTTGGCACCACGGCACGCCGCATACGCCGCATCAGTCGATAGAAAAGACGCTGGCTAAATTGCACTCCATCAAACAGCAGGCGCACTACGGCCATGCGATGGAGCGAGACGATATCGAGCGCGTCATACGCGCTTCAGAAGGAGGGACCGCTTTCGAAAAGCATGAGAATGGCGAAGCGCTCACGATCGAGCATATCGTGTCTTCGAGCGCGAATATCTCCCGTCTTGTTGAGATAGAGCTCCAAAAGAACATGACGCCGGAGGAGAGAAGGGATCTTGAGACGCATCGAAACCTTCTCGTCGGACGAGCCGCTGCGATCATGGACTCCGCTCGCCGCTATGCGACGAGTGTCGAGAACTTTGCACACATTGCTCGGAAGAAGGCGCAGATGTCGCCGACAGACTTCGAGGCGGAATTCGTCGCGGCCGATCAAGCGCGCAGGAGCAATCACAACAGTCTTATCGAAGCGCTGCAGATCTATAACAACACTGTGCGATGGTTCATTGATGAAGGGTATGTCGATGAAGACGATGTGCGGCAATGGCGCTTGGGTGCGCATGTTCCAACACCCAGCGATCTTCTTGAACAACCGAACAAATTCATCTATCTCTTCCCGCCTGCATTTCTCGCCGACCGCGACATGATCAAAGAGTGGGGGATCGCCGAAGTGTTCCGCGAGAGCGTCAGTCTCATTGAGGCTGAAGAAGCGCTTGCACACGGCGAACTGCCGAAACGTAACGACCGCAGTCTTTAATGTGTCTAGGCAGTGTTCACATAGCCGACGCTAAAAAACGGCGCGAAACCATGCTCGTCCGCCAAAACTATAAGATCTCGGCTGCAAAACGTCGCTTCGACGCTCGGCATATCGCTATATGACTCGGTCTCCAGCTCGTTTTTCGCTCGAGATCTTATCGTTTTGGCGGAACGCGGTTATGTGAACACTGCCTAATATGAAAATGCCCGGCAGCGACCTCTGTGAAGAGATGCTGCCGGGCTTTTTGTGAGGGAAAGAACTTTACGCCTTGATGAGATGGCTGCTGCAGTAGACCCCAAGCGCCTTGGTTTCGGCGCAGAAGTCGGTGAAATTGATCCTCGGCGCCTTCTTCCTCAGCAAGTCGCTGATGGCCTTGGGGTTCTTGTGCAGAACCGCATGGCACGCCTCTTTGATCTCTTCCTCCGTGTACATGTAGTTTCCGACCTTGATCTTGTCCGCCATGATGGCGTCTCCTGAAGAATTGACTAGCATGCATCGTACCATGAGTATCGATATCTTGCAAGTATTCGGCAAGATGGGTTGGAAAGAAGGCGTTTTTGGTGTATCGTAGTGGATACGGTGTTTTGCTACAAGCTACAACCCAACACCTAAAAGCTGTTTTTTATTGCGGGATCGTCTAATGGTAGGACTACTGCCTCTGGAGCAGTGTATCTTGGTTCGAATCCAAGTCCCGCAGCAACCGAGCGTCGAGCGAGGGCGTCCCGAGCCCAGCAGGGCGAGGGGCAACATTGAGCGTCGCGCGAGGCTCCTGCCGAGTCGAAGGGCAGAATTACAGAGCAACAATGAGCGTCGAGCGAGGGCGTCCCGAGACCAGCAGGGCGAGGGGCAACTTATCTGACGACTCCCGAGGAGGAGCGACGACGAGGGGCAGGTTTTGAGACAGCGTCGGAAAACTGTTTATGTCGGATAGAAATCTCTCAGAACGCGATATCTGCACAAAATTCATCACGCCAGCGCTTGAGCGGGCTGGGTGGAGTCAGTCACAGATCCGTGAAGAGGTAAGCTTCACGGAGGGGCGTATTATAGTGCGCGGCAAGACCATTTCTCGTGGTGAAAGAAAGCGGGCTGACTACATACTCTACTATAAGCAAAACATTCCAATCGCACTCGTTGAGGCGAAGGATTCTGCTCATGAGGTGGGCGACGGCATGCAGCAAGGTCTAGCATATGCTGAGGCGCTCAACATACCATTTGTTTACAGCAGTAACGGCTTAGCTTTTCTTGAGCACTCGCGTGTCGAGGCAGGCAACACAGTTGAGCGGGAACTTGCTCTTGATGCTTTTCCGTCTCCCGAAGAGCTCATCGAACGCTATACGAAGGCGAAGCAATACACTGGCGAGCAGAAAGAACTCGTGCTCGAGAGCTACCACGACGACGGTTCTGGTCGTTCGCCGCGTTACTATCAGCAGAACGCCGTCAACAAAGTCATCGAAGCAGTCGCGGAGGGGAAGAATCGCCTCCTGCTCGTGATGGCGACCGGCACTGGCAAGACCTACACCGCATTTCAGATCATCTATCGCCTCTGGAAGGCCGGCACCAAGAAGCGCATCCTCTTTCTCGTCGACCGTACTGCGCTCGCACAGCAGACGATGCAGGGCGACTTCCGCCACTTCGGCGGTGCGATGACCAAGGTCGAGGGTCGTGAAGTAGACAAAGCCTACGAGATCTACGTCGCGCTCTACCAAGGACTCATGGGTGCCGATGGCGCTGAGATTTTCAAACAGTTTTCACCGGACTTCTTCGACCTCGTCATCGTCGACGAGTGCCATCGCGGCAGCGCAAATGAAAACGGCAAATGGCGTGCCATTCTTGACTACTTTAGTGGTGCCACACAGGTCGGCCTTACCGCCACGCCGCGCGAAGACAAGGATGTGCACAATGCTGAATATTTTGGCGCTCCCATCTACACCTACTCGCTCAAACAGGGGATCGAGGATGGATTTCTCGCTCCCTATAAAGTGATCCGCTATGTACTGGATAAGGACATTGAATGGCGGCCAGACGAATCTATTTTGGACGAAGATGGCGAGCCGGTGCCAGACGAAGTCTACACGAGCTCAGACTACGACGGTCGCGTCATAATTTACTCACGCACGCGTGCCGTGGCCGAGAAGGTCGCGGAGTTCCTCAAAGAAACCGACGTCTATCAGAAAACCATCGTCTTCTGTCGCGACATCGACCATGCCGAGCGCATGCGCAAAGAGCTCGTGAACGCGCTCCCCGAGCAGTCGCGCGAGAATCGCAAATACATCATGCGCATTACCGGCGATGAGCAGGAGGGCAAGCTCGAGATCGAGAATTTCATCAACCCAGAGGAGCGATACCCGACCATCGCCACCACCTCGCGCCTCCTCTCGACTGGCGTCGACACTAAGACAGTCAAGCTCGTTGTGCTCGACGCCCCGATCAACTCGATGACCGAGTTTAAGCAGATTATCGGCCGAGGTACGCGCGTCGAAGAGCAGTTTGGCAAATACTACTTCACCATCATGGACTTCCGCGGGGCGACGCGCCTCTTCGCTGATCCAGACTTCGATGGTGAGGCAGTCGAGGTCGTCGAGCGCCATAATCTCGACGCACCAGACATTGCCAAGGTAATGGAAGCTGAGACTGTGTCAGAAGAGGAGGTGAAGGAGCTCGATCCGCGTGAGGAGATTCTCATCGACGGCACCGAAGGCACAGCGCGTCCCAAGCGCATCCGCATCAAAGACGGCGTTGAATTCATTCCCGTGCACAAGGTCGTGCAGTTTATCGATCCATTGACTGGCAAACTCACCACCGAGTCGCTCCAAGACTATTCACGCCGTGCAGTCTTGGGTAGTTACAAAGACCTCGATTCATTCCTTACTCGCTGGCGCGAAGCCGAGCGCAAAGATGTGATCGTGAACGAGCTCGCTGAGCGCGGGTTCGTCTTCGACGAGCTGCGTGCTGAGGTGGGGAAGGATCTCGATGTGTTCGACCTTATTCTTCATGTCGCATATGGCAAGCGGCCGCTCACGAGGAGCGAACGCATCAAGAATCTCCGCAGCCGCGACTACTTTGCGAAGTATGAGGGCGTCGCACGCGAGATCATCGACAAGCTCATCGAGAAATATGCGCAGGAGGGCATCACCGCGATCGACGATATCGGCGACCTCACCGTCTCGCCCTTCACCGAATATGGCTCGCCAGTCGAGATCGTTGCGCTCTTCGGTGGCCGCGAAGGATACTTGCGTATGATCAGAGAGATAGAAGAAAGCCTATATTCTGAAGATTAAGCGTTGTCCACAGGTCGTTGCCATCAGTGTTGCCTAGGTCAACTAATTATGATAATCTGTTGCCATTGGTATGAAAGAGGTCAACAAGATACAAATCGGCCGATATATTAAACAAAAAGAGGGTTATAAGACCTTCACTCCTTTCCCATTTCCACCCGAGGAAGGCTTTCCTCTCAACAGTCGACTCTACAAGAAACACGAACAGGCGATACGGCTGGTCGGCAAGCTCGATGGTATTACGCGACTTCTGCCAGATAAAGACTTCTTTTTGCTCATGTTCATCAAGAAGGACGCTACATATTCAAGCCAAATCGAAGGAACGAAAGCGACACTCCAAGATGCAGTCGCGGCACCGGTAACTGAAGAGAAGGCGCGACTGCGTCCAGACGTTGACGACATCGTCCACTATGTCGATGCGGTTAATTATGGCATCGAGAGGACGAAAACGCTCCCTATCTCGCTGAGACTCATACGAGAGATTCACGAGCGTCTCATGGACGGCGCGCGTTCAACCCAGCATGCATATCCGGGTGAGTTTCGTCGCTCGCAGAATTGGATCGGTGGGAAGACGCCCGAGAACGCGTCATTTGTGCCACCGGCGCCCGTCGATATGCATGCTTCGCTCAATGATCTCGAGAAGTTCATTCATGCGGATGATGAGTATCCTTCGCTCGTAAAGGCAGGGCTTCTGCATGCGCAATTCGAGACAATCCACCCATTTACCGATGGTAACGGCCGCACAGGTCGCATGCTCGTCGCACTGTTTATCCACCATGCGCAGCTCCTGGAGCTCCCCGTCCTCTATTTGTCGAGTTACTTCAAGAAGTATCAGAAGCTGTACTACCAGAAACTACAGGAATATCACGACGAAGATTCACGGGTGGATGCTTGGCTTGAATTCTTTCTCGAAGGTGTTGCCGAAATTGCCGAGTCGTCGATCGAAACTTGTGCGCAGATAACTGCGCTTCGTGATCGTGATTTCGCCAAGATGCAGCAGCTCGGGAAGAAGTCGGCGGCCTCAACGCTAGAGGTTGTGCGCAAGCTCTTCGGCCAGCCGATCATCGGCGTCGCTGAGATGATGAAGTGGACCGGCTTCTCGAAGCAAGGTGCGTACAACGTGATTGAGCGCCTGATCAAATTGAATATCCTTGAGCCGCTCGGAGACGCCGAGTATGGGCAGAAGTACATCTACGCCGATTATTATGAGATCTTCGATGAAGAGTTTAAAGCCCTCAGGAAGAAGGCGAAGAAGTAACATGGGCAACGTCCAGAACATCGTTAAAAGCATTCAAGACATCATGCGCAAAGACGCAGGTGTCGATGGTGATGCACAGCGCATTGGCCAACTTGTGTGGATGCTCTTTTTGAAGATCTTTGACGACCACGAGGCCAATCTCGAGCTCATCGACCCCGCGTATCAATCGCCTCTGCCCGAAGCGTTGCGCTGGCGCTCGTGGGCGGCCAACCCCGAGGGCATTACGGGAGATGTGCTCCAAAAGTTTATCGACGAAAAGCTCTTTCCGACCCTAAAAAGTCTTGAGGTTGCTGTAGACAACACGCAGGCTGCCGTGGTGCGGAGCGTCTTTGCCGACACTTACAACTACATGAAGAACGGCACGCTCATGCGCCAGGTGGTCAACAAGATCAACGAGATCAATTTCAACAAGAAGACCGACCGGCATCAGTTCGGCGACCTCTATGAGCGGATATTGAAAGATCTCCAGAGCGCGGGCAACGCGGGCGAGTTTTACACTCCGCGTCCACTCACGCAGTTTGTCGTCGATATGGTCGACCCCAAGCTCGGCGAGCGCGTGCTCGACCCGGCCTGCGGCACCGGCGGCTTCCTCGTTTCAGCGCTCGAGCACATGCGCAAAGGGGTGAAGACTGCCAAGCAGGAGCGCGAGCTCCAGGCAGAGCTGCGGGGCGTCGAGCTCAAGCAGCTTCCGCACCTGCTCGCGATGACCAACCTCATGCTCCACGATGTCGAAGACCCGACCATCATCACGCGCGGCGATATGCTCGGCCGGCCGCTCACCGAGTATGGGCCCAAGGATCGCGTGGATGTGATCGTCGCCAATCCGCCCTTTGGTGGAGTGGTGGCAGATGGAGCACAGTCAAACTTTCCGAAGAAGTTTCAGACCAAGGAGACTGCGCTCCTTTTCCTCGTCCTCTTTATCCATCTGCTCAGGGAGGGCGGGCGCGCCGGGGTTGTGCTCCCCGATGGCGCGCTCTTTGGCGAAGGAGTCGCGGCGGAGATCAAGAAGGATCTGCTCGAGAAGTGCAATGTACACACGATCGTGCGTCTGCCACAGGGCGTCTTCAACCCCTATGCTGGAGTGAATACGAACCTCGTCTTCTTTGAGAAAGGCACGCCGACCAAAGAGGTTTGGTATTATGAAATGGAGCTCCCCGAGGGCCTGCGCCAATACACTAAGGGTCGGCCGATCATGCACGCCGAGTTCGAGCCCATAAAGAAATGGTGGGGCGGCCCCGCCCGCGCGGCTCGCAAAGCCTCGCCGCGCGCCTACTCGGTCCCCATCGCCGACATCGTCGCCCGCAACTATAACCTCGACTTCAAGAACCCCAACGGCCCCGCCGCCGCGGAGCACAAAACGCCGAAGGAGCTTGTAATCGATTCTCTGAGAAAAGAGCAAGAGATTCTGGCGCTCCTGCAAAACATCGACCCCCAACAATAGTCAGTGCTTGCGCCGAATGGCAAATCGTGTATACTTGTAGACATAAGATCTAATTTCATACAAATATGACTAACGAACCAGAACAGAAGGTGGCCCTCTCGCTTAAAGGAGGAAACCTTTCCTACTCTACTGATATAAGTCCGGTACTTGCAGCGAAGATTATGACTCTTTGTGTGTCTACTGATGCAGGACAGGTCATTGCCGAGGACCTTGGTGAACACAATACTCATTCTCCCAACATTAATTCACGCACATCTGCCGCAGAGTTCATGAACCAATGTGGGCCTAAGCGCAATCCAGACAAGATTCTCACACTTGCAGTGTATTTGGAGAGTCATGACAGCAAAACAAGGTTTACCCCCGGGGAGATCAACCGGCTCTTTAGTGATGCAGGAGAAGTCACTCCCGCAAATTTCGCGCGTGACTTCAAATGGACAATCAGTAGCGGTTGGATTGCACGAGACACAGTTCAGAAGAATGCATATTACGTAACTAATACCGGTCGCAAAGTGCTTGACGAGGGATTCCCAGCTGAGTTGGTTAAGAAAAGCTCTCGCGGTAAATCGAACGTGCGACGCACAAAAAAGAGTAAGAGTGCCAAGACCAAGAAGAATACTAAAGCGTAGAATCCATGAAAGACAATCAACTCGAACAGATCCTTATACAACTCACAGATCACGAGACACGGTTAAAGCGTCTTGAGGGTGGAGCGAGTCATGCTGTGGCCCCTCGAGTAGCCACTGGCGGCAAACAGAAAACCCTCCGTGAGATCATTAAGGGTAGGAAGTTCAAGAATGGCCAAGAGCAGATTGCCGTTATTGTTGGATATCACGAAGTGATGCTTAACCAACCGATCCAAAAAGACCAAATCAAGGAGGAATGGACCCGGGCAAAGATAACCAATAAATTTTCTGCGGAGTTTGTTGCACGCGCCAAGGATACACTAATTCGTGTCCACCCCGATGATACTTGTGATCTCACACAGACTGGCGAAGAATTCCTCGACCGCTTCTTGAGCAATGAACCCGCTGACGCAACATCTAAGTAGCCTACCGAGCGACCTGGTCGTCGCGCTGCAGGCTGAATTCCAAAAGCTGCATCAGCAGTACTTCTTGGGTAACTGGGAACCTAGTCAACTTGATGGAGGACGCTTTGCCGAGCATGTCTTTAGGATTCTTGAGGTTAAACAGTCGGGCAATTTTACGCCTATTGGTACTAATATCCAACGGATAACTATCTACAACACAGTTTCTCAAAATACATCAATGCCTGAGTCTCTACGCTTTCAGGTACTAAAACTTGCCGATCTCATTTTGGATTTTAGAAACAAAAGGAATGTGGCGCATCCAGGTACAGTCGATGTTAATGAAATGGACTCAACGTTTGTGATCCATGCTGCAAACTGGATAGTCGCCGAACTTATCCGACTGGAGACATCGATGAGTCCAGAAGATGCACAAGCAGAAATCAAAAAGATTATTGAGCGGAAAGTCCCGATTGTTGAGGAGATTGGTGGGCGTTTGAAATGTCTGGATCCAAGACTTGACGCAAAAAAGAAGGCTCTCGTTTTCTGCTATCAGAAATATCCTGAGCCAGTCTCTCTCGACGAGTTGAATGATTGGATGCGGTACTCAAATAAGGGAGTATTGCGCAAGCAGTTAGAAGATTTGGACAAGGACGGCCGCCTTGATTTTCGAGACGATATAGCTCAACTCACGAAGAAGGGCGTTCCCTGGGTTGAGAAAAATATACCTTTCGAGCTTGAAGTATGATGTGGTCGACAAGAAAACTTGGAGAAGTCTGTGAGATTATCACGGGCGGCACCCCAAAGACATCGGTAAAAGATTTTTACGGCGATGATTTTCTTTGGGCTGGTCCGTCTGATTTAGATCATGGTGTTTTTGTGATAGACACAAGAAAGAAACTTTCGGAAAAAGGTTTTAGAGAAAGCGGAATACGGATTATCCCCAAAGATTCTGTCATGATGAGTTGCATCGGTTACATTGGCAAACTTGGGATCGCTAAGGAGGAGATGGCGACCAATCAGCAGATAAATACCTTTGTACCGAAACACGAAATCCTAGACACCAAGTATCTCTACTACGCCCTTATTTCTAAAGAGAAAGAGTTTCGTGCGGAATCATCGCAAACGACTCTTCCCATAATTAGCAAAAGCAAATGTGCAAAAATCGAAATCCCGGTGCCGCCGATTGGGGAGCAGCGGAAGATAGTAGAGAAGATAGAAAAGCAGTTTGCGAAGATTGATGAGGCCGCGCGCTTGCGCGCGGAGTCGATCAGTGCGATCGACCAACTCCTCCCCGCCGCCCTCCACGAAATCTTTTCCGAAGGTAAACAAAAAGGCTGCGGAGAGGCAAGTCTCGGGGATGTTTGTTTGGTTCAATCAGGCGGCACACCGAGCAAAAGTATTGCCAAATATTGGGAGAGAGGGAACATTCCTTGGTTACGCTCGGAGGCATGTAAGGATCAGTTGGTCGAGCGAGCGGAGAAGTTCATTACGCAAGAAGGTCTGGAACATTCATCGGCAAAATTACTTAAACCCCGTACGACCCTGCTCGCTCTGGTCGGTGCGACAATCGGACGGACAGGATTCCTCACGTTTGAGAGTACGACTAATCAAAACATTTCTGGCCTTTTCCCGAGAGATGAAAACGAACTTCTCCCCGAGTATCTTTTCGTAGCTGTTCAATATCTGTACCCACGATTTCAAGAAATCGGGGTGGGGAAATTCAAAATGGCGAACCTTACATTTGTAAAAAGCCTTAAAATCCCACTACCACCCCTCGCCGAGCAGAAGGAGATCGTGAAGAAGCTCGATGCGCTCTCGGAGAAAGCGCGCGCTTTGCGCGAGCTGCAGCTCGCGCAACAGGCGGATTTGAAGGCTCTTAAACAATCTTTCCTTCACGAAGCATCCGCAGGATAGCCGATCGATCAACCACCCTCATGCCCTTCAAAACAACTGCCAATGTTAATGTGAGGACCGGATCGGGGACGGAGTATTCGATCGTGCGGACGATACCGGCGGGGACGATCGTGGAAAAGGGAGCGGCGACGGGTCGTGGAAGGCGGTCGTGCTCCAAGATGGCACGAAGGGTTTTTGCAGCGCGGCATATCTAGAGGCGGTGCCGGACGCGCCATCCTCAGAGAAGGGTGCGTGGATGCCGCCGGTGCCGAAGGAATATTTTGCGCTTTCTCAAACGTATCTCAACGAAGACTGGACGCTGTATCCGAAATTCGGACATCATACCGGCGTCGATTATGGCGGACACGGCAAAACGGGCATTCCGCTTTTCGCCTGTGCCGACGGTGAGATCGTCTATCGCGACCTTGCGAGCTCCGCCTGGGGAGCGCAGCTCGGCAATCATGCAGCGCTCTACGTGCCGCCCCTCGACCGCTCATTTTTGTACTGCCACATGGCAAGCGAGCCGCACGCACTCGGCCCCGTGGGGGCGGGGGAGCAGATCGGCATCATGGGGAATACCGGCACAAGCGCAGCCGGTGCGATCCATCTCCACCTCGAAGGTTTTTATGGGCGCTTCATGATCGCCGAGCGCACATTCATCTCGCTTGAGGATATCAAAAAGAAGACCTTCGACGCCGACGCCTTCATCAGATCGAAGCTATAGAGTTTGTTTCAAAACCCCTCCCTGTGCGGGCTCTCAAAAGCAAGACATCGCCGGCCCTTGCTATTTTTATCAATTTATTACATAATTGCGCTTACTAAATTTAACTATATTTCTCATGCCTGACTACCAGTCAAATCGTTTTCCCCGCAAGCCTTTTAACAAGGGTGGTTCTGATCGCTTTGGCGGTCAAAAGACCATGTACAAGGCGAGCTGTGCTACCTGCGGCAAAAGCTGCGAGGTGCCGTTCCGTCCTAATGGAAAGAAGCCGGTCTTCTGCACTGATTGTTTCGTGAGGGACGACAGCGCACCGCGCCCTTCGTATGACAACAAGCGCGAGTTTTCTCCGCGCCCGTCGTTCAACCGCGATGCAGCACCCCGCCCGTCTTTCAACCGTGATGCGGCTCCTCGTGAAGATCGCTCCATGCAGGACGTGAAGTCAGAGCTCCACGGGATCAACGAGAAGCTCGAGCGCCTCATTTCTCTTTTGGCTCCCAAGGCGGCTCCTAAGGAAGCTCCTGCCGAGCCTCTCAAGAAGAAGGTTGTCGCGAAGAAAGCCGCTGTGAAGAAGACTGCCGCGAAGAAGAAATAAAGGTTTCTGGTCAGAGTGAGCAAATACGCAAGGCAAGTGCCTTGCGTATTTTGGTATACACAGATGCGCGCGGACGATCACCTCATGCTGTTATGATATGAGTAACCGTGTGCGATGCGAAAGCGTATGATAAAACACCCCGTCACTATCAAGCGCGTGTATGAAAAGCCGGAGAAGGCAGATGGCGCACGTATTCTTGTCGATCGTTTGTGGCCGCGCGGACTCACGAAAGAAAAAGCAAAGCTTGATGAGTGGCTCAAAGATATCGGTCCGAGCGCTGAATTGCGCACATGGTTCGGCCATGATCCGAAGCGCTGGTCTGAGTTCGCAAAGAGGTACCGCGCGGAGCTGCGTTCAAAGAAAGAGACGCTCGATCATATAAAGACAATGGCGGGGAAGGGAGCGGTGACGCTTCTCTATGGCGCAAGAGACATCGAACACAACGAGGCGGTCATCTTGCAGCAGCAGCTCAACAAGTGAGGTCGTGTACAGGTTCGGACATTACCCTGCCGGCTTTATTAAGGAGGATGATCGCCTCTCTTCATTGGAGAGGCGGGCGTGTTGAACCGCCTTAATGGAACTTCACACTGATCGGATGCGTTATGATAAGAGCATGAAACCATTCATCCACGCCGCGCTCGCCGCGCTTTATATCGTGTTCGTCGTTTCGGTCATCAATATGTTTTCTGCGTTCCCATCGGCGCAGCACACCTTTCTTATACCGATCACGATGTTGAGCTTGCTCGTCCTCTCCGCCGCCGTGATGGGATATCTATTCTTTTATCGGCCCATCGTCCTTCTTATCGAAGGCGATCGACGTGGCGCGCTCATCTTCTTCAGTAAGATGGTCGGCACGTTCGCGGTCTTGGTTGCTATCTATCTTCTCGCGCTTGGCGTGGTCCTGTGGCGGGGGATCGGCGCGCATGTGCCATCTTCGCAAGCGACGCTGGTCTCTGACCCGCGCGACGGCATATACACGATCGATGATCGGAGTGTCGCGCTAAGCGCCGGCGTCGCACAGACTCCTGCCGCACCTGGCTCCGCTTCGATGACCACGACGCGCTATTTCGGCAATGAAGCGACGGGCGATCTCAATGGCGACGGCGCTCCGGATATCGCATTCATTCTCACGCAAGATGGCGGCGGCAGCGGAACATTCTATTATGTCGCGGTGGCACTGCGCCGCGGTGATGGCTATGTCGGTACGAACGCGGTCTTGCTCGGCGATCGGATCGCGCCGCAGACGACCGAGATCCATGACGGCTTGCTCGTGGTGAATTATGCAGAGCGCGCGCCAGGTGAGCCGATGACGGCGCAGCCGTCGCAGGGAGTTTCAAAATATCTTCGTGTCGAGAGTGGGCAGCTCGTCGAAGTGCCTAACCCGAACAAGTAAGAAGTGGCGTATACTGGAGATATGTACATGCCGGCGGAAAAACGAGTTGCGGCGGCCGTCGGCCTTGTGATCGCGGTCATCGTGGTGAGCATGATCGTGCTCGTCTATCAAAAAAGTCAGAAGGAGCAGCCGATCGCGAGCGTCCGATATTCGTGCGATGCGGGCAAGACGATCGATGCGTCGTTCTATAAAGGCGCGACGGCGGAGGTGCCCGCTCCCAAGCCAGGGCAGCCGCCGACGCCGACCGGATACGCCCAGATCAGTCTCAGCGACGGGCGCGCGATGACGCTCCCGCAGACCATCTCCGCCGACGGCGCGCGCTACGCCAACGATGACGAGAGCTTCGTATTTTGGAGCAAGGGAAATGGCGCGCTCGTGCTTGAACGCAACCAAGAGAAAAGTTTTATCGGCTGTGTGCAGGTCGCCGCAGATCCGGGCAGCTTGCCCGCGGTGTATTCAAGCGGCGCGGAAGGATTTTCGATCCGCCTGCCGAGCCTCTCGACCTCGACGCCGCATGGAGACGCCAACGACTACAGCATCGACGAACACTATGCCTACCAAGAGCTCGGACCGGGCAGGGATATCGGTGGCGTGAAGTTCACGATACCGGAGACTCTGGCTGCCGGGACCAACCTTAGCGCCGACTCCTACCTTAGCGTCGAAGCGATACCGCTCCGCCCCGGTCAGGCCTGTTCAGCGCGCCGCTTCCTTGACGCGGGTGCACTGCCGCTTCACACGGCGTCGGTCACGGACGCGGGCGTTGAATATTCGATGGCGAGTTCCACCGGTGCCGGTGCCGGCAATCGTTACGAAGAGATCGTCTACGCGTTTCCCGGCACGAACCCGTGCATGGCGGTGCGCTACTTCATTCACTACGGCGTCTTTGAAAACTATCCCGCAGGCGCAGTCCGCCCATTCGATGAGCATGCTCTCCTCGCACAGTTCGACACGATCCGCCGTACGCTTATCGTGAAGCAGTAATAATGGACATGCTCCGTCTCTTTTTTCGTCGGTTCTTCGAGAATGTCGCAGCTTGTTTCCGCGGCCGCAATCTTCTCTGGCAGATCGTCGCGATGGCGCTGACGTATCTGCTGGTCACGACCGGATCCGACGAGTGGTATTTCATCTCGACTCGTAGTCAGGCATTGTTCTCGATCGCGATAGCTGCTGCTGCTCTGGGTTTTTTCGCCCCCATTATGATATCGCTGGGCGCGTATGGTGTCGGAAAAATGAGAAGAGACATGCAACTCATGCGCGCGGGAGCGGCGGTGGGGCAGGCGAGCGTCATGGCACTTCTCCTATCCTCTTTCTATAAGATCTTCACCGGGCGCCCTCATCCAGAACTCTTCTCAAGCGCACCCACGGCCGATATCAGTCATCAGTTCAATTTCGGCATCTTCAGAGACGGTATATTCTGGGGATGGCCGTCTTCGCATACGGCGGTAGCGTTCGCGGGCGCTCTGGCGCTCATCGCGCTCTATCCGCAGAACAAACTCATACGCAGCGCGGCGCTCGTGTATGCGCTCTACATAGGTCTCGGCGTTTCGGTGACCATTCATTGGTTCTCTGATTTCGTAGCAGGCGCGATCATGGGCGCGGTCGTCGGCGTTGTCGTAGGAAAAAGTTTTCGAGACTAGTTCGAGATCTGCATGGACGCGCTGAACGGGCCGGTGTATCCTTGTTCGTATGAAGAAAGGCGAGGACTACACAGGGATCACGGTCGTCTTCGCCTGCCACGACGGCGAGGGGAATTTCTTTCTTGGAAAGCGAAGTACGGCGTGCCGCGACGAACATGGCACGTGGGATCCGGGTGGCGGCGCGCTCGAGTTCGGCGACACGGCGGAGGAGACGCTTCGCAAAGAGATCAAAGAGGAATATTGCACCGACGTGCTCGATCTTGAGTTCCTCGGTTATCGCGACGTGCTGCGGGAACAGGGTGGCAAGCCGACCCACTGGCTCGCGCTTGATTTCAAAGTGCTTGTCGACCGCAGCAAGGCAGGGAACGGCGAGCCGCACAAGTTGGAAGAGGTCGGGTGGTTCACGCTGGACGACTTGCCGCTGCCATTCCATTCGCAATTCGAAAGATTCTTAGAGCTGCATGGCGAGAAGCTCAGAACGCGATGATCTTTTTTATGTCAGATTATTTGACCACAACGGAAGCGATCGAAAAGATACTCGCCGAAAAATATGCAGGGGTGTCGAGCGCTGCGTTCGAAGCCGATAAGCATCGCATTGAGCGCGGCGAGCCGTGGCGATATGTGCTCGGGTATGCGGATTTTCTCGATTGTCGCATCGATCTTTCGCAGAGGCCGATGATACCGCGTCCGG
>JAKAHS010000005.1 GCA_021814825.1 bacterium | reverse complement strand
GGGATCCCTGCAATGATGAGGCTGAGATCAAGCGTCAGCAGATCGTCGAGAGCCGCGCCCTTGAGAAAGAGCGCCGCGGAAAGAACGACCACGGCGACGATACTGATCTTGGTGAGGAAGCGCGTGATGCTGAGCACGTCTTTTTCCAAAAGGCTTTTTTCGGTCGACTGTTCGATCGAAAAGATCGTCTTGCCGAAATTAGTGTTCTTGCCGGTGGCGACGACATCCGCTTCAAGATCGCCGATCGCGATGAATGATCCGGAATAGATCCGGTCGCCCACTTTCTTCTCCTTCGGCAATGACTCGCCCGTGAGCACTGCTTCGTTCACCGACAAGTTCTCCTGCGCCACGATATTCGCGTCGGCCGGAATGATGCTGCCGAGGCCAAGGCGGATACGATCACCCGGCACCAGACGCTTCGCGTTGACCGGCGTCCATGCGCCGTCGCGCATCGTAGAAACATCGAATGAGAGTCGGTCGCGCAGCTGCTCGATCGCGCGGTCGGCTTTGAATTCCTGCCACCTTTGGATCGAGTAGTTGACGACGTAGAGCGCGAGAATGAAATAGAGATCGAGATCGCGGCCGTTGATCTTCGAGAGGACCGCCGCGCCGAGAAGCATGAGCGAGATCGGCGAATACAGCGGCGCGATGAATTTCTTCACGATGCCACTACGGCGCTCTTCGACATCGTTCTCTCCATATTTCTCCAATCGCGCTTCCGCTTCGCGCGTCGTGAGTCCTTGCACTAGTTCCGTCATACGATCTTAAAGATTACCGCGAGCGCGCCGACTGATAATACTGCCGAGTATATTCACCCATTGTAGACTCATGACACCGCAAACGCTATGGCGACAAACGGCGAGATGATGAAAAAAGTCTCGCGATGTGGTAGGTTGTTAAGTACATACGGAGGCGTGGCTGAGTGGATGAAAAGCAAACTTCTTTGCTTTTCATCCGGTCCCGAGGCTTTGCGAGGGAAGATCCGTTGTCGAGCGCATGCGAGACAGGACCTAGGTGGACGAACTCGTTCGACCGCGGAGTCAAAGACCAGCACCATCTCAATGTATGTGCAACGTGCGTGACAATCGAATATATACGGAGGCGTGGCTGAGCGGTCGAAAGCAGCAACCTGCTAAGTTGTTGACCCCGGAAGGGGTCCGAAGGTTCGAATCCTTCCGCCTCCGCATTTTGAAAATACGCCCTCAGGGGGCGTTATTTTCTTATGCGGAGGCGAGCACGCGCCTGCGCGCGTGCGTGAAGGGTTCGAAAAGGTTCTCCCCTATTCACGACCGTGAGTGTACGGTCGGAAATGGGAAACCTGTACTGGTCGAGTAGCGACCGCTAATCCTCCCGCCTCCGCCCTTAGAAAAAGTACCGGACTGGCCAGAATGTCTATATAATCAGTCGTAATGGTATTTTTTGTAAAAATACTAGCGACGGTAATAATTGTCGGTAGTGGTACCTATTCCAGTGAATGGCTTAAAGGTCATTGGCTCAGCGGACGGAATAGCGTTTTGGTAGTCGTTGTCATTAGCGTCATAGCTGCACTAGCAATAGTCCTTGTCGACCTCACTTCAGACAACTTAGGGAGAATGCTCTCGAACCCATCCGTTACTATTCATACATCCAAGCAAGGTAATGAGATTGATTTATCGATAAAAATTAAAGGATCCGTAGATAGGATTTCATTAAACTACCCAGTCCCGGGGACCGTAACCAATTTCCAAGATTTGAATCCTCTGACTGACGCTCGTACTATCGCGGCAAAAGTTATTGGAGGCACCGTCTCAAGCAGTGTGCAAAGTAACCTGCAAATGACAATTACAGATATTAGAGAAGATGCTATGTTGCAGTACAAAATATTTTATGAACCGTCTCAGCAAAGCGTACAAGTGGCTGGAGTAGAGCGGTACGAAGTAGTATATGCGTGGGAGTACAATGCAGAAAAAATACAAAACACAGAATGGAATACGGTTGGAGATGATAGCGTCACCACTGAACCCCCTGTCCAGGTTATGGGTGCCCAAATTTTCGATAGAGCACTGAATCCTGAGGAAATCAGGAGATTGTACGAGGCCGGCTCCCCTCAAAGAAATATTTAGGTGACCCAGACACCTCGGCAAACTCCCAAAACCCAGCCGAAATATCGTTACGAAATCTGACCTAGGTTTTCTGAACCCCGAGTAGCCCGCAGACAAAAGTAAGCGCCGATGAGATGGGTATTTGAAAGTTTCCCATATCACACCCAGCCCAAGAAGCATATAATGCTCGCATGGATCTCGCAGATTATCTCTACCGCCACGCACTCAAGCCGATCTTGTTTCGAATCGATCCGGAGCGCGTGCACAACGCATTCGTATCGATAGGTGAGATCATGGGGAGTATCGCACCAGCGCGAACGGTGTTCTCTTTTTTCTACAATTACCGCGGACCGGATATCAGCAAGACCGTCGATGGCATCCACTACCGCACACCCGTATTGCTCTCTGCCGGATTCGATGCCAACGGACAGCTCACACGCATCCTCCCTTCGCTCGGCTTCGGCGGTGAGGAGATCGGCTCGATAACCACCCTTCCCTGCAAAGGCAACAAGAAGCCGCGTCTCACGCGCCTCATCCGCAACCAGAGCATCGTCGTCTACAAAGGGCTGCGCAACCGCGGCGTCGACGCGCTTATCAAAAAACTTTCGCGCACAAAACGTGCGGAAGATTTCGTGCTCGGCATCTCGATCGCTCGAACAAACACTCGCGCATCGTGCGTCGATGTCGATGCCGGAATCGAGGACTATGCCGTATCGTTCAAGAAGCTCAACGAGGCTGATATTGGCGATTACTACACGATCAACATATCCTGCCCCAACGCGTGGGGAGGCGAGACATTCACCGATCCGGTCCTTCTCGAAAAATTACTCACCCGCCTCACGCAGATCCCGTGCCGCAAACCCGTCTATCTCAAGATGCCGATCGATCTCCCATGGGAGGCCTTTGCGAAACTCCTCGACGTCGCTCATCGCTTCGGCATACACGGCCTCGTGATCGGCAATCTCAACAAGAACTATGCCGATCTGCGGCACCCGGAGGATGCGCCAAGAGAATTTCGCGGCGGCCTCTCGGGAGCGCCGTGCTTCGAGCCTTCGAACGAGCTCATCCGCAAAACGCGCGAGCGCTACGGCGAGCGCTTTACCATCATCGGCGTAGGTGGCATCTTTTCACCCGATGATGCGATGGCCAAATTCGCTGCCGGCGCCGATCTTGTCATGATCATCTCCGGTCTGATCTTCGAAGGACCCGGGCTCGTGAAGCGCGTGTGTGAACGGTACGCTCGCGAGAGTGGTAAAATAAAAACATGAACCAGGCATACACCAAAACCATTCTCGGTCTGTCGGTCGCGGGCGTTTTATTCGCAGGGTATCTGAGCTTCTTTAAATTATTCACCGGCAATTGTGCGCTCAATGAGCCGTGCCCATTCTTCCTCGGCTACCCGGCATGTTGGTACGGCCTCGTGCTGTTCGTAATCCTCATGATCCAGTCGATCATCGCACTCACTATCAACTTCCCCACCTGCCGCTACGGGATCCCTGTCGTCTCATTGACCGGCACGATCTTCTCCGGCAGCTTCGTGTACGGCGATGTCATGACCTGGCTTACGTCGGGCCAGTCCTACGCACTCATCCTCCCCTCCTGCGTGTACGGCTTCATCGTATTCGCAGTGATCTTCGTGCTGTCGCTGCTGGCAAGAAAGCAGGGAGGGGCAGGAATCATGAATTAAGGATCGAGACTCATGATACGGATCAGGCGGCACGCTTCGCGTGCCGCCTGATTTCGTATTTTGTCCCCCGTTCTGAAGACGTGCTCAAAAATCGATGGGATGCAAGGCGTGGACGAGGAGCGAACCGAGCCTTACTGAGGTGTAAGGTGAGGGAGCACCGGAGCCCGCAACACAGCAGACCGCGATTTTTTGAGTGCGTCCTATCTGATCGCTTTCGCCACCGCCCCTACAACCGACTTATCGAACGGACTTGGAATGATCTTTTCAGCCGTCGGACGCTTCACCAGCGCCGCGAGATTCTTTGCTGCCTTCAGTTTCATTGCGTCGGTGATCTTCCGCACTTTGTGATCAAGCGCGCCGCGGAAGACGCCCGGGAATACGAGAGCGTTGTTGACCTGATTCGGAAAATCGGAACGGCCGGTCGCAATGACCGCAGCACCTCCCCGCTTCGCTTCCTCGGGCATGATCTCCGGCGTCGGGTTCGCCATCGCGAAGACGATCGCATCTCTGCCCATGAGCTTCACCTGCGACGCATCCATGAGCCCCGGACCGGAAACGCCGATGATGGCATCGGCGCCAGCGAGCGCCGCGGAGAGACCGCCCACGACCTTGCGCGGATTAGTGATCTTCGCCAATGCTTTTTTGTGTGGCGTCAGATCGCTGCGGCTTGCGACGATAGTTCCCTTCGTGTCGAGCACGATCACGTCGCGGACGCCAGCGAGCAAGAGGAGCTTCGTGATCGCCGTGCCTGCGGCACCGGCGCCCGAGACCACCACCTTAAGCGACGCAAATTTTTTCTTCACCACTTTTGCCGCATTGATGAGCGCCGCGACGACCACGATCGCCGTGCCATGCTGATCGTCATGCATCACGGGAATGTCGAGGCGTTCCTTGAGGCGCTCCTCTATTTCAAAACAACGCGGCGCAGAAAAATCTTCGAGATTGATGCCGCCGAACGCTGGCGCGATCGCACACACCGTCTCCACGATCGCATCAGTGTCCTGGGTATCGAGCACGATCGGGAAGGCGTCCACGCCGCCGAGTTCTTTAAAGAGCACCGCCTTCCCTTCCATGACCGGCAGCGCGCCGTAGGGACCGATGTTGCCAAGACCGAGCACTGCGGAGCCGTCGGAGATGACCGCGACCATATTATTTTTGATCGTATACTCGCGCGCTCGCTCCGGATGCTCTGCTACGAACGTCGACACCGCGGCCACGCCCGGCGTGTACACGAGCGAGAGCGCTGCGCGATCTTTCACCTTCATCGCCGGCGCGATGCGGATCTTCCCCTTCAATTTTTTATGGAGCGCGAGTGATTCCTTTCCTATATTCGATGCTTTTTTTGTGCCTTTTGTTGTCATACGCACCAGTATATCATTGTGGGATGGATGCTCACACCCTACTCACCGACATCTTCCGCCTCACGGCGCCGCAGAAAGCGGCGCTCAAAAAGCTCGGCATCGCGACCGTGCACGATCTCTTGTGGCACTTCCCCACTCGATACGACGAAGGCGGCTCGGAGACCAGCGTCTCGGCACTTTCACTTGGCATGGACGCGACCATCATCGGAGTGCTGGAGAAATTGGAAACGAAGAAATCATGGAAGCGGCGCGTGCCGGTCTCCGAAGGATACGTGCGCGATGCAACCGGCCGCATCAAATGCATGTGGTTCAACCAGCCCTACATCGCGAAGATGTGGCAAGACGGCACGCGCGTGAAAGCGACCGGTAAAGTCACCGGAGGCGAAGGCAAACTCTACCTCGCCAACCCACACCTTGAGCGCGCGGGTGCGGCTGAAAGCGGACTGTTCGAGCAAGTGGGGTCGGAACCTAAAAGCTACCAGCTAGAAGCTAAAAGCTCACTCTTCGCTGTGTATCCCGAATCGGCAGGCGTCACGTCGCTGTGGATGCGGCACGCGATCGCGAAATTGTTGGCGACCGACATACCCGCCCATATCGAAGATCCGATCCCCGCACACATCCTCAGCACCTACCACCTGCCGAACATCCATGACGCGCTCATTTACGCGCACACGCCGCGCTCGCACAAAGACGCGCTCGCCGCACGCAAACGCTTCGCATTCGAAGAGGTCTTTTTCATTCAGCTGGAGCGTCAGCGCACGCGCGCGCTTGAGGCGCGCGAAAGAAGTTTCGTCATTGATACGCCGCGCGAAGATGTCGACGATTTCATTGGCACGTTCGGTTTCTCACTGACGAGCGCTCAAGGCCGTGCTATCGATACTATTCTTGCGGATATGCAGAAAGGCGCTCCTATGTCGCGGCTGCTTGAGGGCGATGTGGGATCAGGTAAGACCGCGGTCGCGGCAAGCGCCGCATTCGCCGTTGTCTCGCAGCGGCCAGAAGGACAACGGTCGGGCGCGCTGCAAGTAGCCTACATGGCGCCGACTGAGATCCTCGCCAAGCAGCATTTCGAGTCGTTCATTCATCTCTTTGATGATCATCCGATGCCGATCGGTCTCATCACCGGCAGCGGCTGCTACAAGTTCCCCTCAAAGGTCGCGCGGGACAAAGCAACAAAAATTTCTCGCGCCCAACTTCTGAAATGGGTCGCAAACGGCGAGATCGGCATCGTGATCGGCACGCATGCACTTATTCAAGAGAGCGTGCAGTTCAAACACCTCGCACTCGTCATCATCGACGAACAGCATCGCTTCGGCACATCGCAGCGCCGCACATTGGCACGCAAAGAGGCACGTCTCCCTCATCTCCTCTCGATGACCGCAACACCGATCCCTCGCACGCTGGCGCTCACGGTGTACGGCGACCTTGATCTCGCGATCCTTGATGAAATGCCACAGGGGCGCAAACCGATCATGACGGAGGTCGTCGAGCCGAAGAAGCGTGAAGCGGCGTATGCGCGTATGCGCGAGCAACTACAAGCTGGCCGCCAAGCGTACGTCATCTGTCCGCGCATCGACGAGCCCGACCCTGAGAAGGCGTTCGCGATCCAGGCAAAGTCAGTGAAGGAAGAGGCGAAGCGCCTGAAGAAAGATGTCTTTCCGGAGTTTCAGATCGATATCGTGCACAGCAAGATGACGCCCGCCGAAAAAGATTCGGTCATGAAGCGATTCGCGGAGCATGAGATCGACATTCTCGTCGCCACATCGGTGGTGGAGGTCGGCGTGAACGTGCCGAACGCGACCGTCATGATGATCGAGGGCGCGGAGCGCTTCGGTCTCGCACAGCTGCATCAACTGCGCGGGCGCATCGTGCGAAGCGCGCACCAAGCGTATTGTTTCGTGGTGGCAGAAAGCCGCGGCGAGCGGACGCGCGCCCGGCTCAAAGCGCTTACGACGGCGAAGAACGGTTTTGAACTTGCCGAACTCGATCTGCGCGAACGCGGCGCGGGCGAACTGCGCGGCGGACGCCAATGGGGCATCTCCGACATCGGCATGGAAGCGCTCGAAAATCTCAAGCTGGTTGAGGCGGCGCGCCGCGAGGCGATCGCCATCATCAAGAAGGACGAGTCGCTCTCGTCATTCCCTTCGCTTGCTCTCGCGCTCTCGCAGCGCGCCGCTTCTTTCCACTTCGAATGAGGTATCTTCGAAGCACAGCGCAGTGATGCGCCAACGCGAGCGGGGGCCTATGGACCGCTTAAGATCAGTGAGATACTAGGCGCGCCTTTGCTGAAGCCACGGCGTGACGCAGACGAAACGACCTCAACGCACCGTACTGTCTCCGCATAATTTTGGATGCAGCACAAGGCGTGCGAGAAAAATACCGCGAGTCGTATTCAACATACGGTGAGCGGTATTTTTCGAAGCACAACGCAGTGATGCGCCAAAATTATGCGGAGACACCAAGATGCTCTTTGATAAGACTAACGACACTATTCAGATCCCAATCTACCTTAAGCAGGTAGTCGGTCACCCGCTCATCGATCACATCCGCCATCTTCGTCATTTCAGCGACATTCGTGAGCACGACAACGCGCACGCTCTTTCCCCACTCGTCCGCACGCAAGCGCTTGAGCATCTCAGTTCCGTCCATCTTCGGCATGAGGATATCAAGCACGATCAGATCCGGCTTTTCGCGAAGCGCAATGTCGATGCCTTCAGCGCCATCGGCGGCAGTAAGCACCTCAAATCCCTCAGCCCGCAGCGTGTCGGCAAGCGGCAGCGCGATAACATCTTCATCTTCCACGATCAGGATCTTTTTCTGAGAATTTTCCATTGATAAGTCCATTAGGGCTAGTAGGTGAGCTATTTGTCGATACGCTCGATCTCCTTTTTCAAGAGCACTTCCATTTTTTGCACATTTTCCCTCAAATGTTTAACGACCGACTCATGTTCCGAGTTTACCGGTATCGACGCGTCTATCCGCTCAACGTCTTTGCGAATGAGATCGAATACGGTCGACAGGTCTCTTGAAGCAGCGACGAGACGTTGTGCGAAGAGTGCATTGCGTTTACGGTAGAACCATACACCGCTCCCGAAACCGCCGAATAAGATGATCAGAAGAAGTACCGCGGCACCGCCGGAACCGAGTTGGAATGAGCCGATCTCAAGAATAGGCCGATTCTTTACGACGACTGAAGGTGATTCGACCGTGAGACTGAGTGCTCCTCGCGCATCGCGGCTCACCGCGCTTACGTTGTAGGTGCCATTGTGAAGCGGTTCGCTGAACGTATACCTCCAATTCCCTTGCGCGTCCGTCTCAACGGTCGAGCTCGCCATGATCGCATCGGCCTGGTGAACATTGAGTATGACCTCGATATTCGGCAAGGCGGAACCCTGTACGGTCAAACCGGTCGGCTCGTCAGAGAAGAGCTGCGAAGTCGTGAAGGAGATCGTTGGGGACGCGATCGGCAGGATATGAAGCGTGATAAAATCTTCAACGCTGTTGCCTGCATTATCGACGGTCCTCACCTGAACTCGATGATCGCCAGGAGCCTGGAGCGGCAAGGTGAATGTAC
The DNA here is from genome assembly GCA_021814825.1 of bacterium. Taxonomy (GTDB): domain Bacteria; phylum Patescibacteriota; class Minisyncoccia; order Phycocordibacterales; family SBAW01; genus JAKALC01. Next base: position 13,961 of record JAKAHS010000005.1, on the reverse strand, counting down.
CGACAAACCCTTTCGCCGGCACGACGATCGGATCATGATTGTCGATCATCACGTCATACTCCTTCATGCCGGAAAGCGCGTCGTCGGTCTTAAACTGAAGTACCGGCGCTGGATCATCGGTCGTATCCCCGCCCTGCATCGTTATTTTGAAGCCGAGCGGCGGCTCCGTATCGATGGCGATACGACTATGGACGGTCGTGCTCCAGCCAAAGCTGTTCTTGAATCGCACATGCAAATACCAGATACCGTCTGACAGGGCGTTGAAGGTCTTGTTGTCGAACAGACCTTCTGAAGTGACCGGATCGAAATTCGGCTGTTTATTGATTGCAGTTGCAACAGCAGAAATATCGGCAGGAAGGCTCCAACTTACCGAGAATGGGCTCACCTGATCGTACCACTGCGTAGGATCAGGATAGAGCGACACGTTGATCGACGGAGCTGCAGGCGTGCCGGTCGCAGGAGTCGGCGTGCGAGTGATCTGTTGCGGCGCTGTGACGGCACCCGCTGATGCCACATTCGCCGGAGAAACGGTGATGGACGCGCTGGTTGTCGTCGAAAGGATGTTCGTGCCGCTTCCATCAGACGCGGTGATCGCGGCGTCAGTGACCGAAACGGTTCCGGTACCTGTTCCCTTCGGCGTGAAGTTCACGCGAAGCACTTGGATAGCAGCACCGGAAACTCCGAATGGAGAGCCGCCGATAAAGGAGATAACGCCTTGGTCGTTAGAAAATACCGGATCTTCAAGCCAAAAACTGAATGCAGAGCTCGTTTTATCGATCGAGCTGACCTGGAGCAGATCCTTCGGAAATCGAATGGTCGCTTGCGCCGCATTAAAACCTACGCCAGCGCCGTCTACCTTTACGTCGATGCTGAATTTCTGCGAGGGACCTACTGCGGTCGTAGGCGGCGAAAGGAAAAGAGTGGCGGCAGATGCGACCGACGCCATGGCGAAGAACATTGCACCGGCGGCAAAACCAAAAATGGCTCTATGGAAATCTTTCATAGTGGCTTTGTAAGATAATAAGCTCTACTGCTTTCTAATAGCTCGGAGGAGGATGCTGAAATCGGTAAGGTCTGCTTTGCCGTCACTGTTGAAGTCGATCGTTTTGAGGACTGCAGGATCGGTCGACTGCCAACGCGAGAGGAAAATGCTCATATCTCTGATGTCGGTCACACCGTCCCCATTGAGGTCAGTCGATACATTGGATGTCTGCGCGACGGTGAAGACCTGGGTCGGCGAAAAGTCGCTCGTTACGCCTGCTTTGTTGGTCTGGCTCGCCCGCACTTGATGTCCACCGAAATCGAGTGCGCCAGTATCCGCGGAAAGTCGATACGATCCGTCGCTTCCTGCCGTCACATCTTTCTGCATTGTACCATCAATGGAAACATGGACGATGCTACCCGGCGTTGAGAATCCGACGATGGATACGGGATTGCCGCGAGCCACAGCCGTTTGGAGGAAGCCGATGGTCGGTGATACTACAATATCTTTGACCGTCAGCGAATGAGTTACTGTGTCTATGTTAAAGAATTTCGATTGAGAAAGGCGACCTTGGCTATCGCGGATGATGAGACCGTAGCTATGCTGGCTCATAAGTACACCAACGAAACTTATATGGAAGGTGCTATCCGAGCCCGTCGTCACATTCTTGGTAAAGATCGTCTGGTACGGTGAGTCTTTGTCGATCACTGATACTGATGCGCCCGGGAACGCAACGCCGTCGAGGGTTACGGTCGTCGGCGGCACGGTCGAACCCACACCGCCTCCCGTCGTTGTCGTCGTGGTGACCGGAACTCCCACGAAGAACGAGCAGAATGTCGAGGTCGTGAACTGGCACAGGCCGGAGCTTATCGTACAGGTGCCCGCTTGCGTCCATGACGTTCCTCCTGCCTCTTTCCGATAGTACGAAAGCGAGCGGCCATTAAATGCGGCGCCGACATAGATCTCGACCGTAACTGGCTGACTTGTGGTTATCGCAGTGCTCGGAAGTCCCCACTGCAGTGCGCCTGCCGATGTCACACTGGAAGGAATATCTGTCGTTGAGACGCTGTTGGTCGAGAGAAGCGTCGTCCAGTCAGAGGTCGTTGACGCGGTCATGACGGTGCTGAGCGGTATGACGATGGTCGATCCGTTTCCGAACACGATGTGCACGGCTTGCCTGAAGGTGACGTTGCTTGAAGACGTTGCGGTGTTGTTGGGGCTCATCGTTCCGTTGGTAAGCAGCGTCTGCTCTCCCCCAGGACTGACCTGCACATAGGTGATCGAGGTCGTCGCGCTCACCCCGGCGGAAATATTGCCGGCAGCATCCTTTGCCCACGCATACAATGTCTTGTCGCCTTGAAGCGTGAAGGTGTAGCTCGAGGGCGCGGTCGCCGACCACGCTGAATCACTCACCGACGGCGTCGTTGAAGATTCCGTTATCATGTAGCCGGTAACGCCGACATTATCAGTTGCTGAGAATGATGAGATCGAAATAGTGAGCACAGAAGAGGTCGCTGGAAGAGAGAATGCGGTCACGGTCGGTGCAGTCGTATCAGCCGCAGTGACCACGGAGAATGTCTGTGCACTTGAGGTGCCGCCGCCCGGCGCCGGATTGGTGACGGTGATGGTGTTGGTAGAGGTGGCGGCCAAGTGCGCGGCAGGAATGGTCGCAGTCATCTGCGTGGAAGACGCGAAGGTCGTCGTCGCGAGATCAACGCTGTTGAACTGAACGGTCGATGAGGCGAGGAAATCCGAGCCGACGATCGTCACGACCGTATCCGGCGACCCTGCCGAGACCGAGCTCGGCGTAATCGAAGAAATGGTAGGTGCCGTATTGAGAGCTATGACGCTGAATGAAATGGCGCTTGAGGTGCCTCCACCCGGCGCCGGATTGGTCACCGTGATGAGCGCCGAGGAGGTGGCGACCGTTAAGTCGGATGAGAGGATCGCCGCAGTGAGCTGTGTCGATGAAGCGAACGTTGTGGTGCGCGGTGAGCCATTGAAATTGACCGTTGAGCTGGCGATGAAATTCGAACCATTCACCGTGAGAGTGAAGCCAGCATCACCGACGTTCTTCGACGACGGCGAGATAGAGGTGATTGTGGGACCGGCGTTAAGAATGTCCGCCGACAGCGTCGGCTCTGTGAGCGTGTAGTTCCCTGCCTGTGCGCCCGTGAGCGAGAGGCCGCTCACTGAAACTGAGATGCCCGTGCCGACATTCGGCGACGCAAAGGTACCGACCGCAGTGCCCCCGAGCGAGACCGTGTCGCCTGAAACCACACCAACGAGAGAGCCGGTGCCGGAGAGCGTTGCAGCGGTCGTTCCGTCGTACATTTTGTTATTGGCGGTGAGGCCGCTTATCGTGAGGTTCTTGCCAGTGATGCTTGCGGTCGTCGTCGGCTCTGTGAGCGTGTAGTTCCCCGCCTGTGCGCCGCTTATCGTGAGACCGGAGACGGTCACTGTCTTGCCCGCTCCGACCGACGTATCAGAGAAGGCGCCCGTGGCGCTGCCGGTATTGAGTGTGACCGTGTCGCCTGAGGCGACACCGACAAGAGCGGCGCTGCCGACATTGAGCGTCGCGGTGGTATTGCCGTCATAGGTCTTGTTGCTGGCGGTGATGCCTGTAACCGTCAGCGACTTCCCCGTTATATCCGCCGAAAGCGTCGGTTGTGTGAGCGTGTAGTTCCCCGCTTGTGCGCCCGTGAGCGAGAGACCGGAGACGGTCACCACGATACCGGTGCCGATGTTGGAAGATGCGAATGTACCGACCGCAGTGCCCCCGAGCGAGACGGTATCGCCTGAAACGACGCCGACGAGAGAGCCGGTGCCGGAAAGCGTTGCGGTCGTGTTGCCGTCGTACTCTTTATTGTTCGCCGTGATGCCCGAGACGGTGAGATTCTTTTGAGTGATGTTGGCTGTAGTTGTCGGCTCCGTCAGTGAGTAGTTCCCCGCTTGTGCGCCCGTGAGCGAGAGACCGGAGACGGTCACCACGATACCGGTGCCAACGCTCGATGACGTGAAGGTACCGACCGCGCTGCCTGCATTGAGCGTGACTGTGTCACCTGAAATGACACCGACAAGCGCGGCGATCGACGTGTTGAGCGTTGCGGTCGTGTTGCCGTCATAGGTCTTGTTGCTGGCGGTGACGCCCGAGACCGTGAGAGGTTTCTGCGTAATGTTCGCGGACAAGGTCGGCTCTGTGAGCGTGTAGTTCCCTGCCTGTGCGCCCGTGAGCGAGAGGCCGCTCACTGAAACTGAGATGCCCGTGCCGACATTCACGGATGCGAACGTACCTGCCGCGGTGCCGGTGAGCGAGACGGAGTCGCCACCGACCACACCGACCAGCGTTGGGGTGCCGGTGATCGCTGCCGTGTTGCCCTGGTCGTAGATCTTGTTGGAAGCGGTGAGGCCGGAAACCGTGAGCGCCTTTTGTGTGACCGACTGAGAGATCGAACCCGACATGCTCGTGACATAGTTGCTATCACCAGCGTATACCGCGGTGATCGAGTGCGCTCCCGCCGAGAGTGCTGCCGTTGCAAAGGTGGCGGTGTCCGGATTACCACCGCCGAGGGTGCCGGTGCCGATGACCGTCCCGCCATCTTTAAAGGTAACCGTACCGGAAGGCGCGCCGCCGTTTTGTGGAGCGACCGTCGCCGTGAACGTCACGGTGGTGCCATAGATGGTCGGTGTGCCCGACGTCGACACGGAAATCGTCGTTGTCGCTTGGTTGATGACGAAGTTCCCCGCCGAGGCGCCGGTCAAACTCTTGTAGCTCGTCCCATCGGTCGGCACAAAGTTCGCCGTTATCGCATAGGTGCCCGCGTTCGTCGGCATCGTGCCCGAACCGTTGTACAGAATACTGGAGACCGAACCGGAGACGGAACCCGTGACCGTCGCGGCCTGCGCGACCCCGCTATAGGTCACGGGAGAATTCGAGACGGAGATCGTCGGGGTTGCACGCGTATCATTCGTGACCGACAGCTTGCCCGTAGTCGCTGCAAAGTAGGTATTATTCTGATAAGTCGCGGTCGAACTCGTGGAGCCCCAGGTGCCGTTGATACGGCCCAGTCCGCCGAGCGTCAGATTCGCGACCGTGAGCGTGAGCCCCGCTCCGATACTCGCGGTTGCTGTGCCGGTTTGCGCGATATTCATGGTGCCGCTTACGGAAGTGCCGGTAACGAGCGATGCGGCGCCGCTTCCTGAGAGCGTCAGGTTGACATAGCTGGCCGGTTCGATCGCTTGCGCAGACCCATTGTAGTTCACCGTGTTACCGCTTGCCGTGGCGTTGAGCGTCACACTGGCAGAAGGAGTAAAGATGCCTCCTATATTCAATACGGCATTGGTGCCTTGCGTCCAGATCGCGGTTCCGCCGGTTCGCGCATAATTGCCGCTCAGATTTACCGTGCCATTATTCGCAACGGTCTTCCCGTTCGAATTGATGGTGCTCGCGTTCAGCGTCGCGCCCGAGTTGATGGTGAATGTATTCCCGACCGTAATGATACCGTTCACCGTCAGGTTGGATGATGCCGAGACCGAGGTCGGCTGCGCGGCGCTGATCGAGCTATTGATCGTGCCCACGCCGGCGAGCACGATCGGATTTTTGTTCATGACCAAGGTGCCGCTTCCGTTGACGGTTCCGTTCACTGTCGCAACGCCGCCCGCCGTGCCGAAGGTAAGCGTCTGTGTACCAGAAAAAGCGAGGATGCTGCCGGAATTCACCGTAAGATTAGCGATCGTCGCATTTGCTGTAATGGTCACGCTATTGCCGCCGGTCGTTGCGATGACGGCAGTATCGCCAGTCGCAGGAACAGTACCGCCGACCCATGTCGAACCCGTATTCCAGTTGCCGCCAGTTGCAGTACTCGTGACCGTCGCTGCAAATGCGACCGGCGCAAGCAAGCCGAATACGCCTCCCGCAATAAGAAGCTGCATGACGAATTTGGCGAAAGGCGCCTTACTTCCCGCGCTCGGCGCGATCTGGTGTTTTAGAGATGAGGCGTATGTCCGAAGAATTGTGTCCATATGTATGAAAGTGCGATTACCGCTGCCTTTTAAATAACTCGTGGAGCTCTTCGGCCAATGCTAGCGGGTCAAGATCTCTTGCCTTCCATGATGTTCTTCACCTTTTCGATCACTTCGACGATCGGATGCTGAGACTTGACGAAGTAGTCATCCGCACCAAGGGCAAGCGCGCGCTTGATGTCCTCATCGCCTCCTAGATTGGAAAGTACGATGACTGGAACCAGCTTGAGTTCAGGATTGCTTTTGAGTTCCTCGAGGACGAAGAAACCGTCTTTTTTCGGAAGCAGGAGGTCAAGCAAGACGAGCGCTGGCTTTTCTTTGCGCACCTTTTCGACAGCTTCTTCGCCGTCAACCGCAAGATCAGTTTGAAATCCCTCTGCTGAAAGATTATCGATAAGTACTCGCCCCAGGAAATCTTCATCTTCGACGACCAGAATGGTAATGTTTTTACTCATACTCGATATAATATCATTCTCAGAGTCGATCAGGTACTGTCGTGGGGATAGCCAGTAAAAATGCCGAGCCCTTTCCTTCCTCCGATTCGAACGTGATGGCGCCTCCCAACGCTTTAGCGAGAAGGGCGGCGAGATACAGCCCCAGGCCGCTTCCACCCGGCTTAAGCTTTTTCGCATTCGACGCACGATAGAAACGGTCGAATACCTTGTCCTGTTCATCTTTTGGTATGCCGATGCCGGAATCTTTCACCGAAAAGGCCACGCGATCACCGAGAGCCGTTACATCAAGAACCACCTCCCCGCCCGGAAGCGAGTACTCGATGGCGTTGGACACCAAGGATTCAAGAATGGTATTCAGAAGAACCTGGTCGGCCTCAATGGTCGGAAGACTTTTTGCGGCAGAAAGATCGGTGACCTTCACGTGCTTGCTGGCTGCAGCGGCACCGACAGTCGATATGATGTTCGAGAAAACCTGCCCCGCAGCGACGCTCTTCCTCTCCACGGCGAGCACGCCGCTCTCAAAGCGCAGCACGGCTAGCATGTCGAACACCAGCTTGATCATGCGCTCGTTTACGGTGTAGATGTTATCCAAATATTCTTTCTGCTCCGTGGTCAGCGGCCCCTTTCGGCCCGCCAAGAGCGTCTCGATGAGCCACTTCGTACCGGAGAGCGGCGTGCGCAGCTGATGAGATGCAAGCGACAAGAAGTCGGTGCGCATCTTCTCCAGCACTTTCGTCTCAGTTATGTCCTGCACGGTTCCATGGAGACTCGTGACCTTGCCCTGCGCATCGCGCTCTGCAACGCCGCGCGCCAATACCCACATGCCGGCAATATCAGGCTTCGCATACTGAAGCTCCAAAGAATATGGCTCGCCGGTCTCCATTGTATTTTTGACCGCCGCATCAAGCGCAGCAGCACTTTCCAGAGTGTAGGCCTTGAGGTGTTCTTCAAAATTCGGTATTGGATCACGAGGACCGATATGATAGATGCGGCGATATTCTGCAGACCACGTAATGACGTTGGTCGGTATGTCCCAACTCCAACTGCCAAGATGCGCTAGCGACTGCGCCTCCTCGAGGTCGGCTTCGCTCTTACGCAATGCCGCCTCAGACTGTTTACGCTCCGTGATGTCTACGGCAACGTTCAATAGATATTTCTTGCCGCCTATCAAGATAAAGTCGAACGAATCGAGGACGGACCGTATCTCACCCGACTTCGTCCGCAGGCCAACCTCTTGATCACGAATGCTTCCAGACCGGTTCAATCCTTCGAGCATTTTATCTCTTTGGTTCAGATCAACCCACATGCGCAGCCCGATCGTGCTGTGGCTAATAAGTTCTTCACGCGTATAGCCGAAAAATTCGCAGAACGCATCGTTGATATCTACTATCTCTCCGGTTTCCGGCATTGTGATAGACATTGGGTTAGGAGAGGCGAAAAAAGCTTTGGAGAATTTTTCTTCGCTCTCCTTGATCGCTTCTTGCGCTTGTTTACGTTCCGACATGTCTCTGAAGATGCCGAGAAGATACTTTTTCCCGCCGACGACAACTTGGCTGGAGTTGATGTCCGCATAAAACACACTGCCATCCCTCCTTTTCACGGGAATATTTTCTGCTAGTGTTCTCTCTCCTCGGAGTTGCCGTTCAACTTGATCAAGCACGTACGAGAGGTCTTCTTTCGGATGGATATCGGCTATACCCAAGCCCTTGATCTCATTGAGATCGTACCCAAGCATGCGACCCATCGTAGTGTTTGCGTCAAAAAACCTTTTAGTATCGACATCGGCCAAGATCACGCCATCCATTGCGTTATTGAAGATCGCTTTGAATTTTTCTTCCGACTGGCGCAGCTGTTCTTCGTCTTGTCTTTCGTGTATGTACGCCCGCAGCGATCGTATGCCATACGCAAGATCGCTTGCCATTTCCGATAGCGCCGCCACCTCATCCTGAGTAAATGCGTTCGGGTTGGTCGAGTACACGCTGAACGCTCCGATCACACCATTGATCATGAGGGGAAACGCCACCACAGACGAAAAGCCGTATGTTGCCGCAGCTTCACGCATCTTCGAAGATCCGGCGCTACTGCCGATACCGTGCATGATGACCGGCGTCTTCGTGCTGACCGCAGTACTCACCGGCCCGTCCTCCCCTTCGGTATCTGCCCAAAAAGTGCGCGCCAACCCGGTAGGATCTTCAGTATCAAATCCCGCCTGAGCGACAAGTCGAACTCCTTTCTGTTCTTCTCCATCGACAAAACCGACCCAAGCAAGCCGGTATCCTCCGATCCGAACGACATCATCACAGACCTGCTGTAATAACTCTTGCTCGTTTTGCGCTCGCACGAGTGCTTGGTTGCACGCGCTGAGCATCTTGAGCGTACGGACGGACGCTTCAAGCGCCCGCTCGCTCTCAGCGAGCTTTTCATACGGTCGGCTCGCAGAGGTGGTGAATATGGCTCGATAAATGAGCAGGTACGCCGCCAATTTATACACATGCCCGAGCATGTTGTAGGTGTCATAGGCGCTCTTATAGAGAGTGAATGCCAGCTCGCCAAACACGCTGACGACCAGCGCGCACATGAACCACACCAGGGTCTGGTCCCGCGTCCTTCGAAAACGGGCGTAGTATGCCACGAGCGCAAGCACGCTCAGTGCGATGATCACATATTCCATCGCTATCTTCAGTGGCGTAAGTCCGACACCCGGGATGAACATTGCCGGCAACGTAGCTGGGAAAAATGTCACCCATAGGAACTCGGCACACGCCATAAGGATGACGACCACGAGCAAACTTTTTCTTGGAAAGGACGTACTCTTAGTTTTAGATGGGATGAATGCGCTCACAAGAAACGCGACCGCGGCAAGCAAACGAGCGGCGATCCAGAACTGAATACCCTTATCGGTCGAGCTCGGCGTGATAAAACCAGGCATGCCGGGGAAACTCAAAGCATGCAAGAAATCAAGGATCGCCACGCCAAGGAACATAACCCCCAAAAAGAGTGCGAAATCATTTTTGGATTGTTTGTACGTGAACCACCCAAAGCTGAATATCGATATCGAGACGACGACACTCCCGAATTCGACGATATTATGGAAATCAAGATAGAGCGGCGCGCCCGCAACAAAGTACAGTCGATCGCGGAACATCTCCACGACGATGAACAAGAACAGCGACAAAATGAATGCGACGCCAAGCTCCGGGATCGGAGAATGTTTGCGAGTTAACCTTTGAAAGAAATTGTCCATCCTTGATTCAAGGATAGCACCGCCCTGGAGAGCCGCATGCAGTTGTGAACATCTCGCACGGCATCGTCGCTCGCTCGATCTAAAAACAAACGTGGGTGCGCCTGGACTCGAACCAGGGACCCCGGAGGTATATGAATTTTAAAAATATGTGCGGGCAGCAGGACTCGGCTACCGGTTCTCCTCGCTTCCGCTCGAAGCCCGTCAGCCCCGCCTCGCGGTTTTGTTCGCCCGATACTCGCAAAACATCGCTCCGGCTTTCTTGTCCTGACGCACACGACGCAGGTCGTGTGCTCTGCGTTGCGATCCTCACTTCGCTCAGATCACAATGCAGCAGGACTCGAACCTGCGACCAGTCGTGTATACATGCGTATGATTTCCTCTCTCGCTCGGTCTCCGGAAAAACGTGGGCGCAGTAGGACTCGAACCTACGACCGCCGAGGTATAAGCTCGGAGCTCTAACCAACTGAGCTATGCGCCCACGTTTTTCCAGAACCTCACTCATTCGTCATTATAAGACGACGGCTCTACCAACTGAGCTATGCCCGCACATATTTTTCAAATTCATATTTGCATCGTCCGCTCGGAATCAAAAGTTCATATATTCACTTTTATTCACTCGCTTCACTAGCAAATAAGCCGTCTGCTCTACCTCCACACTATGGCGGACGAGCTATGCGCCCATGGAGTACACTCTACTCGCCGTGGGCGCCGGTGACAATAGTGATATAGTACCGGTATATGAGAAAGATTCTCGCCGGCTTCAAGCAGTTCATCCTGCGCGGCAACGTCGTCGACCTGGCGGTCGGCGTTATCATGGGCGCCTCATTCAACTTGGTCGTCACCGCACTCGTGAAAGACCTGCTCACGCCGCTCATTGCGGCGATCTTCGCCGCACCGAATTTCGCCGGCCTCTATTTCACGATCAACGGCAGCCAGTTCATGTACGGCGAGCTGATCAATACGCTCATATCCTTTCTCCTCACCGCGATCGCGGTGTACTTCTTCGTCGTGACGCCGATCAACACGCTCATCTCGCGCATGCGAACCGAGCCGCCCGCCGATCCGACCACGAAGAAATGTCCCGAATGCCTCAGCGATATTCCGCTTACCGCGCACCGCTGCGCCTACTGCACGCAAGTGGTCGGATAAGAAGCTCGATCATAAAAAGCGCCGACCAGAGGTCGGCGCTTTTTATACTGTCTACACGTTGGCTTCCTTTTTCTTCGGCACGACGCCGCCGGCGATAAGCAGCTTCTCGAAGTCTTCGCGCTCGAGTGTCTCTTTTTCGATGAGCTCGCCGGCGATCGAATCAAGCAGCACGCGATGGGTCTCAAGAATGTTCTGCGCCTTGTTGCGCGCTTCATCGACGATGCGCTTCACCTCTGCGTCGATATCGCTTTCGATCTTCTCCGAATGCGCGTGCGGCTCCACGCCATGACCGAACATCACGCGGCCGCCCTCGCCTTCAAGCGCCATCGGTCCCATCTTCTCTGACATGCCGTAGCGCACCACCATGTCGCGCGCGAGCGCCGAAAGTACCTGCAAGTCGTTGGATGGACCGGTCGTCACATCGCCGAACACCAGCTCCTCCGCGAGATAGCCGCCGAGCGACACCGCAATGTCATCAAGGAACTCCTTCTTGCTCTGCATCTTCTTGTCATCAAACGGCAGTTTGAGCGTGTAGCCAGCGGCACGGCCGCGGCTGATGATCGAGATCTTGTGCACCGGGTCGGCATGCGGCAGCACCGACGCCACGAGTGCGTGTCCCGCCTCGTGATACGCGGTGATCTTCTTCTCAGCGACCGAGAGCACGTGCGAGCGGCGCTCGGGACCAAGCATCACCTTTTCGATCGAGCGGATGAGGTCGTACTGCGAAACCTTCTTGCGATCTTCGCGCGCCGCAAGGATCGCTGCTTCGTTCATGAGCGAATAGAGATCGGCGCCCGAGAAGCCCGGCGTGCGCTCCGCGACCACTTCAAGATTCACGTCTTCTGCGAGCGGCTTCTTGCGCGCGTGGATCTGCAGAATACCGAAGCGATCTTCGCGGTCAGGCAGATCGATGGTCACGCGGCGATCGAAGCGGCCCGGACGAAGCAGCGCCGGATCGAGCACGTCGGGGCGGTTGGTCGCCGCCATCACGATCACTTTTTCATTCGGTTCGAAGCCGTCCATCTCAACCAAGATCTGATTGAGGGTCTGTTCGCGCTCGTCATTGCCGCCGCCCACGCCGGTGCCGCGCACGCGCCCGACCGCGTCGATCTCGTCGACGAAAATGATGGCTGGCGCCGCCGCTTTGGCGGTCGCGAAGAGATCGCGCACGCGCGAGGCGCCGACGCCCACGAACATCTCCACGAACTCGGAACCGGAGATCGAGAAGAACGGCACGCCTGCCTCCCCCGCCACCGCGCGCGCGAGCAAGGTCTTGCCGGTGCCGGGCGCACCCATAAGGAGAATACCTTTCGGAATTCGCGCACCGATATCGAGGAACTTCTTCGGATTCTTCAGGAAGTCGACGATCTCTTTGAGCTCTTCTTTCGCTTCTTTGGCGCCCGCGACATCCTTGAAAAGCACGCGCTGCTTCTCGTCGCCCGGCTCGGTCACGCGCGGACGCGATTGCCCGAACGAGAACGCCTGCATGCCGGCGCCACGCACCTGCCGCGAGAGATACCACACGAAGAAACCGATGAGCAGGATCGATCCGAGGAACGGCGAGAGGAGGCCGAGCCAATACATGAACTGACTCTGCTGCTGGATGTCGATCGCCACGCGGTCGAGCGAGGTCGTCGACACGCCGTAGTTGTAGAGTGTTTGCGAGAGCGCGATCTCCGGCTCCTTCTTCGAGACCTTCACCGTCGAGCTCGCATCATTGTAGGTCGCCGTGAGCGCATCGCCGTCGACATTGATCGAGGTGATCTTACCGGCCGAGATATCCTGCGCCAACTGCGAGATGGGAATATTCTTCGGCTGCTGCTCCTGAGAGGTAACGAGATACGAATATGTGATCGCAAGCAGAACGAGCATGATGATGCTTGAGCTAAAGTTGAGCCAAAAGCCCTGCTTCTTCGGCATATTCGGCAAGCGCCCTTGCTTGCGTCCTTTCTTCTGTTCTCCGCTGCCCTGTTTTGTATTTTTAGGATCTGCCATGCAACGACTATACCATCTTTGACACGCGTGTTCTACTTGTGATAGATTGCTCAGCGGATCGAATGGAGGAAATCAATAGAGACTCCCCCGCAAAGGCCACGCGGACGGGATCAGCCTGACGGACGGACGACAAGCCCCCAAGTAGTTTGAATGGGTAGGGCGTCCGCCCCGGAGTAGACCGATGGTGAGAGATTCCTAAGTCGAAGACGGGTGGCTGCCGTGGTTCGGCGAACATCTCTGAGGACCAGACACCCTCATGAGTCGCCGGAGAACCTGATCCGTGGACCAACCTTCGGGGTAAACCACGCGAGAAAGGACCAGCATCCAAGGCTAAGCCGTTCGATCCCCCACTCACTGCCGGACACCATGTGTGTCCGGTTTTTTCTTACCTCGTGTTACCACTATTTTTGTTTGCAGTTTTTACAACGCCGCGGTTGCACTTAATTTACGCTATAGCGTAAATTAAGTGCATGTCTTTTGTAGGAGAGTGCGAAGTCAAGTCCGCCGTACTATAGTAATGACATGTCACTAATTGAGAATCGAAAAGCTCGCTTTAATTACGAAGTGCTCGAAGAATTCGAGGCGGGCATTGAGCTGCTCGGCTTTGAGGTCAAGAGCGTCCGCGCCGGGGCGGGCAAGCTTGAAGGTTCGCATGTGATCGTTCGCGGCGGCGAGGCGTATGTGGTCGGCATGTCGATCAGTCCCTATCAACCGGCGAACATGCCCAAGGAGTACGAGCAGACCCGCACGCGCAAATTGCTCCTTACCAAGAAAGAGATCGAAACCCTCGCCGGCATTGAAAAGCAGAAAGGCTTGACAATAGTGCCTCTTTCAATGTATTCTAAGAGCAGAAAACTGAAGCTGAAGATCGCGATCGTGCGTGGCCGTAAGAAATACGACAAGCGCGAGGTGCTCAAGAAACGAGACACTTCTCGCGAGATTCAACGTACTCTTAAGAATCGCTAAGCATTCGCACTGAGTCAGTTGGTTTCGGTGTTCGGTTTCCCTACAACCTCACACCTACAACCTACCAGCTGGTTCACTGGGGATGCTTGGCCTAGACAATGGATCTTTGACAGAAGTTGCGATGCAGGAGTGCAAGCCTCCTTAAACC
>JAKAHS010000039.1 GCA_021814825.1 bacterium | reverse complement strand
CGCATGTCTGCCGCCTACTTGCTTAGGAGAAGTAGGACGCCGAGCAAAGTGCGATGAAGATGCCTGCCAGATAGCCGACGTCGTTCACGGTGAACGGCTTGAATGTTTTCTCCTTCGACTTCATGAGCCAGGAGATGATCGTTATCAGAAGACCTGTGACTGCACCGATCTTCGGCAATATGTTTCCAGAAAGCAATACATCGATCATGGCCCCTCCTTCTGTGTGGGGTGGGTGAGACTTCTGCGTTAGACGATAGTATGCATCGGTATTTTCGTCAATTATTGACTAGGCTAATGACGAATGGTATTGTCTTGTGCAGACGGTCTTTGTTATGACCGACCCACTCAATCGTATGGAGGACATATCATGTCGACCACGGAAATAGTTATTGCGGGCACCGGGAGTTTCGTACCCGAAACCGTCATTACCAACCGGATGATCGTCGATTTTATCGGGCAGAAAGATCCCGATTGGATCACCAACCGTCTTGGTGTGAAGGAACGCCGCTTCATGGCACCCTTCGATAAGGACGGGTTCCCGACCTATGACACGGATGAACTCAACATGGCGGAAGCCGCGGCGCGTAAGGCGATCCATAACGCTGACTTGAAGGCAGAGGACGTGCATGGTCTGTATTTTGTGTCCTGTACCTCGACCGTGAACCGGACGCATCTCAGTCGCGCCGGTTTCGACCTTCACAGGCGCCTTGGTCTGCCGAATACATGTCGGCTGATACAGACCGACTTGGGCTGCGGCGGTTTCGTTGCCGCTCTCGGCGATGCGGCCGAGCTTTTGCGAGGCAGTGATCGGACGACGATGCTCGTGGTCGCGAGTAATGCGCCATCGAAGCATTTCGGCGGGAACCTCTCCGCCTATCTGACCAGCGAAGCGTGGTTGTCTGCCTATCTCTTCGGAGACGGCGCTGGCGCGTTCGTTTTGCACAAGCAGCAAGGCGACGGTACGACAGGCATACTGGCTTCCTACTTTGCTGTCGATCCGACCCAGCCGCTTATGGCGTACGCCTCGAAAGGCTCAATGCCGCCGGTGTATCTTATCGACGCGATGGCCGTCAAGATGGGGTATCTGCAGTATTCGCAGATCGCGATCTCCGGCCTGCAGAAGCAGTATCCGGTTCCGCTTGATGAGGTGGATCGGTTCTACTTCCACCAGGCGAACGGTCGTCTGTTCGACGCGCTGGTCGACAAGCTTGGGATCCCGTCCGAGCGTGCTGCCAGGAACGTGATGCGCTACGGAAACACGTCGGCAGCAGCGACCCCGATCCTTTTCAGCGAAGATCGGCAGTCTGGAGCGGTGATGGATGGGGAACTTTGCTTGTTCTGTACTGCGGGTGCAGGCGCGCAATATGGCGCCATACTCGTGCGCATGTAGAGAATAGAGGAAAACCTACTGAGACCTCCTCTGTGATGGTATAATCGCAGAGAAGGTCTTTTCTTTTTAAGCCAGTCGTCTCGCATGTTCAATTTTCCTACCGTACTTCTTTTTATAACCGCGATCTCCAACATCGGCCTTGCCTTTTTTGTGTACTGGAGAAACCCTCGAGATGCGGTCAACACTTCTTTCACGCTCCTCATACTATTTCTGGCGTTCTGGGCTCTTTCGATCATTCAATTTAGGTTGGTCGATATATCAGATGCAGCACTCTACTTCATGAAGTTCTCCTATGTGAGCGCGATTCTGCTGGCAGCTTCGTTCTACTATTTCTCGATCGTTTTCCCGGAAAACGTGCGCCCCGCAGTGTGGCATCGGAATGCGACGATCGTCTTGGCAGTGATGATGTCATTTCTTCTTCTTCTTCCGCAATTCCTGACCAACGGGATCATCTTCTATAGTTGGGGAAAGGGCGTGACGCTCGGAACGACTGACTACCTCCTGTTCGCTACCGTTTTCATCCTATTCTTTGTTGGAGGCCATGTGCGCTTGTGGTGGAAATTCTTTCATTCAAGAGCAGAGGAACCAAAGCATTTCCAACTGCTTTTTGTTGCCACCGGCGGCACTGTCTCAGGTGTGATAGGAATGTATTACAATCTCTTTCTACCGTCGCCCTTTCTGGAAGACTTCAGATATATATGGACGGGGCCAGTCTTCACGTTCTTCTATGCTGTCATCATCATATACAGCATCTTCCGCTATCGGCTGTTCAATGTTAAAGCGATACTCGCTGAATTGCTGGTGTTTTCGCTTTGGCTTTTCATTCTTATGCGCACGCTCCTTGCGTCCGACACATCGTCGCAGTTTCTGGATGTCGGGCTTCTTGGCATCACGGTCGTGATCGGGACGCTGCTTATACGGAGTGTTGATCGGGAAGTTGCGCAGCGCGAACTCATCGAGGAGCAGGAGCACGAGCTCGAAGACGTGAACCATCGGCAAGAGAATCTCATTCATTTCATCTCGCACGAAGTTAAGGGGTATCTTGCCAAGAGCGAGGCGGCGTTCGCGGCGATCGACGAGGGTGATTATGGGCCGGTCTCTCCTGAACTTAAAAAGATGGATGAAACGGCACTTTCCGAGACGCGCAAGGGTGTCGATACGGTCATGGATATCCTTTCGGCGGGAGATCTCAAGAAGGGAACTCTTGCGTTCACTCTCAAGCCATTTGATATGAATGCGGCGGTTGCGCGTGCGGTTCAGGCGGCGCGTACGGCGGCTCTCGCGAAAGGGCTTGAGCTCTCATATGAGTCTGGTCCATCCGCGGCATGCATGGTCAGTGGCGATGAAGATAAGATCGAGAAGCATGTGATCATGAATCTTCTCAATAATGCCCTCATCTACACGCAGAGCGGTTCAGTGCGCGTGTCGCTTTCGTGCGCAAATGGAGCGGTGCGGCTTTCCGTCGCTGATACTGGCATAGGTATTGAAGATGAAGATAAAGCGCGGCTTTTTACCGAGGGCGGGCGGGGCAAAGACTCGATGAAGATCAACGCGCACTCGACCGGCTACGGTCTTTTCATCGCTAAGGAGATCGTCGACGCGCATCACGGCACGATCTCTGCGGAGTCAGAAGGAAAAGGAAAAGGGTCGACATTCACAGTAGAACTGCCAACTGCTTGATCTACGAACCTCGGTTTTTTTTGAAGATCTCAATGATGACAGGGATGAATGAGGTGGCGATGATGACGATGACGATCGGCGTTGTGTACTGGTCAGCCCCCGGAACGCTAGCGCCGAGAAAGAATCCAAAGAGCAGAAAGAAGGCGCTCCAGATGATGCCGCCGATCATGTTGTATGAAAGGAATGTTCGATAAGGCATGCGTGCGACGCCGGCAACGATCGGCGCGAACGTGCGCACGACCGGTATGACTCGGGCGGTGAGGATCGCACGGGCGCCGTACTTCGCATAGAATGCATGAGCGCGTTCAAGGTGGTGTTTATGGAAGAAGAATGAATCTTCGCGGGAGAACAGCGCCGGTCCGATCTTTGCGCCGAACCAGTAACCGGTGCTGTCGCCGAGTATCGCCGCCGCAGCGAGAAGCGGTAGGAGCAGCCAAATCGAAAGGTAGTTCTGCGATGCGAGGAGTCCCGCGGTGAAAAGCAGACTGTCGCCGGGAAAGAAGAAACCGAAGAAAAGGCCCGACTCGGCAAAGATGATGAAGAAGAGGCCGAGATAGCCAGCCGTCTCCACCAGCCGCATCAGGTCGATGTGTAGGAAAGACATGGGTCAAGCATAGCACCAAATGGTGCAGATGATATACTGATGCGTATGAAGATCATCATCGACCGCATCAGCCGCGCGTGGTACAGCGACCGGCTCGGTATGTTCATTATCAGATTCGTCGCCGGTCTTATTTTCTTTTTGCACGGATGGGATAAGTGGCACAGTTTTCCAGGCACGGTCAGTATGTTTGAACTTCTTGGATTCTACGGATCCGTCGCTTACGCGATCACGGTCCTTGAAGTGGTGGGTGGGATCGCGCTCATGCTCGGCGTTGCGACGCGATTGTTCGGCCTACTTTTCGGCATTGAGATGATCACGGCAGCGATCGTGGTCAATGCGCATATGCCGCGCGGATTCCATGGCTATGAGTTCGAACTTCTGCTTGCCGCGGTATCGTTTTGCATCATGCTTGCCGGAAGCGGCTCCTTCTCGCTTTATGCGCTTGAGTGCGAACGCTGCGGCGGGGTATTCTGCGATGGCGAGGCGTGCGTTGTCGAGTCGAACTAGGCCTACCATGAAGCCACGAGACCTGGAATTTCTGTTCGAGATAAGCGCGATGCGCAACATGGAACGCGGGTGGAAACATCAGCTTGGCATGGATTGTGCTAACGACGTCGAGCACACCTTCCGCGTCATGTTCATTGCGCTGCTTCTTGCGCGAATGGAGGGAGGTGTCGATGAGAACAAGGTGCTTAAGATGGCGCTCATGCATGACATCGATGAGTCGCGCACCGGTGATGCTGAATACGTACAGAAACGCTATGTGTCAGCCGATAGCGAGCGCGTGCTCAAGGATATGTTCGACAACACGTCGTTCGACGATCTGCGTACTGGTGTCGCGCAAGAGTATCATGCGCGCGAGACGCTCGAAGCGAAGATCGTCAAAGATGCGGACAACATAGACATCGATCTTGAATTGCGAGAGCTTGAAGATCGTGGCTCTCTGCTGCCGCGGAAATGGAAAGAAACAACACGCCGTCTGGTGCGCGAAGAGAAATTGTACACCGATTCTGCAAAGAAACTTTGGGATGCGATCTGGGAAGCTGATCCGACGGATTGGCACCGCAAGGCTAATAAATGGATCCACATGCCTGAAGCGGGAAAGTAGCTTTGCGCATTTTTCAATAGCATGGTATAGTTGTCACGTTCGTGCTAAGTATCTCCATGTTTGTGTGCTTTGCGCATAATAAGAGGGAAGGTCGGCTTACGCGAATTGTTAACAGTTAAGAGTTTTCGCGTATTATGCCAAATAAACTCTTTGTCGGCGGTCT
>JAKAHS010000004.1 GCA_021814825.1 bacterium | reverse complement strand
ACCTCTTGAAGAACTTTTGCTCGCGCATAGTGTCTTTTTTAAATTAGTAGTAAAGACCGACGTCAGCAGAACTCCGATCTGCTTCCATCAAACGCACATAAATAATGCGCACCAAGCACTACTCGCTTAGGCGACACCAAAACATGCTTAAATACAACGCGAACGAAAACGCGAAAAGCGCCTCCGTTTGGAACGTTTTTATTTGGTGTTTTGCCTAAACACTATTTTTTAGATCTAGAACTTACAGAATTGGATGCAATTCGATTACGAAGTGCGCCAATTTGAAAGTACTGAACCTATTTCTATTGAAACCGATGCAATTACTCAATCCAGTATGAAGCAGAGCCCCGCGCCCACCCCATACGCCCCTCTTGTTTCGCTGTGAACTATAGCAGAAACCCGCCTATTCCGTCAAATCGAGCTGTGAATAAGGGTGCAAGAACGTAGAAATAAGGGGGTGTGGTGATACGAGCGTCTTCACTATCCGCTCTTTCCACTTCTTGGACGACCGTCCAAGAAGTGGAAAGAGCGGATTTATACACCGACATGTGTGCGGCCATGAAAAAGCGGGCGTACTGTCCCAGAGGGTTCCCCTCTGTGGCAATTTCATAGTTCTCATGAGCAGGTCTGACCTGCTCACAACATGATTTATTTCGCACCCTTCTTCCACTCCTCCATCTTCTTGTGATGACCGGAAAGGAGCACTTTCGGCACGCGATATTTTTTGCCGGCATGCTCGAGAGTTTCGGGACGAGTATAGATCTCGTGCGACGAGACGCGGTTCTCTTCGACCGACTCGAATTTGCCAAGCACGCCTTCGATGTGGCGCGCGGTCGCGTCGATGATCGCGAGCGCCGGCACTTCCCCGCCAGTCAGCACATAGGGACCGACCGATATGTTCTCTGCTTTGAGGATCTTGCGCGCGCGTTCATCGATCCCTTCATAGCGCCCGCACACGATCACCACGTCGGAGTAATTCTTCACCAGCTTCTGCGCATACGCATTGGTGAACGGCGCCCCACCCGCCGCGGTGATGAGCACTTTTACTTTTGCTTTTTTATTTCTGATCTTCGATCGTATCTTCCCCACCGCCTTCACGACCGGCTCTGCACGCAGGACCATGCCGGGACCGCCGCCGAATGGACGTTCGTCGACCTTTCCCCATCGATTCCCCGCAAAGTCGCGCAGCTGCACACTCTTCACAGAAATGATCTTGTTCTTTTGCGCGCGCCCCAAGATCGATGCCTGCGTGTAGGCGTCGATGACTTCGGGGAATAATGTCACAACATGAAATCGCATAATAAAGCTTTTAGCTGGTAGGTTTTAGGTTTTAGGTTTTAGGTTTTAGGTTTTAGCACTACCACCATAACACAAAATCCGCCAAAGGCGGATTTTGTGTTTGGTTTCTCTACAAGCTACCGGCTAAAACCTAAAAGTTTCCGAGGTCTTCCATCGCTTCGTCGACCGACTTCATGACCGGTGTGGTCGGCTCGCTGCGATACGATGTCGGGACATCGCCTGAGCGGAGTCCTCCTTCCGGTTCGTTGATCTTGAGATTGACGCGAGCGTTGTTCTTCATGCCGACAACGCGCAACAGCGTACGGATCGCTTTGGCAGTATTGCCCGAGCGACCGATGATCTTGCCCATGTCCTCTGCGTTGATGTCGAGCGTAAGGAGCACGCCCATTTCATCGACCGTGCGGTTCACTTTGACGTCTTCCGGATGGTCAACCAACCCTTTCACTACGAACTCCAAAAATTCCTGATCCTTTTCCATCGTGTTCTGAAATTATTCTGTTAAGCGATGCTCAAAGAGCGTATCTCTCAGTGTATTGCGCAGGGAGAAAGGGCGCAACGCGGTTACTCACAGTTAGTGGTTCATGCAGTGACCGTCTCGGTCGCCGCTTCTGCTTCTGCGGGAGCGGGTGCTTCTGCTTCTTCGGCAACAGCCGGCGCTTCTACCTCAGCAGCAGGAGCTGCTTCTGCAGCGGCCGGAGCCGGTGCTGCTGCCGGAGCTGGCTCCTCCTTCTGAGGAGCAGTCTTCTTCGGAAGAACGTTTATCTTTTTGCCTTCGATGATCTTCTGCGAAACGAGAAGATTGTGAACAGTGTCCGACACCTGCGCACCCTCTGACATCCAATATTTGATGCGCTCGCCCTTGAGCTCGACGCGGTCGGTGCGCGGGTCGTATGAACCCACCAACTCGACGTAATTACCGCTTTTCGGGCCGGTCTTTGAATCAACAACAAGGACCCGGAAACTCGGGTCATTCTTTCGCCCACGGCGCTGAAGTCGTATGGTCAACATATGTGCGAGGTACTGTAGCAAAGGTATGGCTATAAGTCAACAAACCCGGTATAGTGACGAAGTGAGAAAAGGCCATAAAGATATAAAGAAGAAAAGAGTGACCGGTATCATCGAGCTCACGCGCAAGGCTACCGGTTTTTTGGCGTGGGAAGGCGGCGAAGATATTGAAATATCCACGGACGATCTGCATGGAGCACTGGGCGGCGACGAGGTCGAGGTGGAGATCACGGGCACGGCGCTTATGAAAGGGGCGCGCGCCCTGCGCGCGCCCCTCCACCCGCGCGGAAAGGTCACCCGCGTGATCGCGCGCGCTCGCGAACGATTCGTCGCCACGCTCACGCAGAAGAACGGCGTGTGGTTCGCCCTCCCCGACGACCAGCGCGTCTATCGCCCCATCCGCATTTTGCAGGGGTCTAACCTCTGCACCGAAGGCACGAAGGCTCTCGTGCACCTCATCTCCTTCACCGGCGAGCACGATCCCGAGGGCGAGATCATCGACGTGCTCGGCCGCGCCGGCGAGCATCGCGTCGAGCAGAATGCGATCGTGCTTGAGCACGGCTTTGCTACCGAGTTCCCGCCTGAGGTCGCAGAAGAAGCGCGCGAGCTTGAGGCGCGGCATGAAGAGATCATAGCCGACGAAGCTCCGCATCGCGCCGACTACCGAAACGTGACGACCTTCACGATCGATCCGATCGACGCAAAAGATTTCGACGATGCCATTTCCGTGCGCGCTCTTGATGGCGGAGAGTACGAGATCGGCGTACACATCGCCGATGCGTCGTTCTTCGTCGCTGAAGGTACTCATCTCGACGCCGAGGCGCAGAAGCGCGGCACGTCCGTGTATCTCGTCGACGCGACCATACCGATGCTGCCGCATGAGCTCTCCACGAATATCTGCAGTCTCCGTGCGAATGAAGACCGTCTCGCCTTCTCTGCGGTCTTTCGTATCAGTGCCAAAGCAGAAGTGCTGGAGCGCCGGTTCGAGCGCAGCATCATCCGCTCCGACAGGCGCTTCACCTACGAAGAGGCGCAAAAGATCCTCGACGAAGGCGCCGGCGAATACGTGGCTGAGCTCACCGTACTGCGCGATCTCTCGCGCATCATGCGCGCGGCACGCGAAGAGCGCGGCGCGATCGACTTCGGCGACAATGAAGTGCGCTTCACGCTCGACGAGCGCGGAATGCCGATCGCCGTCGTGCGCAAAGAGCGCATCGAGACCAATCTGCTCATTGAAGAATTCATGCTGCTAGCTAATCGCGAGGTCGCGCAGCACGTCTCGGAGCTCGCTGCGAAAGTGCCGGAGAAAAATCTTGTCTTCCTGTATCGCATTCATGATGAGCCGAAAGAAGACCGCATCGAAGAACTCGCCACCTTCGTGCGCGCGCTCGGTTACGAATTCGGCCGCATCATCAAAGGCAAGACCACCAAATACACGGCGCGCGATATCCGCAAACTGCTCAAAGACATCGAGGGCACGCCTGAGGAAGCGCTCATCCGTTCCGCGACGCTGCGCTCAATGGCGAAAGCGATCTACACGACCAAGAATATCGGCCACTTCGGTCTCGCCTTCGAATACTACACGCACTTCACTTCGCCGATCCGCCGCTACCCCGACATCTTGGTGCACCGCATTCTCGCTTCGCACCTGCGCGGCACGCCGATCACGCGGCGCGAATATGCGCATCTCGAAAAGCTCTGCATTCAAGCAAGCTTGCGCGAAGCGGATGCCGCGGGCGCTGAGCGCGAGTCGGTGCGCTACAAGCAGATCGAGTATCTCTCAGCACGCATTGGACAAGAATTCGACGGCACGATCACTGGCGTCACCAACTGGGGCGTCTATGTGGCTGACAACGTGAGCGCATCGGAAGGACTCGTGCGCGTAAATGCAATGAAAGATGACTACTACGAATTTCATCCAAAAGCCTACTCGCTTGTCGGACAGCGGACAAAAAAGAAACTCTCGCTCGGCGATCCGGTGAAAGTGAAAGTGGTCGCGACCGATCTGGCCGCGCGCACAGTCGACCTTGAGCTCGTATAGAGCCTGCGTTTGGCGATCTGCGCCGTTGCGAGCACCCGCTCGCTCATCGCCGTACAGACTCAGTATGTCTCCCTTGCTCGCAGTCCGCGTTTTGCATCTCATCCAAACGCAGACTCTACCAAACATGCTTGTGTTAACCTATCATCTTACAAGATAAAAGGCTCCCGAAGGAGCCTTTGAATTTCGAACTTGCCGCTCTCGTTCAGTGATGCTCGATGCCGGACACGCCAATTTCCGCAGCCGTTTTGCCGGTGAGTTGAACGAACACCGCACGCAACGCCGAGGTCGGCAATTCATTCGCCAACACACGACGATTACCGCCTTTCCGCGGACGGGTGCGGTACGCGAAGATGTAGCCATCGCCACCACGCTCGAATTCGTACACCTCGTCGCCGTCTTCAATCGCCCGAACGCAGATGCCTTTCTTACCAGCCTGACCAAGTGGCATAGTTTTTCTCCTTACCAAGAGGGCCACAACTCAAAAGACCACTTCCGCACAACCTGTGCGCGGAATTATTTTTACCTAATCATAAAATAGAGGTGCTCGCAATAACTTGTCAAAAGGCCATTGACGTGGTTATATTGCACCAGCGGTACCTACCAACAAAGGAGGCTTGCTATGGAAGCTGGTTCACACAGTAAAGAGTTTCTCTGGTCGGAAGCGGTGATCGAGTCGTTGTTCGGCCTCGCGCTTTTCATGGTCTCCGCCAAGCTCATCGGACATACCTCGTACGACATAGTGCCGTTCGCGATCGGCGGCGGCGTGTATGGATTCATCGGCTACGTGCTGCTCATCATGCTCTTCAATCTCTTCGGGTCGTCCTTATACGAGGCAGACGAGATACCGGAGCGCATGGACATTCTTGCAGCGGCCCTAGCGCTGCTCCTGCCCGCAGCGATGCTCATTGGAGCAGTGATCGCCATCCTTGCGGTGCCGTTCATATCGAAAGACAAATGGCTCGGGTCGCCAAAGGCACGGTGAATGAGCAGTAGACGCAAAGCGCGGCACAGAGTGCCGCGCTTTTCTTCCTTGATCAAACACTAGCGCAAGACGCCTTACTCCAACCCATGCTTCTGGAAACACGCGGTGTATTCTTTGTCTGATATCTTAATGTGATGCGTGATCCAATCGCGCACGAACTCCTGTGTCTCGTCGCTCACCTGCTCATCGCACTTCTTTTCATCAAGACAGCGCTTGCAGAGCTCGTGGATCCGTTCCTCATAAAAATGATGCTGCTGCCCGTGCTTGGCCTTGTCTTCATAACTGAATTCGTCGAAGTAGTGCTCCTCGGTCCTGAAGTGGAAATCTATATATGACAGAAGGTCTTGAAGCGTCTCTTCAAGGTTCTGTTGTCCATCATGAAAAGCATTGATAAGCGCGAACAATTTTTGATGCTGCTTATCGATAAGCTTGATGCCGACGCTGTACGACTCATCCCAATCAATGAAAGACATAGTGGTATATATTATCTGATCACTTTGCGACCGCGACCGCTTCTTCGAACTTCACCGACAAAAGTTTCGATGCACCGTCACTTCCCATAGTAACACCATACAGAATACCTGCGCGGCTCATGGTCTCACGATTGTGCGTAATAAGGAGAAGCTGGGAACGCTTAGCGAGCGTTTCGATCATGTCTCCATAGCGGCGCGAATTCGCTTCGTCGAGCGCAGCGTCGGTCTCGTCGAGGATAAGGAATGGCGGCGGATTGACTTGGCTCATCGCGAAGATGAGCGCAATGCTGGTCAGAGCGCGCTCGCCACCTGAGAGCATATGCAGCCCTTTCAATCGCTTCATCGGCAGCGACACGCCGATCTCCACGCCTTCTTGCACTTCTTCTTTCTCTTTGTTCTCCTCTTCCTCGTCTTCGTCTTCTGATGCCGCGCGCCGCAGGTCGGTCCTCACTACCGTGAGTGAGGCCGTGCCGCCGCCGAACATGATCTTGAAGAATTCATCGAACTGCTTCGA
Organism: bacterium; assembly: GCA_021814825.1. GTDB lineage: Bacteria > Patescibacteriota > Minisyncoccia > Phycocordibacterales > SBAW01 > JAKALC01. Next base: position 16,608 of record JAKAHS010000004.1, on the reverse strand, counting down.
GATCGTCTCGATGCCTTCCGAGAAGCGCGTGCGCAATGTTTCGGAGAGCTCTTCGATGAGCTCGCGCAGCGACGCCATCGTCGCGTTGATGTCATCGATCTCGCGCGTGAGGAATTGGAAGCGCTCCGTGGTCTCGCGGAATTCTTTCATGACGTCCTCGGCGTTACCGGCGCCTGACTCCTCAAGACGTATGCGCTTGCGCTCAAGCGTGCGTCGGCGTTCATCCTGCGCCGTTCTCGGCTCGTGCGCGATATCCTCATCGGAGAGAGGGAGCTCCATCTCGGAAAGCGGCTGATATTGTTCGTATTCGAAAGCGGCTGAGCCAAGAAGCATGCCTGCTTCGCGCACGGCGTCTTCGAACGCTTGCTTCTCGCGCGCAAGCACCTCGTGCTGCCCCGCAAGGCGCGCGAGAGTGCCCTCAAGCTGCGTGCGGCGCGACATTGCGGCAAAGAGCGCGCGCTCCGTGTCGCGGCTTGCATCCTTCTCGCCCTCGATACGCGCGCGCAGCTCTGCGACCTTGCGCGACACCTCGTCCTCCTGAGCGCGGAGCGCGCGCAGCTCCTCTTCGACCGCCTGCTTGCGTGCGGCTACTTCCGCCGGGAAGGTATCTTCCTCTGCGGATGCTCCGGTCGCGCGCGCGGCGAAGCCGCGCGCGCTCTCTATCACCTTCTCTGCCGCCCTGCGCAGCGCCGAAAATTCGCCTTCAAGCGCACCGCCGAGCGCCGCGACGATCTCGTCAATGAATGAGTTGACGTCGCTGATCTTCACCATCACCTCCGCGCGCTCGCGCACCAGCCGCTCGTGTGCGGCGACCTCGCCTTCGATGCGACCGAGTTCGCGGCTTTGCGACTCGCGCCTGCCGCGCAGCGCTCTGCCTTCTTCCTCCAGATGCACCAGCTCGCGCGACTGCGCGTCATCTTTTTTCGCGCCGACTTCCTGCCGCAATCGCTCGATCGTCACATCAAGCTCGGTCTTTTCGCGCGACGGCTCCATACGCTCGCGACCAAGCCGCGCGCTCGTCACCTTCAGATAGCGGACCTCGCGCGCCAAGTACTCGCGATACAGCGTGCGCACTTCTTGCCGGAGCTGCTCGGACTCTTCGATCTTCTTTGCCTGCCGCTCCAAGAATTTCAGATGCGGCGAGAGCTCACGGCGCAGGCTCTCCACTTCGCGCATGTTCTCCGCCGCTTTCTCTAATTTTTTCTCCGCCTCAGCACGGCGATAAATGAAGCTCTTGAGACCGAGTGCGTCTTCGATCATTTCGCGGCGCTCGCGCGGTGAGGCAGAAAGAGCGCGATCGGCTTCGCCTTGCGAAATGATATGGTGCCCCGAAGCGCCGATACCTGCTTGCGACAGGAGCTCGGCGATATCGCGCAAACGCACCGGCGAATTATTGAGATAGTATTCGTTGCCGCCGTCACGATTGACCACGCGCTCAAGGATCACATCATCGAAATCGAGGTTGAGCGCTCGGTCAGTGTTATCGAACACGAGGCGCACCGAAGCGCGGCCGGCGCGCGCAAGGTTCATCGAACCGTTCCAGATGAGATCTTCGCCGCGCTTGCCGCGCATGCTTTTCATCGACTGCTCGCCGAGCACGAAACGGAACGACTCGGCGATATTGCTCTTGCCTGAGCCGTTGGGGCCGACGATCGCGGTCACGCTAGAGCCGAACGTGAGTTCGGTCTTTTTAGCGAATGACTTGAATCCGGAGAGTTCGATACTCTTAAGCTTCATTCACACTATTCTACCAGACAAAAAGAAAAGGCGTCCTCCTACTTGGACGCCCTTGTTTCCACCGCGATCGTGCGAATCACGGAGCCATGTCTGCCTCGGAGCCGTGACGTGTACGCATAGGCGGTCGCACGCTGTCGCCCGGCTTCGCCGCTTCCTGCCGGACGAATATGCCGTCGAACCGGACATCCGTCGACAGGACGGTTATTTCCAGCCCGCACCACGGTCCTTCCCGCATGCGAACACGCAACAGACCGGGCAGGCTGGCGGCGATAACTTGAACCATGTCCACGATCTCCGCCTGGTGTTCGATACAGGCGTTTGCCTGTTCTTCCGACGCATCGTGGGGCACGTCCGTCACCGTGCACACATCTCCGATTGAGATAACAGCCGTCACATGTGCCACGCACTGAATCGATCTGTCGTTCGCAGTTTCTCCCGTCGCGGGCACGCCGCGATCTTGCTTACCGTCCACATCAACCATTATCCTCTCCTCACGATCAAACGCCGCAAACCTGCGGCCGGAAACTTCTGCCGCTCAGCGTACTCCAAATTCGGAAAATTACCACCCTCTTATCTCCAATGCAGCCCGCGCTGCATCTTGTTCTGCTTCTTGTTTGCTGCGCCCTTCGCCCTGCGCCACGATACCATCGCGCAGGTACACGCCGACGACGAATCGCTTGTCATGATCGGGACCGACCTCTCGCAAGACTGCATAGGTCGGCGTCACGCTTTCATGTTCCTGCGCTTTTTCTTGGAAGGTGCTCTTGGCGTCCTGCCACAGCCGCTTGGCGACAACGTCATCGATCTTCGGCAGGATATAGGTCGCGATGAAATGCCGTGCCGCATCATACCCTTGATCGATATAGATGGCGCCGATCAGCGCTTCAATCGCATTGGCGAGCAGGATCGCGCGCGCACGCCCAGTGTCTTTCGACTCACCTTTGGAGAGCAGCAGGTGATCGTTCATGCCGAGCGCGAGCGCGATGTCGGATAGCGTGACCGCATTCACGAGTGCCGCGCGGTACGCGGTAAGCTCGCCTTCCGGCTTCTCCGGAAATTTCTCAAACAAGAAATGAGTCGTCGCAAGTTCAAGCACCGCATCGCCTAAGAATTCGAGGCGCTCGTTATGGCCGCGCACCTCGCCGCGATGCTCGTTGAGATACGATCGATGCGTGAACGCCTGCTGAAGCAGGCTTTCATCGTTGAATGTCACTCCTATGGAGTCTGCAAATTCTTTAAAGTCTTTCATAACAGCTAGCTTGTAGCTTCTAGGTTGTAGCTTGCAGGGCCGGACCCTAAAACCTAAAAGCTAAAACCTACCAGCTTATTGTGTTAATTGTTGTATCGCCTTCGTCACGATAGGAAGAATATCTTCGTAGAAATTGAGGTCGAGCACGTCGCGCATACGGAACCAGCGCGCGTCGTCGAGTCCTCCTTTCTCTTTGTTGAGCACCACGTCGGCAAACGGCGACTCGACGAGGAAATATTGTACTTGTTTGCGCTTCTTGCCGAGGACCGGATCGCTTGCAACGTACTCATTGGCGCCAAGCTCAGACACCACCGTCACCGAGAGTCCGATCTCTTCTTTCACCTTACGCACCACGCCAGCCTCGGACGTCTCGCCTTCCTCAATGTGACCTTTTGAGAGCGTCCAATGACCGAAGATGTCGTGCACGAGCGCAAGGTATACGTCGCCTTCATGCCGCGCATAGACGATAGCGCCGCAGAGCCGCTCGATCGGCATCTGCTCGAATGGCACGTCTTTTCTCTTTTTGGTCGTCTCGTCCTTGCCGGGTTCGCCGAGTTCTTTGTAGACCGCGCCAAGCACGCCGTTGACGAACTTGCCGCTGTTGTCGCCGCCGAATGACTTGGCGAGCTCGATCGCTTCGTTGATGGCGACCTTCGCCGGGACCTTGCTTCGATCAGAGAAAAGAAGCTCGAAGAGGCCGAGGCGCAGCACGTTGCGGTCGATCGGCGAGATGCGTGCGATCGGCCACTCCGGCGCGGCTTTTTCGATGACGAGATCGAGGTCGCCACGGCGATCGATGACGCCCATGAGCGTCTCTTCCATGAACGAAAGGTCGGCGGTGGTCGGACAGAATTCTGCCGAAACACGTGCAAGGACTTCTTTCGCGTCGTCGCGGGAAAGAGAGCGGAAGTCCCACTCGAAGAGTGTTTGCAAGACGATCGAACGCGATAGATGTCTATTTGCCATGTATGTGAAGAACGAGGATAACCTCTACCTCAAGAACCACGATCCATTTCTTTTAATGGATCACATTTCTCGGATCTGAAACTACTTCGCAGCAGCTTCAGTGGTTTTCTTAGAACGACGCGCTGCCTTCGCTGCTGCCTTGCCGGCAACATCGACGATCACGCGACCGCGATATCGACCGCACGACTGACATGCCGTATGCTTGCGGCGCATCGCTCCGCACTCACACTTGGTGAGCGCCGGCGCTTTGAGCGCATGATGGCTACGGCGATTCGCCGTATGCGCGCTGGTATGTCTCATTCGTACGACCATACGGTACAGGCTAACACAGGACGCCCGGAAAAGCAACGCGCCGGAGCTTTAAACGAGCGCCTTCCAACTTTTACAGAGGGGAACCCTCTGTAAACGACTCCTCATCCTTGATCCTCATTTTTACAGAATCGCCGCCGGTGAATAGCGCACAAGCCGAGCCGTTCGATTGCCTCGCGGTGCATCTGCGTGCCGTAACCTTTGTGCTGCTCGAAGCCATAGCCGGGAAATTTTTTCGCCATGCGGATCATGAGCCGGTCGCGCGTCACCTTCGCGGCGATCGATGCGAGCGAGATCATCGGTTCGATCGCGTCGCCATGGATGATCGTCTGTTGTTCATACGCACGTGGCGCCTTGAGCAGTCCGTCTAGAAGCACGTTCGCGCTCGTAGGATCAGGCGCGAGCGCGCGCACGGCGCGAGCGACCCCGCTCATGACCGCGCGCGTGAGACCCCTCTCATCGATCACTTCGGCAGTGGACATCTTCACGACATACTGCAACACGCCCGCCTCATGCCACGCTTCGATCTTGGCGAACCATTCATCGCGCTGAAGCTCCGTGTGCAATTTCGAATCGCGAACACCATCAAGCAAGCTGTGATCGAAGTCAGGTGGGAACAAAACCGCGCCGACCGCGACCGGCCCGGCGAGCGGTCCGCGCCCCGCTTCATCAACACCGATGATAGACATGCGATCCATGTCCGTCATTGTATTTCAGAATGAGTCCTCCCGCACTCCCCACCCGCCACTCCCCTACACTTATGATTCACGATCGTGAATCATAAGTGTAGGGGAGTGGCGGAATAGACGCGCAATGATACCAAAGAAAAAGGAGCCGGTTAAGGCTCCTGTAGTACGTTGTCGCCAGTAGGCTGGATTTCAAAATCTCACCTTGTGGCCGGCATCTGCAAAAACCTCATAGATATCCGGGCAATGCGGGTCGGCTGGCGACCCCCCCCTCATCGTAGAACTTCTGCCGGCGACGAATCAGCTCGAAGCCGGCTTGCTGGTGTCGGAATTCGAAATCGAGACGCATTAATTGCCGCCTGTGCCACCTCGCCTGTTTTTCCTTCGACTGGAATTCACGCGCAAACGCATACCGAAACGCGCGAATGAACTTAATGAACTTTTTGATGATCGGGGTCATTTCCCTCTCCTGGTTCGTTGTGGATACCTTCTGCCTGCAATACTATAGCGCCTGGCAACTCTGTCAATCTCTTCAAAATCCCTCAACCGGTATAGTATTGATGCATGTCGTTATTCGCCCACCTCCACGTCCACAGCCACTACTCTCTCCTTCGAGCGCTGCCGAAAATACCCGCTCTCGTGAAGGCGGCGAAGGAGCAGGGTTGCGCCGCGCTCGCGCTCACCGATCAGGGTAGTCTCTACGGTGCGATCGAATTTTATAAAGAGTGCACCAAGAATGAGATCAAACCGATCATCGGCGTTGATGTCGCGCTCGAAGGTGGTTCGACTACGCTCACCACAGGTGGTTCGACTACGCTCACCACAGGTGGTTCGACTACGCTCACCACAAGCGGTTCGCGGCTCGTGTTGCTTGCAGAGAACATGGTCGGTTACAAAAATCTGCTCGGCCTGGTGACCGACATGAATATGGGAGATGGTGCGAAAGATCTGGTCGTCTCGCGCGCGCAGCTTTCTGCCCACCAAGAAGGTCTTATCGCGATCATACCCGCTCGCGGCGGCGAGATCGTTGCCGCGCTGCGCGCGCGAGACCAAGCCCGAGCCGAGCACAGCCTCGAAGGCTATCGCGCGATCTTCGACGCGCAGCATTTGTATCACGAACTCTCCTACCATGAAGAGCTCGACGGCCACGACGCACTCATGCACGAATTGCGCGAATTCGCTCGCGCGCACGAGCTCCCCCTCGTTGCCGCGCAAGAAGTATTTTATCTCTCACCCGACGACCGGCGCGCCTGGACAACCCTCCAAGCGATTGCGGGTCGCGGCCCGCAAGATGAAGGCGACATCGGCAGCGAAGAAGCCGACCTCTATATGCGCAGTGCCGCCGAGATGACCGAGCTTTTCGCGAACGATCAGGATGCGCTTGCTGCAACACTCGAGATCGCTGGGCGCTGCACGCTCGATCTTCCGATCGGAAAATTCGTCTTCCCGGACTTCCCGCTTCCCGCGGGGAAAACTGCCGACGATGTGCTGCGCGAGTTATGCATGAAAGGACTCAAAGCGCGCGGTCTCGAAGGCCGCGACCCCGTGCTGGAGCGCCTCGACTACGAGCTCGGCATCATCGCATTCAAAGGCTACGCCGCGTACTTTCTCGTCGTGGAAGACCTCATTCGCTTCGCGCGCGAGCACGGCATCCTCTACAACATCCGCGGTTCGGTCGCCGGCTCGATGACCACATATCTTCTCCTCATCACCAAGATCGATCCTCTCGAATACAAGATCCCGTTCGAGCGCTTCCTCAATCCGGAACGTCCCTCAGCGCCCGATATCGACATGGACTTCGCCGACGACCGACGCGAAGAAGTGATCGAGTATGCGCGAGTGAAGTATGGCGCTGATCACGTGGCGCAGATCGGTACCTTCGGCACCATGCTCGCCCGCGGCGTCGTGCGCGATGTTGCGCGAGCGCTCGGCCACTCCTACGGCGTCGGCGATCGTATCGCGCGCGAAGTGCCGATGGGCTCGCAAGGATTCCCCATGACGCTTGAGCGCGCGCTGGAAGAAAATCCCGACCTCGGCAAGATGTACAAAGGAGAGAGTGACGTGAAAGAGATCATCGATCTCGGCAAGAAGATCGAAGGCTGCGCGCGCCACATCAGCGTGCACGCCGCGGGAGTCGTCATCTCACCCACACCGCTGGTCGACTTCACGCCGCTCCAGCGCGATCCCAAGGGCGGCCGCATCATCACGCAGTACGACATGTATTCCGTCGGAGAGGACGGCGTCGGTCTCACCAAGTTCGACTTCCTCGGCATCCGCAACCTCACCATCCTCGCGGACGCGGTCTCGCTCGTGAAGAAGATCCGCGGCATCGATATCGACATCGAGAACGTGCCGCTCGACGACGCCAAGACGTTCGAGATGCTCGCGCGCGGCGAGACCGAAGGCACGTTCCAACTCAACGGCGCCGGCATGACCAAGTGGCTCGTCGAACTCCGGCCGTCAACCATCCATGACATCAACGCTATGGTGGCGCTCTATCGTCCGGGCCCGATGCAATTCATTCCCGATTACATCGCACGCAAACATGATCCTTCGCTCATCTCCTATCTCGACCCGGCCCTTGAACCGATCCTCCAGCAATCCTACGGCATCCTCGTCTATCAGGACGACCTCCTCATGATGGCGAACCAGCTCGCCGGCTACACCTGGGGCGAGGTCGACAAGTTCCGCAAGGCCGTCGGTAAGAAGATCCCGGAGGAGATGGCGAAGCAGAAAAATAAATTCATCGACGGCTGCGTCGAACACTCGCACTGGCCGCGCCCGAAGGCAGAGAAAGTGTGGGCATGGCTCGAACCGTTCGCGGCATACGGCTTCAACAAAGCGCACTCTGCAAGCTACGGCAAGGTCGCCTATCAGACCTCGTATCTCAAGGCGAACTTCCCCGTCGAGTACATGACTGCGGTCATGACCGCCGAGTCGGGAGACGTCGATACGATCGCAACGATGGTGAACGAATGCAAACGCATGGGGATCCCCATCCTCGCACCTGACATCAATGAAAGCTTCGGCGACTTCACGGCGATCCTAGATGAATCAAGGATCAAGGATCAAGGATCAAGAAAAGATACGGCCGCCGATGAACAGCGGGTGACGCGACCGAGCCGAGTCGATGACATGCAAGACGTGAGCGAGGAGCGGACCGAGCCGTATTCAACATACGGTGAGGGAGCACCACAGCTCACAACGCAGCAGGTCGCGGCTCCGCTCGGTCGCGAAGGCGCGATCAGATTCGGGCTGTACTCCATCAAGAACTTCGGTGAAGGCATCGCCGATTCGATCATCACCGAGCGTAAGCGCGGCGGTCGCTTCACTTCGCTCTCCGACTTCTTGCGCCGCGTGAAGGATCAAACTCTAAACAAAAAGTCGCTGGAGGCGCTCATCATGTGCGGCGCACTCGACTCATTTGGGCAGCGCGGCGAGATGCTTGCTAATCTTGAGCGCATACTCGAATACCATCGTCACGCGTCACAGGAACAGTCGCACGACTCGCTCTTCGCCGACCTCGGCGAAGAGCAGAACGACATTGCCCTGGCTCCTGCGCCCGAAGTGCCCATCGAACAAAAACTCGCATGGGAAAAAGAGTTGCTCGGGCTCTTCGTGTCCGGCCATCCGCTCGACCGCATCCGTGATCGCCTCGCGAAACTTTCGATGACTATTCCGCAGATGAAAGAGCGCGTGCGCCCGGGCGTCGAGGTTATAACTGCCGGCATGATCGAAGACGTGCGCATCATCCTCACTCGCTCCGGCGATCACATGGCATTCATCAAACTTGCCGACTACGACGGTTCGATCGAAGCGGTGGTCTTCCCTAAAACGTTCGAGCAGCATAAAGACATCATCAAGCAAGACGCGTGCGTAGCGCTGCGCGGCAAAATGTCCAGCCGCAACAATGAGTTATCGATCGCGATCGATAGCATGAAGAGCGTCTAGCGAGTCCTCAGATACGCACGCACGATCTTTACCACAGAGACGATGATGAGAACGGCGTAGAGGATGCTGAGCACGAAGATATCGAAGCCGGTTGATATCGCGCCCTCAATGCCGATACCACCACCGCCGCCTGCGGTGTTGAGGAATAGCGTCACGCCTGCAATGATAAGCGCCCACCACCATGCGAATCGCCACCAGGCGAGAAAGACTTCGTTCTTCATGCGGTAGGTCAGGAGGGTGAGGAGGAGAAGAGGAAAAAACGGTAATGTAATACTAACGACTGTTCCATAAGGCGATTGGCAAAAGAAAAGACTCGATTCATAGCACGAAAAAAGAGCGTGCCAGATCGCTGGGAATAGTGCCACTAAACTTCCTAAAGCACTCAAGATCAATGCTGTTTTTTTTGTCATAACAAGTATATTAAGTTAATAACTGGCCAATGTCGCCCCACCCTCCGTCCTCACGCCCACCACGATCAACCCCGGCAATATCTTCTTGCTCTCCTTCTCGTGCCGATCATCATCCTTTTCCTTCTGCGCCGGTGTCCTTACCTTCTCCTCGATCGTCGTCTGATTCTTCTTCGTGTCGTAGTGCGCTTCGACTGTTGAATGAGCGGTACGGAGGTATGAGGCAAAGAGCTGGTATCTGCCCTTCCGATCGGTCTGCCCTTTAAGTACCTTAAGGTCACGCCTTGTTTGGCGCCCCTTTTCTCCTCTCCATCCACGCCCCTAGATAGGAAGTGATCACGATGCCTGCTGAGAGGATGGCGTAGAGCGTGCCAAGGATCCTGATGGCGCCGACGCGTGAGAGCTCAAGACCAAGCGGCATCGGAATGGGAAAGACAAAGATCGCAATGAGTGCGGCTAGAGGAACAAACCAATAGCTGAAATGTATCCAAGTCTTCCAGGATCGCGCATTCGCAAACAGCATGATCATGCCGACTATGGTGAGGATCTCGCCGACGATAATGAGCGGCCAACCGAGGATTTCTATATAGGGCGAGTTACAAAATGTCCCAGCTCCATCTGTAGCATGCCCACACACGTTCGGAATTGTGCTGCCCAAAAACCACACCCCCCTAAAATACTGTCCGATGAGGTACACGATGCCCGCAACGACGAACACCGAAACATTTTTGATCCGTAGACTCATAGTAATGATTGTAGAACATCTATCATAGTAAGGATAATCTCTGCGCTGCTCGTTGATATGCCTTCTTTTATATTCCTTGGCAGAGAGTTGGAGACCGAACGCAAAAGGATCGCTCATGGAAAATATCGCGAACATCAACGCTGACACAACTAATCACGGTTCTGTGTTTATCAGTCTCTTACCAATCTGAATATCTGTGCAACAATCACCGTAACAACCACCACGAGCAGTAGGAAAACCGATACAGAACCGATATGCAAAGCGGAGTGCAAATGGAAAATGACACTTGGTCGAAGGATAAAGAAAGAAATCATGCCAGCACCCATTATTTCAATGGTGTACAAAAGCGCCGCCGCACTCGGGGTATTGAAGCGACGTGAAAATAAACGAGTGGCATATACAGCAAGAAGGCATACCAGCCACGCTATCGAAACAATAACGCTAACTATAACATCCGCTGTAAGCTGCGATGGCCCAAAAGACATGATCATGATTTTATAAGCTTATTAATAATCTCCCTTCTCTCGTCTCCATAGTTGGTATATACAACCCATTGTACGTCTTCAGATGCTTGCGCTGAAGGAGTGATTCGATATGTGTGGGCAGATCTTCCTCGTCATCTTTAGGTGATGTTGCAACAATATAGGTCTGGTCGGATTTCGATGAATAGACTGTAGTCAGGCGGCCAGAAGGGGTCGATATCAATGACACAAAAGAGTGGTATCCGCCTGAACGGTCAGCGCTCCATGCATAATGAAGCGTCGCTGCCGCGTTGGTAGTAGCGCCTGTCGAATAGCTCAGTGAGCTGATAATGAGCGTTGCCGCGCCGCTTTCATCCTTGTTGCCACGGTCCTTGGGGGAGTTGTCACGCTCGTGATTAGCACCATCATCATGACCATTGCCAGGCATCCTCTTAAGGCTTAGCGCGAGCCAATTACCAGCAAGATCGGTGACGGTGGTTGAGGTTGCTGTATTCACCACCACAGTGGCCGAAGTTTCGTCGACGCCGCGCACCTCGACCTCATTCGTGGTCGTACTGAAGCCAATCACTGCTTCGGGAGGCACGACATCAGCTATGACCATACTTCCCTGCCTTGCTTCATATCGAGAGTCGATCTTCCCATTATCGTCGTAATCGACCTCAAGAGTACTGCTTGCGGTTGGATCGATTGATGGGTCGATAGTAAGTGTTGCCACCGTCGAGGTTGCAGAAGGAATTGCGGCGAATGTGGTTGAAGCAATGACCGTATCGCCATGCTGACTCTCGATGTCGAGAGCAAATGACCCCGAGCCAGTGCCACGCATCACCACCTGACCAGCCAGACTCTTAGGGACCGAAAGCCACTGCACTTCTCCGAAGCGCTCATAGTCGACGCCGGGTATATTGAATTCGGTCGTAGTAGCTGTGAAGCCTGTGTAGTTGCCTGAGGTGTCGATGAACCCAAGAGTAAGCGGTGAGTGGAGTACGAAGTGAAGACGGTCCATATCGCCGGTATACGCTGGCGTTGAAGTGCTGATGTATTGAGGGAGCGATGGGGTGGCTGAAGCTGTGATGATTGATATAAGGAGTGTGCGGAGCTGCGGAATGTTAAATATGTTTTCATGATGAGTGCCCCAAAGCGCGTCCGCAATACCTGATTGATGTTCGAGCCACCCGTTGTAGTCATCCAGATTCACCCAGTATCTCTGAGCGTTCGCCGCTCCACTAGCCCACGATGCGCTCGGCGCGATGACTGTGCCATCGCCGTCTATCACCATGCGTGGACTTGTGGTAGTACTCATGACGATCTCATGTCCATAATACGCGCAGGTGCTGCCTGTGAGTTGAGCACAAAAACTAATCGTTTCTGGGATGCCATAGTAATTCACGCTCGCAAATGTCTCATTCCCCCACCCAGCTATGGTATAAAGATGCACGCTTGGAGGCAGCGTCCAACTATCGAGTATCACATGTGCCGCTTGAGCCCTTGCGAGTAGGGCGGCATTCCCTATTTGAGGATCAACAAGATCATCATAGGCGGGAGCTGCGCGCGTGCCGGCGGAATCCGTAATAAAGTTATACAAGCCCTGTGCCCAATGCATGACGCTTCCATATGCACTTGCCCATGACGGCAGTGCAGATGAAGAAATAGTGACGACGGGATCATCAACATAAGTGAAGTATGGCGATGATGGTAGCAGACTATATGTCATCGGCATGTTCAGCGACAGGCTGCGCGCTTTTTCGTCAGAAAGTGCATTAAGGATCCCTGCATCGTGACCATTTAGCAGACTCCAGACTGCAAGCGGCGTCCCGAGCTGCGGTGACGCAACAAGAATAACGTCATCAATAAGTCGTACCGTTTCCGCGTCGCCAAGCTTCTGCATGAGCGCTTTAGCGAGAAGACCGCCGTTGCTGTGCGCAATGATGGTCACCTTGCCAGTCTTTGAGGTCGCTGCAAGTTGTTTGAGAGTCTCGATGAGATAAGGATCATGCCCTGTCTCGGGAGCCTGCAAATAGCTTATGTGACCATCTGCGAGCTTGCGCCCATTATTGAGAAGGGTGTCGTAATCAAGACGCCAGTCATACGGGGTCGAAGTAGCGGTGATGTGATAGGTCGTCTCCCAATCTCCCATCTCCTGTAGCAGGTTTGCGTATATGACATGATTGAGTTGTGCTGGGCCTGCCTGAGCGAGTACGCCAGACGCAGTGATATCAGGATTCACGCTTGTGCCATCTGCGTTCAGGCGCAGCTCGTCTGCCGTTGCATCATTGTCTGGAAGCCACACTTCCTTTCCCGTCCCCTCGTCATAAAGCGTACTTCCCTCGATCCCCGGCAAGAACAGCACATTGTCGACCCGCGGGCCGGACGAATCGTTGATCGTAAAGCGTATGGTCGCAAATGGTGTCTGACCGGCAGAGGGGGCAGCGTAGACGACATTGCCGATCAAGAGCGCGAGAACACGGCCGGCCAGGGACCGGTCATTTACTACCCCGCCTTCTAGATTTAGTGAGTAGTAGATGTCGAGCTCATAGTCGCCCGCTTGTTGCCATGTGAATGCCTGCGGCTGGAGACCGCTGATATCGGCGACGAATTCGCGACTGCCGGTCGATGCCGATATATGATAGAGCATGCCATCAAGCTCGCTGGAGGGACTGGTGGGTACGGCGACGCCGGTCTGTGCGGTTCCTGCCGCACCGATCGGCACGGAATACGTTCCGCCATCTCGTATGTCGAGCACGGAACCATCGGCACCAGTCCAGCGCAGACCGTTGAACATGGGCACGCTGGAGGCTTGAACACGCGCTGCCGATACCACTACCAAAAAAGTAGCGGCCATTAAAAAAGAGATCGTGCGCCATCGTCTTGTTTTGAACGCCAAGATCATAGCTGTTTAGCTATTAGGCGCTCTGAGGTAGGCAGCACTCTTATCCAAAAGAGTACCATGCCAAAGTGATGTTGCAACAATCACACTTTAGATAATCATTGACCGCACAACACGATCAATGCTAGCATTCCCTTATCGGAGATTGTCTTGGCTACCAACCAAGAGCAGATGCGCGAAAGCCTAATCCGACCGATAAAGAGTGTCTGCGGGCAGCCGCAGGAAGCTAGGTGGAACCGCGGTTCTCAAAAAGATCGCCCTGGCAAAGATATGACTTGTCATATCTTTGCCAGGGCGTTTTTGAGTCTTATGAAAATCGTGAATTGCTGCGTTGCGAGCTCCGGCGCTCCCTCACAATACCAATCCAGTATTGCTCGGTTCACTCCTCGCTCGCGCCTTGCACTTCATCGATCTTCATCAGACTCCTCAGTTACTATTCATTAACGATTTCTTACTATGTCATCGATCGAAAATAAACGTCACACCCTCGCCCACCTGCTCGCGGCAGCAGTCATGGAAATGTATCCGAATGCCAAAGCGACCATCGGCCCGACGGTCGAGAATGGTTTTTATTACGACTTCGATTTTAATAATGCGGACTCACGCGGAATGAACGCGGAAGAGCGCGGAACGGGTGCGGACTCACGCGGACATAAACCAACTGAAGCCGACTTGCCGAAGATCGAAGCAAAGATGCACGAGCTATTGAAGACATGGGGTTCTGTCGTCGGTAAAGAAATATCCAGTGAAGATGCTCGTACACTATTCAAAGACAATCCATACAAACTCGAACTCATAGATGAGCTCGTGCAAAAGGGTGAACCGCTCACCGTCTACACTTCCGGTCCGCGCGAGTCCGCGTCCAGTCCGCATCCGTCCGCGTTTTCCGACCTGTGCCGCGGCGGCCATGCAGAGGATCCCGCGAAGGAGATCGCGCCCGACTCGTTCAAGCTCGATCGCATCGCGGGCGCCTATTGGCGCGGTGATGAAAAGAACACGATGCTTACCCGCATCTACGGCCTTGCGTTCGACACCAAGGAGGAGCTCGATGCGTACCTTCTGCAGCAAGAAGAAGCGGCTAAACGCGATCACCGCAAGCTAGGCGCTGAGCTCAAGATCTTCACACTCTCGCCGCTGGTCGGTTCCGGTCTGCCCTTGCTGCAGCCCAACGGCGCGATCATCCGCCGCGAGATCGAAGAATATCTCTGGTCGCTCCACAAGGACAAAGGATACTCGCGCGTCTGGACGCCGCACCTCGCGAAAGAAGCACTGTACGAAACGTCCGGTCATGCATCGAAATTCGGCGACGAGCTCTTCCGTGTCTCCGGCAAAGAAGAAAAATTCTTCATGAAGCCGATGAACTGCCCGCACCACATGCAGATCTTCGCCGACAATCAGTTCTCGTATCGTGACATGCCGGTGCGATACTTCGAACCGGCGACTGTCTACCGCGACGAGAAGACCGGCCAGCTCGCAGGTCTCACGCGCGTGCGCTCGATCACGCAAGACGACGGCCACTTATTCTGCCGCACGACGCAGATCGGTGAGGAAGTTTCGACCATCGTCGAAGTCATCAAAGAGTTCTACAAGACCATGAACATGCTCGACGGCTACTGGGTGCGTCTCTCGGTGCGCGGACCGGAGGGAATGTATCTCGGAAGCGACGAGGTGTGGGACACTGCAGAGAAAGCTCTTGAGGACGCGGCGCGTCAGAACGATCTTCCCTACAAGCGCGTCGAGGGCGAAGCGGCATTCTACGGACCGAAGCTCGACTTCATGTTCAAGGATGCGATCGGACGCGAGTGGCAGCTCGCCACGATCCAGTGCGACTTCAATCTGCCGGAGCGCTTCGATCTTTCATTCATCAACGAAAAGGGCGAGCGCGAGCGTCCGGTCGTCATTCACCGCGCGATCTCCGGCTCGCTTGAGCGCTTCATGGGGGTCATGATCGAACACTTTGCCGGCAACTTCCCGACCTGGCTTTCACCGATCCAAGCGATCGTACTTCCGATCAGCGAGAAACATGCCGATTTCGCACAAGCTGCACGCGACGCACTGCGCAAAGCAGGCATCCGCGCCGATCTCGATCACTCCGACGAATCGCTCGGCAAAAAGATCCGCAACGCAAAACACGCGAAGATCCCCTATCTGCTCGTGATCGGCGACGCCGAAGTAGCGAACAACGAAGCGACGCTTGAGAGCCGCGACCACGGCAAGATCGGCAGCCTCTCGATCAAAGCGATCGTAGAGAAACTGAAGGAAGAGATAGCCACGAGGGTCTAAGCTAATGGCTATGAGAGAAACTCACACAAAAAGATCGCTTGCCATAGGCAAGCGATCTTTTTGTTACCCCTAATGGCTACACCCCAGTGGCTAATTACTTGACCCTAGTGATCTGGCTCATGATGAAGTCATCGGTCTTGTCCTCTGATGACGACGCTGAGGCGGTCGGCAACTCAACGCCACCAACCGTGGTCGTCGGTGCGCCCGCCGTACTAGCTGGTTCCGCCTTGATCGCATTCATCTGTGCCTTCTTATATACCGGATGAGATGCCTTCTCCGGATGGCCGAAGAGTACGATACGTACATTCATAAGGAACGAATCCTGAATACGCTTCACGACGAGTGCATAGGCGACAAGCGCACAGATGATGAGAAGTGTCAGCCAATAGATGATCGTGCCGATCGGTCCCAGGTCGAGACCGGTATACGGAACCTGCGAAAGTGAGATCGAACCGACCGGCGCCTGCGTTGTGCCGCTCACTACTACGGTCGCGTAACAGTTCGTCTGTCCAGCCGGACCGTAGAACGTCGCGGTATAGCCGGTCGTTTGTGATGGTGCGACCACTGCCGTACCATTCGTCTGTACGGTTCCGATACCTGCGATATATCCATATGATGCGTTGTTGCTCGACCACGACAGCGTGGTATTGCCGCCCTGATTGATGTAGTTCTGATACGCGGTGAGCGTACAGGTCGGCGCTGCATAGTTTGTAGAGCCGTTATAGTTATTCGCGTAATAATTACCGTTACCATTATACGGATTATACGTAAAGCCGCCGCCGGTCACTGAATTATTAGCGGTCACGATCGTCGGCCATGTAGTCGTCGCTTGAGCGGTATAGGTCGATGGCGTATACGTAAAGCCGCCGCCGGTCACTGAATTATTAGCGGTCACGATCGTCGGCCATG
>JAKAHS010000038.1 GCA_021814825.1 bacterium | reverse complement strand
GCGGCTCCATCGGCATCGCACTGCGCCTCATCCCGCGTACCATTCGCACGCTCGCCGAACTCAACCTCCCGCAGGTCCTTGAGAATTTCGCGGCGCGCCAGCAAGGTTTCTTTCTGGTGGTCGGTCCGGTAGGGCAGGGAAAGACAACCACGCTCGCCAGCATGCTGGAGATCATCAATCAGACGCGCACGGAGCATGTGGTCACGATCGAAGATCCGATCGAGTTCTTGTTCGAGAATAAAATGTCCATTATCGACCAGCGCGAGGTTCGCATCGATACCGCGGATTTCCAAACCGGCCTTCAGTCGGTATTTCGACAAGACGCGAACGTTATCATGATCGGAGAAATGCGCACGCCAGAGACCATGGCAACGGCAGTCACGGCAGCAGAGACCGGACACCTCGTCCTTTCGACGCTCCACACGAACAATGCGGCACAGACCATCGATCGTATCATAGACTCATTCGGAGCGACGCAGCAGGATCAGATCCGCGCGCAGCTCGCCAGCTCTCTCATCGGCATTTTCTCGCAACGTTTGGTGCCGCGCACGGCGGGCGGTCTTTTGCCGGTGTTCGAACTTCTCATCAACAATGAAGCGGTCGCGAACCTGATCCGTGAAAAGCGCACGCATGAACTTCAGACTGTGATCGAGACCAGCAGCCGAGATGGTATGATCGATATGAATCGGTCGCTCGCCGAGTTGGTGCGCTCTGGTGAGATCACTGTCGAGACCGCGTACGCGCATTCTTGGAATCCGAAGACATTACAAAGACTTCTGTAGTCGATCGAGGAATACTTCACTATGCTATATCAATACCAAGCCATAGACGCTGAAGGACGCACGTCGGAAGGGACCGTCGACGCGCAGTCGGAGGACATGGCGGTCACGTCTCTGCAGAGACGCGGCTTGACGATCGTCTCGATCACGAGTACCGGCGGTTCTAAGCAGAATATCCTCACTATGTTCACGTGGGGAGGGGGCGTGTCTGGTCGCGATGTGGTGCTTTTGTCGCGAGAAATCTCAACTCTTTTTGAGGCGCAGGTATCAGCGCTCCGCGTCTTTCAGCTGCTCGCCGAACAAGCAGAAAAGGCGCAGATGCGAGAAGCGCTCATTCAGATATCTGACGATCTTCAGGCCGGTGAAAATCTTTCGCGTGCGCTTGAGAAGCATCCGAAGCTGTTTTCCGATTTCTTTGTCAGCATGGTTCGTGCCGGCGAAGAGACCGGTAAATTGGATCAGACATTCGCCTACCTCGCGGATTACCTCGATCGATCATTCGAGCTTACTTCTCGCGCGCGCAACGCGCTCATCTATCCGGCGTTCGTCCTCGTCACATTCATCGCCGTGGTCATACTTATGCTTACCTTCGTTATTCCGAAGATCACCCCGATCCTTACGGAATCCGGCGGAAGTCTGCCTGTTTACACACAGCTCGTCATTTCCCTCAGTATGTTCTTTGTCGATTACGGCGTTTTCTTGCTCATCGCGATCATCATCGGAGGCTTTGCGCTGGTGAGGTGGATGCAGACGCCGAGCGGAAAGCTTGAGGTCGATCGCATGAAATTATCACTCCCGTTCGTAGGCGACCTCTACCGCAAGCTATATTTAGCGCGTCTTGCCGACAACATGCACGTCATGCTTTCTTCAGGCATCGCTGCGGTGCGCGCCCTTGAGATAAGCGCATCAGTTGTCGACAACACGGTGTTTCGCGGTATCCTCTCCGATGCTGCTGATGCGGTGAAGACCGGAAGCTCAATGTCTGCGGCGTTGCGCCATAATCCTCGCGAGATACCACCTATTTTGACGCAGATGATCCAGGTTGGTGAAGAGACGGGGGAGTTGGGCAGCGTCCTTGAACGCTTGTCGAAGTTCTATCAGCGAGAGGTGAACTCTGCTGTGGATACGCTGGTCTCGCTCATCGAACCGGCGCTTATCGTGGCGCTAGCGGTTGGCGTCGGTTTCTTGCTGGCATCGATCTTGGTGCCGATCTACAATCTCGCGAACACCATCTGACCGGAGAAGAGGCAGGGCGGTTGTCCACAGCCCGTTCCTTAATTATCTATTTTACCGTATAATGTCGAATATGCATACATCTAAGACACGAGGCTTCACTCTTATCGAACTCCTCGTTGTGGTTGCCATCATCGCTATGCTTGCAAGCATTATCTTGGCGTCTCTCAACCAGGCGCGCACTAAGTCTCGCGACGCACGGCGTATCGCCGATGTAAAACAGATCCAGTTGGCACTTGAGTTGTATAACAACGACAACGGCGGGTACCCGATCTTGGCAACATTCGGTAATTTGAGCACTGGTCTTGCAAGCGCCCTCACGCCAACCTACATCTCAGCCATGCCGTCTGACCCGGGAAGCTACACCTATCAATATCAGTCACTTTCTGACGGGACGGTCGGTTCCGCGGTGTGTTCGACCGGCAAATGCTACAGCTATGTGATGCAGATCCAGCTGGAAAACAATAACACATCGGTTTTGGCGCAGAGCGCGACAAAACCGACCAACAGCGGTGCCACGTGCACCACCTCCGGCACCACCTATTATTATTGTGTGCGCCCGTAAAACATTGGTGTATACTGATTAGGTGCGCTTTTAGCTGTAATTTTAGAAAAGCTCATTTCTATGAAAAAAACATTTACTCGCGGTTTCACCCTCATCGAACTCTTGGTCGTCATCGCCATCATTGCGATCCTTGCCAGCATCATTCTCGCTTCGATCAATCAGGCTCGTGTTAAGTCGCGCGATGCACGCCGTCTTGCCGACACCAAGCAGATCCAGAATGCACTTGAGCTCTATAACAATGACAATGGTCAGTATCCCGCCACGCTTGCAGTGCTTGCTCCGAAGTATATAGCATCGGTGCCGACCGATCCGCAGGGGACGTCGACCTCATATATGTACGCAGGCTTGCAGGGTGAAGGAAGCAGTGCGGCGAGCTGTGGAAGCTACCACCTCGGCGCTACGCTCGAACAGTCGAATAATCCGGCACTCAATGGCCGTTTCGGCGGAGCGGTCGGAGGTGCCTATGGCACTGCCACACAGGACGGTGCAGTGTGCACCGGCAGCGGCGCTGACTTTGCTGGTACCGGCAATGTGTACGATATCCGTCCGTAATGGATCAGTCGCTAGGGTCTAGCCACTAGGGAACTCAAAACCAAGAGCCCGGCAACGAAAGTTGTCGGGCTCTTGGTTTACTAGTGGCTAGTGGTTAGTGGCTATATACTAACACTATGCTTCTTCTTTTTGCTTTTCTTCTTGGTGCCATCTTCGGCAGTTTCATCAATGCGCTTGTGTTCCGCTATGGCACTGGCGTGGGAATGAATGGCCGATCGCGATGTATGCATTGCAACCATACGCTCGGAGCGCTCGACCTGGTGCCGATCTTTTCTTTTATCGCTCTTCGTGCTCGCTGTCGATATTGCGGCGGACGCTTATCGTGGCAGTACCCGCTCGTAGAACTTATCGGGGGCATCCTCTCGGTCGGAGTGATCGCGATCTATCCTAGTCCGCTTGCGTTCAGTATTTTCTTTGTGATGTGGATGACGCTGTTGTTTGCGGTCGTCTATGATATTCGGCATACCATTCTCCCGTATGAAGCTCTGGCTCTGACTGGTGCGGTCGGTTTGGTCAGTACAGTGCTCTCATGCTCCGATGGTTCATGCACGCTTATCACTCCATCTGTCTTGGCGCTCGGAAGCGGCGTGCTCGCAGCGTTGCCGCTCTTCGTTCTCGCTCTTGTTTCGCGCGGACGGTGGATGGGGTGGGGGGACCCGCTTCTTGAGCTAGGACTCGGTTGGATGCTCGGTCTTGCAGGAGCCTTTACTGCTTTGTGTATCGCGTTCTGGTCCGGTGCGATCGTCGGTCTTTTGCTTCTTGCATATTCTTCATGGCGCTCAAAGCGGACACTTGTACCCGCTAGCGCTTTGGAGAAGGACGCGGCGAGCTATACAATGAAAAGTGAAGTCCCCTTTGCGCCGTTCCTCGTGCTTGGCGCCGCGGTCGTTTTCTTTTTCCATGTCGATATCTTCACCCCGCTTCTTTGAATTACGCAGAGAACGCCATGCCCATGCGCGCGGTTTTGCCCCGTCAGTAGGTCGTGCCGTCGTCGTGCGTGCCATATCAAGCGCGTACCAATGGCTGATGCATCCTTCGGTATCGAAAGGCGGGGGGATGTCCGATCGTACGACAGGAGTTACGGCAAGCCTCACTGCAGGGTTTACGCTCATTGAGCTCATGGTGGTGACGGCGATCATGGTGCTCATCACTATGGTGGTTCTGTTCAACACGGGGCGTTTCAACAGTTCCGTCCTGTTGCGAAGTCTTGCATACGAAGTCGGTCTTTCTCTTCGCACGGCGCAGCTCTACGGCGTGTCGGTGCGAGAGGCCACGTCTGGCGACTTCAACGCCGCCTATGGCGTATTCTTTCCGGTCTCCATCATCAATGTTCCGAACGCGTCTTACTCGCTGTTCGCTGACCTGAATAACAACGGTATCTTCGACGACGGAACGAGCGCGATCGAAGAGAATTTTCTCCTACAGAATTCGTTTGCCATCAGTGATATTTGTGCGACCACCGGCAGTTCCATGATCTGCGCGGCCGGCTGTCCATCGCCGCTGCCAGCGGGGATCACCTCGTGCACGCCGCAGAGTATCGCGACCGGTATCACCATCTCTTTCAAACGACCAAATCCGAACGCACTCATTATCGTGGACTCGAATACGTCGCAGCCGTACGCGGGCGCGATCATCACGGTGTCGTCTCCGGCGGGGAGCACACGTACTACGTCTGTAACCTCGACCGGACTTATCACGGTACAGGGAGAAGCCCAATAGCATGAAGGATCAAGGATCAAAAAGCAAAGATCAAGAAGGCAGAAGCATACGCCGCTGGTTTTTGCTGCTATCTGCAAACTGCAAACTGCCAACTAGCCGTCGAGGGTTCACTCTCATTGAGATGATGGTCGCGGTGTCGCTCTTCACTATTGTTATGCTGATATCCATGACCACGCTCGTCAGTATCATTAATGCCGACAGCAAAGCGCAATCCCTGCAATCGATCATCAACAATCTCAATTTTGCACTTGATGATATGTCACGCACGGTTCGTACCGGCACGACATATCATTGTACGGATGGCCAGGGCGATACCTTTCTCTTGATGGGGAACCCGACCGTTATGCAAGATTGCCCTGGTCCGTATGGGTCGTCGTATATGTCGGTCGAGGGTAGTAATGGTAAGAGGACGGATCCGAACGACCAGATCGTTTATCGCTTTGCGGGGGCGGCAGATTGCGGCAGCGGTTTTACGGGCAGCTGCTTGATGAAGTCGACACAGAGTGGCGCGGTTGGTTCCTTCTCGCCGATCACGTCTCCCGAGATCTCGATCGACTC
>JAKAHS010000037.1 GCA_021814825.1 bacterium | reverse complement strand
GGCTTCGAGCATACCGACATCGCACCGCGCGTCGGCAAGAGCCGCGTCTATGTCTCCAACACGATCCGTATTCTCATGTTGCCGGAGGAGATGCAGGGCGCGCTTGCGGAAGGCCGCATCACTGAAGGACACACGCGCCCGCTCCTCATGCTCATCGATCGTCCGCAAGAGCAGCAGACGCTCTTCCGCGAGATCATGCTCAAGAAGATCAACGTGCGCGATGCGGAGAATATCGCGCGCCGCATCGCATTCGATCGCGTGCGCAAGAAGGAGTACATCTATGCGCCGGAGGTGATCGAGATGGAACGCGAACTCTCGCAGAAGCTTGGCACGCGCGTGATGATCGAACCGCGAGAGAACGGCGGCAAACTCACGATCGATTTCTTCGGCGAAGATGATCTGCGCATTCTCTTTGCGGCGCTCGGCAGCCTCAATCAGACCGTCACCGTGCGGCCGCAGACGGTTGAAGAAGTGCTGGCGATGAACGGCACGTCGGCTGAAGTAGGAGGCGAGCCGCAGGCGCCGATCGATGATCGTACCGCAGCGGAGAAGGAGATCGACGAGAACGAATTCGATCCGAACAGTTTCTCGCTGTAGAGAAGTCAAAAGCCAGACCGCATATTTTTTGCGCGATTTTGGAGGCTCCCGTGAAAAACAAGAGGAGACGTACTCATCGTACGATGACGAATGTTTTTCACGAAGTGCCGAAAGGGCGCGAAAAGATGCGGGCTGTTATGTCACTTCTTTTTCTCAAGCGTCGTGCGTATATGCCGCCGCGCCATGGTGGTCTTTACGAAGTTGAGCCATTTGGCGGTCGGGTGTGCCGACTTCTTCGTCTCGATCTCGACGATGTCCCCGTTCTCAAGTTCTGAACTGAGCGGCACCATTTTGCCGTTCACCTTCGCGCCGAAGGCATGATCGCCGATATCGGAGTGGACCGCGTAGGCGAGATCGATCGGCGTCGAACCTTGCGGAAGATCGATCGTGTCGCCCTTGGGCGTGAAGACGAAGATGCGATGACTGAAGACGTCGGTCTTGATGACCGTCTCGAAGTCGGGATCATCGGTATGCTCGGTGAGCTCTGCAAGCCATTCCGGTTCGCCCTTTTGGCCGTGATAGTTCGGTTTGCGCGGCGTAAGTGCTTTCGTACTGAGCGTGTCGACCTTACTGACAGCATTTTTTCGCGCAATGCGCGGCATGAGACTTCTCACCCAATCGAAACTCGATTGCTTGCCGGATTCCGCGCCGCTGATCTCGTCGCGGCTCGGAGTCTTTTCTTTGTATGACACGTGCGATGCGACGCCGAAGAGCGCTTCATCGTGCATCTGGAATGTGCGGATCTGGATCTCGACAATGCCGCCGTCGCCGGAAAAGACCGTGGTGTGCAGGCTTTGATACCCATTGGGCTTCGGTACGCGAATGTAGTCTTTGATGCGGTTAGGGATCGGCTGCCAGAGTCCATGCACGATGCCGAGTGTGTGATAACAATCCGCGACTGAATCGACCACGACGCGCAGCGCGGCAACATCGTGCACGTTCTCTACCTCGCCGCCTTTTCGCTTGAGCTTCTGCCACAGACTGTAGAGTCCTTTGACGCGCGAATCGATCTCGAAGTGCGTGATGCCTGCTTCTGCAAGCCCGCGTTTGAGCTTGCGCGTCATGTCGTCGAGGCGCTTCTGCGTTTCTTTCTCGCGTTCGGTTACCAGCTTCTTGGTCTCGGCGAATTCTTTCGGATAGGCGTATTCAAAGGCGAGGTCTTCAAGTTCGCGGCGTACGACACCCATACCGAGTCGGTGGGCGATCGCGGCGTGGATCTCCAAGGTCTCGAGTGCGATGCGCTGGCGCTTCTCCGGCCGGACATATTTAAGCGTGCGCATGTTATGCAAGCGGTCCATGAGTTTGATGATGAGCACGCGAACATCTTGCGACGTGGCGATCAGAAGTTTGCGCAGACTCTCCACGTGGCGGGTGGTGCCGTGATACTTGAGTTTGCCGAGCTTGGTGACGCCGTCGACGAGGAACGCGATCTCCTTGCCGAATTCTTTCTCGATGGTATCCAGTCCGACACCCATGTCCTCCACGCAATCATGGAGGAGACCTGCGGCGATCGTCTTGGCACCCATGCCGAGGCGTGCGAGGTCTTCTGCTGTGGCGACGAGGTGAGTGAGGTACGGCTCGCCGGAGAGGCGCTTGTGTCCTTCGTGAGCGGTTGCGGCGAATGTGTAAGCTTTCTCAACGAGCGCTTTATCGGCTTCGGTCGGTTCACGCATGAGCGCGATAATGCTTTTCGCGCCGCTTGTTTTGGCGGTATTGGAAAGTTGGGAGGTGTTTGCCGCAGACATGTTCTCAGCATAGACCTGCCGTGCGCCGCGCGCAACTATAAACGAAAACGAAAGTGGCGCGAGACGAAGTCTCGCGCCACTCATTCTCTCAGAGAGTTTTCTACTCCGCTTTCTTTTTTCGCGCGAAGCCGCGGCGCTTCTTTTCTTCACTGAGGATCTCAAGTGCGCGATCGAGCGTGATCGTGTAGACGTCGTCTTGCTTCAGTGAACGGAAGTCGCCGTCGTGCACGATGTAGGGACCGAAGCGACCCACGCTCGCAACGATCTCTTTGCCGGTTGCTGGATGAAGCCCGAGCGTGCGCGGCAGGGCGAGGTAGTGAAGCGCATCTTCGAGCGTGACGGTCGTCGGATCTTTTTCCTTCGGGACCGATGCGCGCCGCGGTTTCTTTTTGCTTCCTTTCTTCGCTTCGCCAACCTGCACATACGGACCGAAGCGACCATCAAGAAGATAGATCGGCTCGCCGGTCTCCGGGTAGATGCCGAGCGGCTCTGACGGTTCTTTGGAAATGATCGCGCCTTCTTCTGTGCGCGCGCCGATACAATCAGGGAAGCGAGAGCATGACATGAAGCGGCCGGCGCGCGAGAGTTTATAGACCATCGGTGCGCCGCATTCGGGGCAGGGGAATTCTTTTGGTGCTTCGCCGAGGTCGGTGATCTTGCCGGCTTCTTTGGTTTTGATCTCGACCTCTTTGCGGAACGGACCGTAAAAATCTTTCAATGTCTTCACGTACTCGCGCTTGCCGCCCGCGATATCGTCGAGCTCGTCCTCCATCTCAGCAGTGAACGAATCGCCGATGTATACCGGAAAATTCTTTTCGTGGAAGGTCGACACGACATCGCCGACGTCGGTGGGACGCAGCGAACGGCCTTCTTTCACGACATACTCGCGGTCCTGCAGCGTCGACATGATCGACGCGTAGGTGGACGGGCGGCCGATGCCGCGCTTCTCAAGTTCTTTGATGAGACCGGCTTCCGTGTAGCGGTCAGGGGGTGTGGTGAATTTTTCAAGCGAGGTGATGTCGATGAGCTTGAGCGCGTCGCCGGCGTCGACCTTGGGCAGCTCGACATCCTCACCGCGTGCGGCAGGATCGGCAGCGAGCCAGCCGTCGAAGACGACGCGCGAACCGTTGGCGGTGAATGCAGGGATGTCTGCGTCCTTGCTGTTGGTGACGATCTTGGTCTTGAGCAGGCGCGCGTCCGCCATCTGGCTCGCGACCGTGCGGCTCCAAATGAGTTCGTACAGTTTCTTCTGATCCGGCGTGCTGCCTGCGCTTTTGCGCGTCACGTCGGTCGGCCGGATCGCTTCGTGCGCCTCCTGCGCGTTCTTGCTCGTTGCTTTGAACGCGTGCGACGCGGCGTATTCCTTGCCGTACTGCTTCTCTATATACGAGAGCGCTGCGCTGCGCGCGCCGGCGGAAAGGTTGACGCTGTCGGTGCGCATGTAGGTGATGAGGCCGGCTTCATACAGCTTCTGCGCGATGCGCATCGTGTTGGATGGAGAATAGCTAAGGCGCGACGATGCAGCTTGCTGAAGGGTCGAGGTGGTGAACGGTGGCCGCGTTGATCGCTTCATTTCAGACTCGACGACGTCGGAGACAGTGAGACCGTCTTTTTTCACGCTGTCGATGATCTTCTGTGCGAAGGCTTCGTCGCGCGGCTCCTCTGCACAGGTGAGCGTCAGTTTGTTTTTGCGCGGCGTCTGCGTCTCTGCGGTGATAACGAAATAGCGTTCGGGTACGAATGCGCGGATCTCGCGCTCGCGCTCCATGATGATGCGCAGCGCCGGCGACTGCACGCGGCCGGCGGAGAGTCCGTAGCGGACCTTCTTCCATATGAGGCCGGAGAGATCGTAGCCAACGAGGCGATCAAGGACGCGACGCGCCTCTTGCGCCTGGCGCAGATGTTCATCGATGTCGCGCGGGTGAGCGAACGCTTCTGCCACCGCGTCGTGCGTGATCTCGTGGTAGGTGACGCGCGAAAAACGCTTCGCGTTTTTCGCGCTCTTCTTCGCCGGTTCTTCCAGAACCTGCTTCAGATGCCATGCGATCGCTTCTCCTTCGCGGTCGGGGTCGGTTGCGAGAATGATCTGGTCTGCCTCTTTTGCGAGTGTGCGCAATTCAGCGACGACCTTGGTCTTCTGGGGCGACACCTCATAGTGCGGCACGAAGCCTCCTTCGATGTCGATCGCTTGCTTGTTGCTCTTCGGAAGATCGCGCACATGACCGACGGACGCGCGCACGACGAAATCGCCCTGGGGATCGATGTCCTTCAGATACTTTTCGATCGTTTTTGCTTTTGACGGCGACTCGACGATGACTAGTCTCATAGTATGTAACCTTAACAACTACCGCGCATTGCTTTTTTTGTCAAAATTTACGTTCGGGTTTATTACGAAAAGACCGCCGTATTTTTCTGCTGAAAAATCGGCTCACTCTCGCTCCGTCGCGCTCCGAGAGTCTTTTCGCAACAAACCCTCACTCTCGTGGTTAAACCAAACCGCGAGACAAAGAAAACACCGCACGAAACGTGCGGCGTGCAGGTTCAGCAGCGTTCGATCTTGCCGAGCCGCTCTATGACAAGGCCGCGAATGGAGAGAGAAGAGAGCGCGATATTGAGGTGCTGCGCAGGAAGTCCTGAGAGCGTGCACAGTTCGTCGCGCGTGAGTGGCGTGGTGAGTGCGATGAGGAGTGCGCGCTCGGGGTCGCTGAGATCAAGCGGCAGCGTGTGTGGCGCTTCTCTTGGGTCGGTCGATGATCGCAAGCCGAGCACTTCGAGCAGATCATCGGCATTGCGGATGAGCGTGGCGCCTTCGCGAATGAGACGATTGTTGCCGGCGCCGCTTTCACTTCCGATCGGATGCGGTACTGCGCACACTTCGCGGTTATAGTCGAGTGCGAGCCGCATGGTGATGAGCGTGCCCGACTTCTCCGATGCTTCGACGATGAGGGTTGCATGCGAGAGCCCTGCCATGATGCGATTGCGCGCCGGGAACGTCCACATCGCTGCACGCGAGCCTTCCGGATATTCGCTGAGCAACGCGCCCCCTTTCTGTAGAATGCGCGCGGCGAGTGCGCGGTTGGTCGATGGATAGATACTCGCATCATCGACGCTTGAGGGAAGCACGGCGATGGTGGGAAGTCCTGCTGCGAGC
Organism: bacterium; assembly: GCA_021814825.1. GTDB lineage: Bacteria > Patescibacteriota > Minisyncoccia > Phycocordibacterales > SBAW01 > JAKALC01. The sequence continues at coordinate 134 of JAKAHS010000037.1, read as the reverse complement.
GACGCGGTGTGCGCGTCGGCGTCGATCCCGAGCGCGAGGCCGGATACGATCGCGATCTTGTATCCGACCAGCCCCGCGATGATCCACGCCACGGCGCGCTTGCCGTAGGGGCTTGCGTGGCGCGGGCCGACCAC
>JAKAHS010000036.1 GCA_021814825.1 bacterium | reverse complement strand
CGCCGACGGCAACGCGCGCCGCAAGCCCTTCTGCGATCGCGGTCTTGCCGACGCCCGCTTCGCCGATGAGGATCGGATTATTCTTGGTGCGGCGCGAGAGGATCTGAATGACGCGGCTGATCTCCTCGTCGCGGCCTATGACCGGATCAAGTTTGTTTTCCTGCGCGAGTTTGGTGAGCGAACGCGTATACTTCGGGATCGCACGATTCTTCTTGTTCTGCTCGGAGACCGGGGCGCCGTGACCGCTGCGAAGTTCGACGAGTGCGCGCGTCGCGTTGTCGGCGGTTACCCGGAATCGTGCGAGCGTGTCACGCACCGAGATCGCCGTTTCAAGCATCGCAAGGAAAAGGTGTTCTGGCGAGACAAACTCATCATGCATGTCGGCAGCGATCTTTGCGGAGCGCTCAAGCGACTGCACAAGGTCCGGCGTGAGGTAGAGCTGATAGGTCGGCGAGAGCACGGATGCAGAATCTGGCGCTTCGATCATTTCGAAGACCGTGTCGAACAAAAGCTCGGTATCGACCTCAAGTTTATCCAGAAGCGAAAGCACGGCGTTCTCCTCTTGAATGAGGATCGCCGCGACCAGATGCATCGGGTTGACCTGATTCTGTCCACGCTCGACGGCAAGCTCATGCGCCTTGCGCACGGCTTCTTTGGCTTTGGTGGTGAAGTGATCGAATGGAGGCATAGGCAAGTTAAAAATTTAAAGTGAAAAATGAAAAATTGAGAAGAGCGCACCGAGGAATCAAGAGCAGACGGACTCTACCGCGCTGACGCGGCGTTTGCGACATTACTATTGTTTGCAGAAGAAGCCTGAGATGTATTGTTCGCCGAAGAAGATGTCTTAAGTGTGCCCGGCATACTATAGAATTCACCCCCCTTCGACAGCGAGTCGGTCGTGACGATGCCGATCACCTCGCCAAAGAGCGTCGTGAGCACTGAGCCCGGCGTCGCCGACGAGACGGTCGTTTCGATGACATTACTGCCGCTTGAACCATCCGGCAATGTCGCTATGACGCCCTCACCCACTGAGTCACCTCCAGAACCTCCAATGCGGATAACCGTCTGTCCGAGCGCGAGTTTGGTCGTGTCAGCAAGCACCGCAGCAGTAAGCGCCGGCGTTGAAGTACCGAGTTCAAGCGATACGATCGCGATCGGTGACGAGGTCGCCATGTCTTGAAGCGAAACCGGCACGTGCGAGCCGTCTTGCAAGATCGCCAGGTAGTGAAGCGATGGGTCGAGCGATCCGCGGTCAGTCAGTACCAATCCTTTCGCGTCGACAATGACGCCACGGGCGACGAGCATATCAGGCGTATCCTTGTCGACGATGCGTACGATGCTTTTTTGCACGGACGCGATGGACTGCGTGACGAGGTCATCATTCTTTACCACGACCGTCTTGATCGTTGAGGTGACCGGAGCTGACGGCACGACTTCCTGCACTGTGCGTTCGATCACGTGATTGACCGTCGCAGCGACCTGCGGCGGCGCCTGTTCCATGAGCGACACAGTAACGATGCCGGTAGCGATCGACGTGACGAACGATACCAGCAGTGTCAGTAGAACGATCTGTTTTCTATTTAACTGTTCGATATCCATAATTACCTGCACCATAGCATAAAAATATTGTCGAGGCAAAGAAAAAGAGGTTCATCTGCCTAGGTCTATGCGCCTGTTTCGTTCTGAGCTCATCCAGGTATGTTTAACCTAGATCGTGTGGCTTTTGATAGAGTGTATATGCCTCAAAAAGAGCGCGGGTGATACGCTTGGCATCTTGCTTGGTCGCGTCGGGCAGCAGCGTGATGCGGACCGCCGTGCGAGCTCGACCCTGCGAGTGGCCGAGCGCCGCAAGCACATGCGATGGATTCTCGTCTTCAGTGGAGCACGCGGAGCGGGTCGAAATCGCGATACCTGCGGCGTCGAGCGCGATGACCGCGGTCTCGCCGTCAAGGCCTGGGATCGAAATGTTGAGATTATTCGGAATACGGCTTTTCATCGTGCCGTTGATCTCTGCGCTCGGTATGGCTTTCTGTATCTCGGACAGAAGATAATCGCGCACCACGGCGACTTTTTTTGTGCGTGCTTCGACTCCCTTCTGTGCGATCGCGAGCGCTTCAGCGAATGCCGCGGCAAGCACGCAGTTCCCGGTTCCCGCGCGCTGCCCGCGCTCTTGGGTGCCACCGAGTATCATCGGCTCAACGTCGATGCCGCGGCGGCGATACAGCACGCCGATACTCTTAGGTCCCTGCACTTTCTGCGCGTCGAGCGTCATGAGATCGACGCCGAGCGCGTCGACTTTGAGATCGAGGTAGAGCGGCGCTTGTGCAGCATCCACATGAAATACGATCGGGAGCGTGTTCCCTGCCTCGGCGCGCTCGCGGCGGGCGCGGCGGATCATCTTCGCGATCTCGCGCACCGGCTCGATCACGCCGATCTCGCTATTGACCAGCTGAATTGAGATGAAAGCCGTGTTCGGCGCGATCGCTTCATATACATCCTTCGGCGATACCAGACCGCCCCCATCGACCTCAACATGCGTAAGCGAGAGACCTTCGTGCTTTTTGAGATACTCGAGCGGTTCAAGTACGGAGGGATGTTCGATCGGCAGCGTGATCGCATGCACGCTTTTGTGTTCCCGAAGGAGCGGCCGGAGGACACCGAAGATCGCGAGATCATTCGATTCGGTGCCGCTTGCCGTGAAGATTATCTCGTCTGAATGCGCACCGATCGCCTCTGCGATCTCGCGTCGCGCTCCTTCGAGCTCTTGCGCCGCCGCGAGAGCCTCAGCGTGGAGACCGCCCGGATTGCCGAACGTATCAAGCAGCGCGATCATGCGCTTCCCCACGCGCGGATGGATCGGCGTCGAAGCGGCTGCGTCGGCGTAGATCGGTGTGTGCGGCTTCTTCATAACACCCTCATTATATGGTATGGTAGTGTCCATGTCATTCTCGTCATTCTCCGCTCTCAATACTTCCGCCCTTGGCATGCTTGCTATTTCAGCGCCATATGCGGCGGCGGGAGCTTTGGTGCTGGCATTGATCGCCTGCGTCATTGCACTGGTAGCACACCGACGCTTGCGCAAGCTCACCCTGCGCCGCGGCGAGTCGCTTGAGGACACCCTCGGCGAGCTCACCCGCCGCGCGCGCGAACTCCAGGCATTCCGCGAAGAACTCGAGGTCTACCTCAAACATGCCGAAGCACGACTTCAGAAGAGCGTGCGCGGCATGGGCATCGTCCGCTTCAATCCGTTCCAAGGCGACGGATCCGGCGGCAATCAGAGTTTCGCGCTTGCGCTCGTCGATGAACACGGCGACGGCGTCGCGCTTTCCGCGATCTTCACGCGCAGCGGCAACACCAGCGTCTACGGCAAACCGCTTGCGAAAGGCACGTCAACCTTCGAACTCACCGACGAGGAGCGTGACGCGATCAAACAAGCGCTTGAGCAGATAGACATCAAGAAGATCGCAAAATGACCAGAATGACAAAGACTTCAACCACAACTCGTCCACCGGTCGTCGCGATCGTCGGCCACATCGACCACGGCAAGTCGACGCTGCTCGATTACATTCGCAAGACCAATGTCGTGGAAAGCGAGGCGGGCGGCATCACGCAGCATCTCTCCGCGTATGAAGCCGTGCGCGAAACGCCTCAGGGCGCGCGCACGATCACCTTCCTCGACACGCCCGGGCACGCCGCGTTCGCTGCCATGCGCTCCCGCGGCCTTTCCGCCGCCGACGTCGCGATCCTCGTGGTGTCCGCCGAAGAAGGCGTCAAGCCGCAGACGATCGAAGCGATCAAACTGATCGAAGAAGCGGGTGTGCCGTATGTCGTCGCACTCACCAAGATCGACAAAGAAGCCGCCAATATCGAGCGCGCGAAGAATTCCCTTCTTGAGAACGGCGTCTACCTTGAAGGCCTCGGCGGCACCGTGCCGTTCGTCGGCATCTCAAGCAAGACCGGCGTCGGCATTCCGGAACTGCTCGATCTCATCCTCCTCGCTGCCGACATCGCCGAGCTATCCTCCGACGACAAAGCAGCAGCGACCGGCCTCGTCATCGAATCACATATCGAAAGCAAGCGCGGCGCTTCAGCGACTCTTATCATCAAGAACGGCTCGCTTCATAGCGGTCAGTTCGTCGTGGTCGACAGCGCGCTCGCACCGGTGCGCATCATGGAAAATTTCTTGGGCAAGCCGATACGCGAAGCGCACGCCGGACAGCCGGTGCGCATCGTCGGCTTCTCCTCGCTTCCGCAGGTCGGCGGCGAGTTCAAGACGGTCGCAAACAAGAAAGAAGCTGAGGCACTCGTTGCACAGCACACTGCTCCGGTGCAGAAAGAAGCGGCGCAGCCGCACGTCGCGGCAGAGCAGACCGAAGGGGTACCGCTTGTCATTCCGATCATCATCAAGACCGATGCGGCCGGCACCGGCGACGCGGTCGCTCACGAGATCGCCAAGCTTACCTCTTCGCCGCGCCTCCAATTCCGCATCCTCGTGCAGGGCGTTGGTACGGTGAATGAAGCCGACGTAAAGCGCGTCGGCGGCAGCGAGACACCGGGCATCATCCTCGGTTTCAATGTGAAGGTCGACGAAACGGCGCGCACGCTTGCGGAGCGTCTCGGCGTCACCGTCGCGACATTCGACATCATCTATCGGCTTGCGGAATGGCTCGCCGAAGAGGCTGAGCGCCGCCGACCGCGCGAGAGCGTCGAGGAAAGCACCGGCTCCGCGAAGATCCTCAAGATATTCAGCTCCGCGAAGCGCAACGTCGTACTCGGCGGACGTGTTGAAAGCGGCGTGCTTGAGCTCGGAAGCGAAGTGCACATCACACGTCGTGACCTTGATCTCGGACGCGGCACTATCGAGAGCCTTCAGTCGCAGAAAGTAACGACCAAGAAGGTCGAGGCCGGCTCAGAGTTCGGCGCAATGATCAAGACCGACGCGAGTGTCGCCGCCGGCGACCACATCGAATCGTTCACGACCGTGATCAAGTAAGTTCATAAAGTTTGTAACGTTTATAAAGTTCATAAAGCCAACAAGGAGACACCATGAAAGATCGGCTTGAAACGGCAAATCAGATCTTGCGCGACGCGGTCGCAACATTTCTCGCGCGCGAAGCCGGCCCGCAATCGCTCATCACGGTGACACGCGCGCAATTCTCTTCAGACTTTTCTCACGCGACCGTCTATCTCTCGGTACTCCCCCGCGAGAAAGAGGCTGCCGCGCTCGGCCTTGCGACCCGCACACGCGACGAACTCAAGGACTATCTCAAGAAGCACACGAAGCTCCCGCGCAGCCCGTTCATCATGTTCAAAATGGAGCCGAGCTTGGCGTAATACCAGCTTTCTAGCACTGTGCCGTGTAGGATTCTCGGCTTACAGCCGCAGTACAGGTTTCGTATGGTGCTCGCCTCGCTGCGCTCGGCTCCGCCCCATACACTCAACCTTTTCGAATCCTACACGCACACGCGCAGGCGTGTGCTACGGGGCACAAATTAAAAAGCCGCAAGAAGCGGCTTTTTAATTTGTGCCCCGTGTAGGATTCGAACCTACGACCATCTCCTTAAGAGGGAGTTGCTCTACCAACTGAGCTAACGAGGCGGCTCATAGAACAATACAATAAACGGTCTTTCGTTACAACTGTATCGGTGCTGGGGAGAGGACTTGGCCAAGAACATTTTTATTCGTCGTCACTCATAAAAATTTCTCTCTCCT
>JAKAHS010000035.1 GCA_021814825.1 bacterium | reverse complement strand
CTGCGGAGACCCATCCGCATTCTTCGTCTTCTTGCATTCATACACGATGAAGCGCAGCGGCTCTTTGCCGAAGGTCTCTTTTACCGTGTAGTAATTGAAAAGCGCCTGCATCACGAAGAGCGTCTTAGAGGCACCTGCGGCGCTGAACGCGTTCACGAATTTATGATCGATGATATCGATCGCATTCGGATCGATGCGCGACACGACAACGAGATCGGAGACCGCTTTGATCGGAAGCGCGAGCCCCTTCACCTCGGCCGTTGCTTTATGCTCGACACCGAGTACGCGATGCCGCGGCGGGCGCTCAAGGTAGAACGAGACCGCCTGCAGATACTCGCGCTCCATCGCCGCGCGTTTTTTCTTTTTCGCCGCCCTTGAGCGTGCTTTGCCGAGATCGATCTCGAAGTCGGCGATGTTCCGCAGATACTCAAGGCCGAGCTCAACCGCGCCTTCTTTGCCGATGCCGCCATAGAAATGCTGCAATGCGACATGTCCCGCCTGCCCGATCACCGATGACGGCGACATCGGATCATCATAGATCTGCTCCACATAGCGCTTGTACCAGGCGAGCGGATTACGCAAGAACGCCATGAGTGATGAATGACTCCAGTGGCGTATGGGGAGTGTTCGTTTTTTACTGTCACCTTTCTGTTTTTTCTTCATCGGCATGCACGAATAGTATACCCATTCCCGCCGCAAAAGTGGACAAGTGCTCTTGACCTATGCCAAAGCAGGAGTAGGATTGTCCATCAGTTGTTCCTACATCAAACCTCGAAAAGAGAAAGGTGCAAAATAAGATGACTTCCAAGGCGCTGTTCTTCGCAGTATCCGGTCAGACCTGTTCCGGTCGGTTGAGCCTGTATAACGGCCTCCGGCACGAACTTCCAAGGAGATTCCCTTATGTCGAATTCGAATTCATCGGCAAACCCTTCAGCGAAGACTTGCAGCATCCCCTGCTGTGGAGCAGCGTTGAGCGGAGAAGGTTCCCGACGGCGAAGCTGCTGGATCGCTGGGGCGACCTTGAGCAGTTCAACAAGCACAAAGGGCTTGAACAGCTGCTGAAGACGGGCAAGATCGTCGTCTCGCACGGCTTCGGTCTTGACGCCATGATGTATGCGGCAGCGTGTGCGACCTGTACCGACCAGAACGACGAAGCATTCCGCATGCACGACCTGCTGGTGAAAGACCGCCTGAGCCTCAACAGCATCACGCCGCCGACCTATCTCATCACCCAAGCCGACGACACCATCACCGTTGACCGGATGCTGCAGAAGCACCCGCTTGGCAACATTCGAAGAGACGTACTGATGGAATTCGTCAAATACGAAAAGGGCGTGATGGATCGATACAGCCATCTGAAAGGTCAACATCTGGAATTCATCAACTCCAGCGGCCCCGTCAATTCGCTCGTCGAGCGGGGTGTCAGTTTCATCAGTGCACATATTCACCAACGCGACATTCACGTCGCGTAACCACATCAAGGTTCCCTGACCCCCGCCACGCGCTTCGCCGTGGTGGGGTTTTTCTTTGCAAACATGCCAGAAAGATGGTACTATGCGGGCATTATCGTGATGTGCTTTGGCGCTCGCGGTTTTTGTTTTTTAAGAGTCCACTGAAGATCACGATCTGCTACGTTACGAGCTCCGGCACTCCCTCCCAATATATTGAATATTGATCGGTCCGTTCCTCGCTCGTGCCTTGCATATCATTGATTTTCAATGAACTCTCCAGACTTTCAGCCTCGAGCCATCATTCCATGCTTGTCCAGCTTTTCAGAAAAATAGCGTCTGTCCCGTCTTCGATCCTCACACCCGTGTCGTCTCTTCCGCACGCCGACGTGCACGCGGTCGGACAGCAGATACACGGCAAGGTCGCGAAACTTTTCAATGGTTCGCTCGCGATCCGCGTCGTGACCGCTGGCTCCACCAACGCCTGCGAGCAGGAGCTCAATGCGCTTGGCAATGCGTACTACGACGTCGAGCGCTTCGGTGTGCACTTCGTGGCAAGCCCGCGCCACGCCGACATGATCTTCGTGACCGGTCCCGTCTCGCGCAATATGGCGAGCGCGCTCAAAGCGACCTATGACGCGACGCCGTCGCCGAAGTTCGTGGTGGCGGTGGGCGATGACGCCATTAATGGCGGCATCTTCAAGGGTTCGTATGCGACAGAAGACGGTGCACACAACGTCGTGTCGGTCGATTACACCATTGCAGGCGATCCACCCTCTCCTGCATTCATCCTTTCTTCCCTGCTCGCGATCCTCAAGGATATAGAAAAGAAAACGAACTGACATGACCGCACTCATCTCATCGACTGGCTTCATAAGCACTCTGATCCTCTTCGCGCTCGGCGCGATCGGCTCACTCCTCGCGATGAAGAGCGATCGGATCTCAGGAGCGATCGGCACGACCGCTGCTCTCCTCGGCTCAGTGCTCGCACTTACGATCGGCAGCGGCGCACTTATTTCACACACCCCTATTGCGCTTCAGCTCAACTCAACGCTCCCGCTTCTTTCATTCTCATTCGGCATCGACGCACTCTCGGCGTTCTTTGTGACGATCATCGCACTCATTGCTACGATCGCATCGCTCTATGCGTTCGGCTATATCAAGCACTTCACGCCCGCCTATCGCCTCGGTCGCCTCGGTTTTTTCTACAACATCTTCATCGCAAGCATGCTGCTCGTGGTGACCGCGCAAAACATCGTCGCCTTCCTCATCGCCTGGGAATTGATGTCGCTTTCGACCTACTTCCTCGTCATCTACGAATACCGCGAACAGACCAACATCAAGGCCGGCACCCGCTACTTCATCATGATGCATGTGAGCTTCGCCTTCATCATGCTCGCCATGCTGCTTCTCTATCGCGCAACCGGCACGCTCGGATTCGCGAATATGGCACCGGCGCTTACGACCGCCTCGCCACTGATGCTCGGCGCGATCCTCCTCTGTGCGCTCGTGGGCTTCGGCATCAAAGCAGGCATCATCCCGCTTCACATCTGGCTGCCTGATGCACACCCGGCAGCGCCCTCTCACGTCTCCGCGCTCATGTCCGGCGTCATGATCAAGACCGGCATCTACATGATGATCCGCATCTTCTTCATCATCATGCCGACACCGCCACTGTGGTTCGGATTGGCGGTACTCACGATCGCGATCATCTCATCGATCCTCGGCGTTCTCTATGCGCTCTCCGAACACGACATCAAGCGCCTCCTCGCCTATCACAGCATCGAGAACATCGGCATCATACTTCTCGGTGTCGGCTCAGCGCTCATCTTCCTTTCGCTCGGACTTCCCGCGCTCGCACAGATCGCACTCATCGCCGGCCTCTTCCACACGCTCAACCACGCGATCTTCAAAGCGCTCCTCTTCCTCTCTGCAGGATCGGTCGTCTCACAGAAGCATACGCGCGACATGGAACACTACGGCGGTCTCATCAAATACATGCCCGTGACCGCCGTCTCATTCCTCGTGGGCGCCATGGCCATCTCCGCGCTTCCGCCGCTTAATGGTTTTGTGAGTGAGTGGCTCACGTTCCAATCACTCTTTGCCGGCATCATCCACGGCAACAGCATGACGCTGAGCATCGCGTTCACCCTCGCAGTAGGAGGCCTCGCGCTCACCAGCGGTTTAGCGGCAGCCTGTTTCGTCAAAGCATTCGGCGTCATCTTCCTCGCTCGACCGCGCTCGGAAGAAATCAGCCACGCACATGAGATGCCGCTTTCATCGCAGCTTTCGATGTTGATACTCGCCGCACTCACGCTCATCGTCGCAGTCCAGTCGTCATTCATTGTTCACACTCTCGCATCGATTACTGGGACCTTCAGCGCATTTTCAAATACTGCCTCGGCTTTCAGTTCACAGCCATTCACGATCACCCTCGGCGCCGGCTCAGCCATTTCGATGACCATGGTCGCGCTCACGCTCATTCTCGCCATTCTCTTGGCACTATGGATCGTGTCGCTCATCGGCGGGCGCCGACGCGTCGAGGTCGGTACTACTTGGGACTGCGGGACGCCCCTGTCGCCGCGCATGGAGATCACCGCATTCGGTTTCGCGCATTCGATCATCACGGTCATGCGCGGCATCATGCGCCCCACGCGCCAGTCGAGTGTCGAATATCAAGACGCGAACATCCGCTACTTCCCGGCGGAACATTCAATTCATTTCTTCACGCACGACTTCGCGACGACTCACCTCTATCGGCCGCTCGACCGTACGCTCGCGCGCGCTTCACAGATCATCGGCCGCATCCAGAACGGCAGCGTCAACGCGTATGTCCTGTACATGTTCATGACGCTGCTCGCGCTATTCGTCGTTATCTCGCTCGGTATCATCTAAACCATCATGACCGCACTACTCTGGACACTTCAGCTCGCACTCATTCCGCTCTTCTCGCCCGCGGCGATAGGTCTTACGCGCAGCATCAAAGCGCGCCTTCAGAACCGCCGCGGCGCCTCGCCGCTTCAGCCGTATCGCGACCTATGGAAACTGCTGCACAAGGATGAGGTCCTAAGCCGCGATGCGTCGTGGATCTTCCGCGTGGCGCCGTTCATGGTCTTCGGTACGACACTTGCGATCGCGGCAAGCATTCCGCTCCTCTCGCTCTCGACACGCACGCACACGAACGACCTGCTCGTGCTCGTCGGACTTCTCGCTTTTGAGACATTCTGGATTGCGCTCGCTGGCATCGACGTCGGCAGTCCCTTCGGCGGTTTCGGTTCAAGTCGCCAAATGATGCTCGCATCGTTCACCGAAGGCGCGCTGGTGTTGTCGCTGTTCGCGCTCGCGATCATGAACGGCACGACCGATCTTTTCGACATAGCATCGGCGCACAGCACAAGCGGGCATTTGTTCACAGTGCCGCTCATCGTCGCCAGCATCTCCTTCGGCATCGCGCTCCTTGCGGAGACGATGCGCTATCCGTTCGACAATCCCGCGACACATCTCGAGCTCACCATGATCCATGAGGCAATGATCCTCGAGTACTCCGGTCCGCGCCTCGCGCTCATGGAATGGGCGGCAGCGAACAAGTATCTCATCTTCATCGCGCTCTTTAGCAACATCTTCCTGCCCCTGGAGATCGCCGCGGCCGGCGCATCACTCTCCGCAGTATGCATCAGCGCCGCGGTCTTCTTCATCAAAGCTCTGATCGCGGTCTTCGCGATCGCCGCGCTCGAATCAAGCATCGCAAAGCTGCGCATCTTCCGTCTCCCTGATCTTCTTTTCACCGCCACCGTGCTCAGTATTATCGCTATCGTACTCGCACTGTAACACCATGACTGAACTACCGATCATACTCGCCGGCATCGCCTTCATGACGATCGTTCTCATACAGATCGCTCGCAAAAGCATGCTGGTCGTAGAGCTCTTCGTCGTACAATCGGCGGCGGTCATCGCATTGCTTGCTTGGTCATCACGCGACCATGCCACCCTCACACTTGTCGCCACCATCCTCGCGATCGTCGCGGTCAAACTTTTCGTCGCCCCGTTCTTCCTCAAGCGCCTCATCGCGACTCACGCCTCGCGCTTCTCGAGCAGCACCTATCTTAGCGGTCCGAACACCCTCATCGTGCTTGCGCTCATCATCGCACTCTCAAGCAGTTACCTCTTCAAACCGCTCGCAGTGATCGCGCCAGGCGCGCAGACACTCCTCTTCCTTTCGATCGCCTCGCTCTTCTGCGCGCTATTCATCGTCATCAACCGCCAAGGCGCGCTCTCGCAAATGATCGGCATTCTCTCAATGGAGAATAGCATCGTGATGATGGCGCTCGCCGCCGGCCTCGAACAAAGTCCCGCGCTTCAGCTTGGAATCACGTTCGATCTTCTTTTGTGGGTCTGCGTCGCGTATATCTTCCTGTCGCTCTTGTACCGTCAGTTCGGTTCGCTCGACGTTACCCAACTTCGCCGTTTGAAAGATTAAGCTACTATCATGATACTCGACATCGTCATCATCGCCCCACTTCTCGCCGCGCTCGCATCGATCTTCGTGCGCACGGACTCGCTCTCGCTTGAGCGCCTCACCCTCACCGGCAGCATCGTCTCGATGATCGGCGTCTTCGCGATGATACCCGAGGTACTTCGCACGGGCAGCTACGGCGCGTCGGACCTTTTCTCCCTCGACGCGCTCGGCGGCATCGTTGCGCTCGTGGTCGCGATCGTCTCGGTCGGCATGGCGCTCTATTCGATCGGCTACATGCGGCAGGAAATTCGCAAAGAGATCATCGGTTTCCGCCGTTTGCGCCAGTACT
>JAKAHS010000034.1 GCA_021814825.1 bacterium | reverse complement strand
CCTTGTTGGCGAAGAAGTTCGCTTTGTCTTTGTTCTCCTGGATCTCTTTGGCGAGCTGCGCGTTCTTGCGATTCTCCTTCTCAACGCGCGCCGTGATGTCCTTCACCACGTCGAGATAGTTGCCGACGTACTGCTCGATCTTGTGCGTGTGCACATCGAGATAGAAGACGCCCTGCGTGAATGAATTGAGGAACTCCGCATCGTGAGAGATGACGACGACGGTCTTCTTATAATTCTTGAGGAAGTCGGTGAGATGCGCGATGCCGGCCTTGTCGAGATTGTTGGTCGGCTCATCCAGAAGCAGCAGATCGGGGTCTTGGATGAGCGCCTGTGCCAGAAGAAGACGCGCCTGCTGACCGCCGGAGAAGCTGCCGACCTCTCTCTCGTGGGGTGCGACGAGATTGACCACCTCAAGCACTTTATCGATGCGCGGATCGATGTCGTACACTTTTTTTGGAAATACTTTTTGAAAGAAGTCGCGCACGGTGAGCGCGAGGTCCTCGCGCGGAATTACCTGGCGCGCGGTGGCAACCGAGAGTCCGTGCGCGCGGTGGATGATGCCGTCCTCCGGCGTGTGAGCTCCGGTCATGAGGCCGAAGATGGTGCTCTTGCCGGCGCCATTCTGGCCCATGAGCGTGATCTTGGCGCCGCGGCGCAGCGAAAGATCCACCTCATGCAAGATGGGCTTCTTCACTCCGAAGCTGAACGAAACTTTTTCAAATCGGACTATGACTTCTCCGCGCGGCATCGAGCCAGCTTACCACGAAACTATCAAATCACGAAAATCTATTCTAATGTTCTTAAGAACATTAGAATAGATTTTCCATGGTCTGATAATTTATGCCGCACAGAACTCCCGTCCGATCGCTTCAACACCAAACCGGCGATCGCCAAGCGACGGATATGTTCCGACGCCGTCTTGAAGTTTATCTTCAACAAGTCAGAGATATCAAAAACGGAGAGCTCCGGTTTCTTGTACAAAAGATCCATGATCTGGATCCTCCGATGATTTGAGAAGCCCTTTACCACGCGCTCAAGTTTCTTATAGTTTTGCATCACCATCACCTTAATGTTATCACGCCTCTCCATTCATTCTAATGTTCTTAAGAACATTAGAATGAATGGAGATAGATATTCTGTGCCATGACGACTTATTGAACTGCGCGGAAAAGTGCGAGCTCAAGCGGGATCTGTGGCAGCGGCGAGCGATTCATTTCAAGAAGCGCGGTGATGAATTCAGAGAGCAGTGTGGCATTGATCGCGGCACCTTCCTTGCCGGAGAGTTCGACGAGAAGCGCGACGTCATCAGGATTGAATTGTGCTTCGAGCTCAGTCTTGGACGCTGGCGCAAAACGCAGAAGAAGCACACCGCGTACCTTGGCGATCGCGAGAAGCGTGAAGGTCTTTGCTTCGGCGCCGCCTTCGAGTGCCTTGTGGAATGCTGCGATCGCGGAGGCAGTGTCTCTCTGTGCAAGTGCGCGCAAGAAGTCATTGACGAGCGCACTCGAAGGCGCGCCGACCACCCTCGCCACTTCTTCATCGGTGAGCTGCTGGTCACTCGAGATCGTGAGCACCTTTTGCAAAATGCCGAGCGTATCGCGGAACGAACCATCGCCCATGAGCGCAATGAGTTCAGCCCCTGCTGACGTAAGTTTCGCACCTTCTTTCTTCGCAACATCAAGCGCGAGCGACTTGAGTGTCTCATGCGATGGCTTTTTGAACTGAAATATCTGACAGCGCGAGCGGATCGTCTCCGGCATTCGGTCGATCTCGGTCGTCGCGAGTATGAAGACGACATACTGAGGCGGCTCTTCCAAAGTTTTCAGAAGCGCGTTGAATGCCTCCTTGGTGAGCATGTGCGCCTCGTCGATGATGTAGACCTTGTACGGCGACTCAAATGGCAGCGTGTTTACGCCTTCGCGCAATTCGCGAATATCATCGACGCCGCGATTGCTTGCAGCATCCATCTCGACGAGATCGGTATCGTGCACGCCAAGCGCATGCGCAAGAATACGCGCCATACTGGTCTTGCCCGTGCCGCGCCCACCCGCAAAGAGGTATGCGTGTGCGATCTTCCCCTGCTCAACCGCCGCAGTGAGCACCGAGGTGATGTGTTCCTGTCCACGCACAGCCGCCCACTCACTGGGGCGATATTTGCGATACAGCGCGGTGTGCTGCACTTCCTGTTTGGTCGATGTCTTGGTCATTGCAGTAAGTATACGGTACGCACGAAAGGTTGTCTTTCCACTCAAATATGCTAGATTTCCCGCAGCAGCTCAACACGCCAGGAGGAAGATCATGGCTCGAAGCATGTTTGTAAGGAACAGGCGGCCGCCTAGCGATGCGCGAAAGCAAGACAACGTCGCCTCGCGCGAGGCTTGGGAATGCGCGCATGCACGGTGGCGCGCACAACAAGAAATGGGCAACGTCCGCCGAGAGTACATCCAAAAGGGGTGGATCAAGCCCGCTGATCCGCACGAATACGATCGGGCGATGCGGTGATTACAACAACTCTCGCGAGACACGCGACGCACCGGCACATACGCCGGCGCTTTTTCTTTTATCGCTGCGCGTGAAGGAAATCTTCTATCACCTTCTCCACTTGTGCAGCATTCTCTGTTTCCATAAGCTGTGCGCGCAGTTCGTGCGCGCCGGGGAAACCGTGCACATATGCTTTGAAATGTTTTTTCATGAGCGCGAAACTTTTTATATCGCCGAGAAGTTCTTCGAACAGCTTCGTATGTTCAACAGCAATACGCAAACGCTCTTCGATCTTCTTAACCACCTCCGATTCATTCTCTCGCGATTCATTCTCACATTCTTGAGAATGTGAGAATGAATCAACGCCTGAGGTTTTGCCATCTAGCTGTGACGGCTGAAAGAAAAATGGATCGCCGAAGAGGCCGCGGCCGATCATGGCGCCGTCGGCACGAGTCTCCGCGCAGCGAGCGCGCGCGTCGCTGAGATTAGCCACATCGCCGTTGCCGATGATCAGCGCCTCACTTTTCATCTTGTCGCGGATCTCGACCGCGCGCGCGACCCGCTCCCAGCGCGCCGGCACTTTCGACATCTCTTTGCGCGTGCGCGCATGCACGATGATCGCCGCCGGTTCTGCTTCAAGGAGCACCGGCAGCCACGTTTCAAGTTCATCTTTGTTGTAGCCGAGGCGCGTCTTCACTGATATTGGAAGGTTCGGCGCTCCGCGCTTCGCCGCAGCGATGATCTCCTGCGCGCGCTTCGGATCCTTCATGAGTGCCGCGCCAGCTCCTTGCTTCTCCACCACGCGGTCGGGGCAGCCCATATTGATATCGATACCGTCGAAGCCCCGCTCTGCCGCGATGCGGGCCGCATGCTCCATCGCCTCTGGACTCGCGGTGAAGAATTGCGCGACGATCGGCCGCTCCGCCTCGGTGTACTCCAGATCGCGCAGGAGCTTGCGCTTCCCTTCTTCGTCGGCGCGCAAAAGTCCGTCCGCCGAGACGAATTCGGTATACGTCACGTCCGGCTTGCCATATTTAGCGAACAAGCGCCGCCACGCCGCGTCGGTCACGTTCGCCATGGGCGCTTGCACCATGATCGGTTTCTTTAATTGATGCCAGAAATCATTCACACCTCACACTGTACAGCGAAATAAGCCCATTAAAAAGCCTCTCCTCAAGCTGGCGACCCAGAGTTTTTGACTTTTAGGCGTTAGCCTTTAGGGCAACGACTAAAACCTAAAACCTACCAGCTAAAAACTATCTTAGTTTGTAATACAACGTATCACCGAACCGCAGATCAAGATACTCGAAGTCCGCCGGCGTGTGTCCTTGAAATGCGGAGGATGAGAGCGCCGAGGTAAAGTGATCAAGTACGACGCCCGCGTCATCTTTCAGAAGGAAGAGCACGGAGAAACCGTTGCTGAAATACACGGTCGCCTCGGCGTCAACCTCGTCGGTGCGTATCGCGACAGCGCGAACATGCGCGCCATTTACTTCTTGCGAGATCGCCGGAATGAGCGCGAGCAAGGAATGCACTGCGGCAGGAGAAAGGAATTGTTGCGGCAACGGCGCCCCCCCTCCTGTGAGCACTCCGTAGAACGGCAGGTAGGGATCTTGCGAAAATTGCGGCGCTGGCGCGTACACGAGTCCGTCGCTATTCATCAAAAAACAATTTACCGCGTTGATTGAGGTCGATGACGCTACCGAAGACGCTGACGATGAGAATACGGGTGCCGTCGCGCCGCACCACTCTGCCGCGGGCTGCTGTTCTTGTATCTTCACGGCGATCGATGAGAACGATGTCGCCTCGACCGATACGGATCGCACTGCCGGAAAAGCCTGATAGATAGTTTCGACGATCGAGCGTTTGGAATATAGCAGGATGTCATCTTTCGGAAGCACGAAGAGCGTGTTTCCGCTTATGGTCTCTGAGACGCGCTGTGTGATGTCGGCGGTCGGTACTGTGGTATTACCCGACACGGTGATCGTATGAATGCGCATGAAGTCTGCGCGCAGAAGGAATACCACGCCGGTGATCGCGGCAATGGCAAGGACGATACTTATATATATGAGCAGAGCGCGCTGCTTGCGGCGGCGCGCTCTGAGCTTGGACTCGGTGATGACGTGTCGTGCCATGTCAATTTATTATAGCCCTAAATATGATGCCGCCTGAGGTCTTTCTTTTCGGATGATATGCGAGGCGCGGACTGTGAGCGAAGGAGGCGTACATGCTGGTACGACGAGGAGCGAACGGGTACCCGCAACGAAGCAGATCGCCGAATAGGGAGACCTATCTTTTCTCGATCTTATCTTTTCCGATGTATGGCCGCAGTACTTCTGGAACGAGTACGCTGCCATCTTCCTGCTGATAGTTCTCGAGGATCGCGATGAGCGTGCGGCCCATGGCGAATGCCGTCGCGTCGTTCATATGGACCGGCTCGGTCGTGCCGTCGGAGCGCTTGATGCGCGTCTGCAAGCGGCGCGCCTGGAAGCCGCCAACATAGTCCGCGCTATGCGTTTCGCGATAGGTATTCTGCCCCGGCATCCACGTCTCGACATCCATCTGGCGTTGGTCGGGGAAACCCATATCGCCGGTACACACGAGCACGACCTGATGCGGCAGCTTGAGCTCCTGCATGAAATGTTCCTGAATAGCGACGAGAAGATCCTGCTCGCGGTAACCATCCTCTGGCCGTACGAAGGTCTCCATTTCGATCTTGTCGAATTGATGCTGGCGCAAGATGCCGCGCGTGTCCTTGCCTGCTGCACCTGCCTCGCGGCGGAACGCCACCGAGTAGCCGACATAGCGGATCGGCAGATCCTCCTCGCGCAGACTTTCATCCATGTGAAGCGGCCCGAGCGTGTGCTCAGCGCTGCCGACGAGCATGAGATCATCTTCGGGGAACAGGTAGTGCTCCTCCGGCGTGAGGAAACGCGCCATGCGGATCTGCACCGCCTTCTTGACCATGACCGGCGGCACGACCGGAATGAATGGTTTTGCCGAAACAGACAGACCGGCCGTGTCGATGATCTGCTGAAGCTTCTCGCGCGAGGTGAGCGTCTTCATCGCATAATCGACGAGCGCATATTGCAGCAGTGCGAGATCGCCCTTGAGATAGGTGAAGCGCGCGCCCACCACTTCTGCCGCCTTCTCGCTATCGATGATGCCGAGATCGTGGCCGATGTCCCAGTGTGCCTTCGGCGTGAATGAGAACTGCGGGATCTCTCCCCACTGGCGCAGCACGCGGTTGCCGCTTTCATCCGGACCAACTGGCGTGTCGGGTGACGGGATGTTCGGAAGTTTGATGAGAAGCGCGACAAGTTCTTTCTCCAGCGCGCGATACTTTTCTTCCGCAGCGGTGAATTCATCTTTGAGACGCTTACCTGCCTCGAAGTCGCGCGCCGCCTGTGCTTCGTTGCGCTTGCGATTGACCTCGGAGACTTCTCCCGCCGCTTTCTTGCGCAGGTCGGCGAGCTCTAATATATGATCGATGTCGATCCCTTCACGGTTCTTGTTCTTGCACGCCGCTTTGACGAGGTCGGGATTGTCCCTGAGGAATTGGATATCAAGCATGTCTGTTAGTTCGTAAAGTTATAAAGTTCCAAAGTTTATAAAGTGAATTGCCACTCATTATATCCCCTCCCATCAAGAAAAAGAAATGCCCGGCGTGCGTTGCGCGCCGGGCACGATACTGCCATGCATCGGATCAGCCGTCCTGGAAACCGAGAGCTTTCCACTCGCGATCTGCCGCTTCAGACGAGTCAGGCGCATGTGCCGCCAACTTGAAACTGGAGCCATGCTATCATTTATCGAGAGTCTTCTCAAGGCCGCATTGATATGCCCTTGCCCTTATATATCATCGAACGCGGCGACTTCCCTCCGCTTCTTGCCGAGA
>JAKAHS010000033.1 GCA_021814825.1 bacterium | reverse complement strand
CTCTGGGCCTGGGGATACAACGCCCACGGCCAGCTCGGCCTCGGCGACACCACCGACCGCTCCTCCCCGGTGCAAGTCGGCGCCCTCACCACCTGGTCGAGCATTGCGAATGGCTCCTACTACACCACCGCCCTCAAAACAGACGGCACCCTCTGGATCTGGGGATACAACAACCACGGCCAGCTCGGCCTCGGCGATGCCACCGACCGCTCCTCCCCGGTGCAAGTCGGCACCCTCACCACCTGGTCGAGCGTTGCGGGTGGTGGACTGAGCACTACCGCCATCCAATCAAACTGATTTTCGTTTACAGAGGGGAACCCTCTGTAGGGCTGAGGAATGAAGGAACAAAAACGAAAAGCTGCAGAAGTCAGACTTCTGCAGCTTTTATTCATCTCCTTACTTCCTTCATTCCTTTATTCCTCTGACCTGCAGAGGTCAGCACGGAAGCCTGGGAAAACCAGACCTCTACCGTGTTGGATCAGTCAGCAAGAGCGATACAGCGTACCTCTGCAGCACCCGCGCAGAGCAGAGCGCGCTGCGCTTCTCTGAGTGTTGCGCCGGTGGTGGTCACGTCATCGATCACGATACAGGAGCGTCCTTCGACCAGCTCCCGTTGCGCCGACATTGAGAATCTCACGTTGGTGAGCCGCAACCGCCTCGGCAACCCCTGCTGTTGTATGGTGGCGCGCACGCGAACGAGCGCACTCGGCTCATAGCGCACCGAAGCGCCAAGCCCGCTCGCTACTTCCTCGCATAACGCCTCCGTCTGGTTGAAGCCGCGCTCGCGTGCCCGAGTGGGGTGCATGGGGATCGGAATGAGCAAAGGAGCGGAGAGCGATTCCGATATGATACCGAGGCACTCTTCGCGCACGATATCTGCGGCAAGCGGCAGCGCATCCCCGCTGCGATGATATTTCAATTCATGAACGAGCGCTTTGACGCGCACATCGCGGTAGGGAAGCAGGCTGCACACGGACGCGTGATCTTCTTCGCGCATACTTCGGTGCACGAGCGCAGAAAGCTCTTGCTGCGTCATGGTGCGCAGCGCGCGCTCATCTTCCCGCGGCGGTATGATCGTATCGACGAGCGCAGATATCCAAATCCGAGCGCGTGAAGCAACTGACCTCATGATTTCATAGTATATAATGATAACGTCATGGCATTCTCATTGTCGCAGTTTTTCACGAAGCCGGTGCGGAGCGTGGTAGGCATCGATATCGGTTCGTCATCCATCAAGATCGTTCAGTTGCGCCGCGAAGCTGGCCGCGCTGTCCTCGAGACCTACGGCGCGATCGCGCTCGGTCCCTATGCGAACATTGAGATCGGACGCGCAACGCAATTACCGGCTGACACGATCGCGACCGCACTGAAAGACGTCCTCAAAGAATCGAATACGACGACGGCGGAGTCCGTTTTCGCGATCCCGTATGCGTCAAGCCTCGTCTCGGTCGTCAGATTGCCTGCGGCGGTGCAGGGTAAGCTCGACCAGATCATGCCGCTTGAAGCGCGCAAATATATTCCGGTTCCGATCAGCGAAGTACAGCTCGATTGGTCGCTTGTGTCTGGAACCGGAAGCGGCCCCCAAGACAAGATCGAGGTGATGCTGGTGGCGATACAGAATAGCGTCCTTGAGAAATATCGCACGGTCGCCACGGCAACAGCGCTGCATGTGTCATTCTTTGAGATCGAGGTCTTCAGTGCCGTGCGCGCATCGCTTGATCATGGGATCGCGCCGGTCGCGGTCGTGGATATGGGTGCGGCGACGACGAAGTTCTATGTGGTGGAGCGGGGGATCATCCGCGAGAGCCACATCATCAATCGCGGTTCGCAAGAACTGACGCTCAACGCATCGCGTGCGCTTGGTATGAGTGTGGCTCAGGCGGAGGAATCTAAGCGCAAGGTCGGTATGGTGGCGCCTTCGCAACCCGCCACGATCCCGGGCACGCATGCCACGACCGCCGACGCCGCTCATTCGTTCGAGCTTTCCATAGCACCCACGGTCGCGGAATTGTCGCACACCATATCGTCATTCGAGCAACGCATGGGTGAGGCGATCAGTACGCTCGTGCTCACTGGAGGCGGCGCTGGACTGCCCGGCCTCATTCCGTATCTGCAGTCGCGCCTGCAGACGGAAGTACGTCTCGCTGATCCATTCAGTAAGACGCAGGCACCGGCCTTTCTTGAAGGAGTCCTCAAGGAAGCCGGTCCGGAATTCTCAGTCGCGGTCGGCATCGCACTTCGAAAACTCCAAGAGCTTGAGTGATATCCACCGCCGCGTGCGCACATTCGCCCGAATCTTTGCTACACTTTAACTAACTATGGAACCACAAGTTCAAGCTTCGTTCATTCCTAAAAAACCGCTGTCGACCGAAACGCCCGGAGTGTCGCACTATGGCGGCATCTTGTGGTTCGTCGCCTTGGTGATCTTCGTGCTCTCACTCGTCGGAGCAGTCGGCGTCTTTGCCTATCAGGCATACCTTCAGGGCGCGCTCGCCTCAGCCGATCAATCTCTCACGCGCGCGCAGGCGGCCTATGATCCGGCAGTCATTGCTGATCTGGTGCGACTCGATACGCGCATGGTACAGAGTTCGACCCTGCTTCAGAACCATCTCAGCCCGTCCGCGATCTTCACGTTCTTGGAAAATAACACGCTCTCATCGGTACGTTTTACCGATTTTGATTATTCGGTCGGTCAAAATGGCGCGGTGTCGCTTGTGCTCGCCGGTGAAGCGCTCGACTTCTCAAGCGTGGCGCTGCAGTCCGATGCATTCGGCCAAAGCAAAGCACTGAAAGACGTTTTGTTCTCTGACGTCAACATTGACCCGGCAACCGGCCACGTCGTCTTTAAGGTGAGCGCTCTGATAGATCCTTCGCTGGTATTGTACCGCAATACGCTGACCGCGACCTCGGCCTCCGGAGGGGCGGCGGCTACGACCACCGGCCAGTGATAGTTCGCAACGTGTATTCAGACCACCCACACCATCATATGCGCACCCTACTGCCTATAATCCTCATCATCGCGTCAATCGGACTTTTTGTCATGTATATCAATCCGACCTATGCGCAGATCAGCGGGCTTAACTCGCAGCTGCAGCAATATAATGCCGCATTGGATCAGTCTACGCAGGTACGCCAGGTTCGCGATACGCTGCTCTCTCGGCGCAACACGTTCTCGACGAGCGATGTGAACCGCATCGAACGATTGCTTCCCGACAATATCGACAACATAAGACTTATTATCGACATCAATGATATTGCTGCGCGGTATCATCTGCAGTTGGCGAACGTGGCAGTGTCGTCGCAGGCTGCTTCAAGTGCGGGTGGTGTCGGAGGTGGCGGGGGGCCTCTCGGCACCGTCGATCTTTCGTTCACGGTTGGCGCAACCTACGACAATTTTGTCGCGTTCCTCCAGGATCTTCAAAGAAGCCTTCGCTTGATCGACGTAACGCGTATAAAATTCGACACCGCGAACACTGACCCTTCGGCCAAGGGCGCTCTGAAGTACGATATACAGTTGCAGACCTACTGGCTGCGACAGAGCTCCACGGGTTCGAGCGCATCACAATAACACTATGAACATCTTGAACAATAAGACTTTTTTGTACGGCGCGACAGCGGCTGCGCTCGTCGCGATAGTGCTGTATTTTTATTTCAGCTCGAACTCGTCGCAGCAGACGCTTACGGCAGTTCAGACGCCGACAGGCACCGCGGGACAGAGTTTGATCGTCGCCCTTTCTAATCTGCAGGCGGTGAAACTCGACACCAAGGTCTTTTCTGATCCGGTGTTCCTCAGCCTTACCGATTTCGGCGTCACGATCGCACCACAGCCTGTCGGCCGCACTAACCCATTCGATACGCTTACTGGCGTCGGTTCATCTGCGTCGGTGGTACTGCCGGGCAGTATTAAAACAAGCCAATAGTTTCTAGGGCGCACTCGCCAGTCTCTGGGTCAAAACCCTGGACCTAGCCCTAGCCCTAGCCCTAGCCCACAGAACATCATGGACCTCATCTCTTTCCTCGCCGACAAAGGTATCGTCAAGCGTGAGCAGGTAGCGAATCTGCAGCGAGAAGCGGGAGGAGTGTCTGCGTCTCCGATGGCGGTCGAGGAAGTCCTCACCCGCCACGGCGTAGCGCCCGAGGTTCAGCTCTCCGCGCGCGGCGAACTCTATCAGCTTCCCACCTTCGCGCTCACCGAAGTCGTGCCGTTCGATGTTCTGCATTATGTGCCGGAAGATTCCGCGCGCTACTATCGCTTGGCGCCAGTCGGCGTCCGCGATGGCGTTCTTGAGGTCGGTATCACGGATCCGGACAACCTTGAGGCGCGTGATGCGCTCAACTTCATTTCCAATAAGGTGGGCATGCCGTACAAGCTTTTTCTTATTTCGGGTGCGGACTTCGAGCGCTTGCTCGAACAATATAAAGGACTTTCAGGAGAAGTAGGCAGAGCACTTTCTGAACTTGAGACGGAAAATATAAAAGAAGCGCGAGCGCAGCAAGAAGGACGCATGACGCCCGCCTCATCGAGCCTTGAAGAGGAGACGGTCATCGAAGCAGGCGGAACCATCAAAGAAGATGCGCCGGTCACTAAGATCGTCGAAACGATCGTCCGGCATGCTGTTGAAGCAAATGCTTCCGACATTCATATCGAGCCGATGAGCGACAAGACGCGCGTGCGCTACCGTGTGGATGGAATCCTCTCGACGAACCTGACGCTGCCTTCCAAGGTCCATGCCGCTGTGGCGTCCCGCATCAAGGTGCTCTCCAACATGCGCCTTGATGAAAAACGCAAACCGCAAGACGGGCGTTTCTCGGCGCGCGTCGGCGGGAAGCGCATCGACTTCCGTGTTTCGACGTTCCCGACCTATTGGGGAGAAAAGGTCGAGATGCGTATTCTTGGTATTCAGGCTGCGGAGTGGAGGCTCGACAATCTTGGCCTCACCGATCATAACCTTCGCCTGTTGCGCGAGGCGATCCAGAAACCTTACGGCCTCATCCTTATATCCGGTCCGACCGGCTCCGGTAAATCGACCACGCTCTTCTCGCTGTTGTCGGAAGTGGATACGGAGACCAAGAACGTCCTTTCACTCGAAGACCCGGTCGAGTACACGATCCCTGGCGTGTCGCAATCTCAAGTGCGTCCGGAGATCGGTTACACATTCGCCAACGGTCTGCGTACGACCTTGCGCCAAGATCCCAACGTCATTATGGTGGGTGAGATCCGCGACAAGGAAACGGCCGGCCTCGCCGTACAGGCTGCGCTCACCGGACACCTTGTGATATCGACCATTCACACCAACGACGCGGTCGGGATCATTCCGCGCTTGCTTGATATGGGTGTCGACCCGTATATGATCCCGCCGACCCTGGTGCTTGGTGTGGCACAGCGCCTCGTGCGCACGCTGTGCCCTGGAACCGGCGAGACCATGGTGGTCGATGACGGCATCAAGGAAATGCTCGATAAACAATTCGTTGACGTACCGGAAGAATTCCGCAGCGAGATACCGAAACTCGATCATGTGTATCGGATAAAGCCGACACCAGAATGCCCATCAGGTACGCGCGGACGCACGGCAGTGTTCGAGATGTTCGGCATGACGCCGGAGCTTGAGTTGGCGATATTGGCAGGGAAGTCGCAGGACGACCTATATCGCGTTGTACGCACCCAAGGCATGCTCACGATCAAAGAAGACGCTATCATTAAATCCGCTCAAGGCATCGTGCCGTTCGAAGAAGTGAATACGCTCGGTGGCGAATTCGATCTTCCTGACACGACAGAAGCGTCTGCCTCGGGCAGTGCGCCGTTGGAACAACTCAGTGAGGACGTCGGCGCTCTGTCGACCGACCGTGGACAAGACACTCCGAGTACGACCGAAGTTGAGATATGATTGATGCAGGCAGATCAAAAACCTAACGCCTATGACCGACACCACCACAAAACAAAAAAAGATCCTCCTGGTTGATGATGATACATTTTTACTCTCGCTCTATGCGAATAAGTTCAGTGCAGAGAAGGCGGTGACCGTCGAAGCGGTCGATTCGGTCGATGCTGCTTTGACGAAATTGCGCGAAGGATCTGAGCCGGATATCATCGTCTTCGATATGGTTATGCCGCATCAGGACGGCTACGACCTGCTCAGCACCCTTAACAGCGAAGGACTTGCCACAAAAGCAATACGCATCGCTCTTACCAACGAGATGGCGCCCGAACAAGAGGAGCGGGTCCGCGCCCTTGGCGTAGAAGGGTATATCATAAAGGCATCAAATATTCCTTCAGAGGTGGTGCGAGAGGTTCTGCGCATTGCAGAAAGCGCGGTATCTCCACGATGAATCGTCGCGCTCCCTATTTTCATTACCTAAACTAACACCATGGAATATAAACAATATCTGATAAAGCTGACCGACGACGTGCTCGCTCAGGGTGCGAGCGATCTCCATCTCATTGCGGGCAATAAACCGATCGTGCGTGTTTCGGGCGTTTTGACCGCACTCATATCAGAACCGGTTCTCAGCAACGATGATGTTAGTGGATTGCTTGAGAGTATGGTGAGTACGGAAAGTAAAAAGCGATTCTCCGATACGAAGGAGCTCGATTTTTCGTGGTCCTTCGGCGATAAGGCGCGTTTCCGCGGTAATGCCTATTTTGAGCGCGGCTCCATCGGCATCGCACTGCGCCTCATCCCGCGTACCATTCGCACGCTCGCCGAACTCAACCTCCCGCAGGTCCTTGAGAATTTCGCGGCGCGCCAGCAAGGTTTCTTTCTGGTGGTCGGTCGATGAGGGCAGGG
>JAKAHS010000003.1 GCA_021814825.1 bacterium | reverse complement strand
TAGTGCTATACTTTTTCCAGAAAGTTCTCGGTCTGCTCGTAACGAGCTGACCTTCACGATCGACTCACTATAGGGAGGCACCATGAGCGTTAAGAGCCAGCAAGCAGTCTGCCTCCGCATCTCTGGCGGGCGCGAGTTTGGAAAGCTGATCGAGCACGTATCCGCTTCAAGTCGCACGATAGTCGGCGCTGATCGGGTCACCTTCTGGATGTTGGGAAAGGACCAGAGAACACTGGCCTCGCTTCCAAGCAGCGAGGGAGGGCGTGTCTTCCGGCTTCCGTTCGGAAGAGGGTTGGTGGGCGCCTGCGCACAGAAGCAGCAGATCATTGTCACCGCCGATGCCTACCGTGATCCGCTCTTTGACCAACGAGACGACAAGCGGCGCAGCTATCGTACCGTATCAGAATTATGTCTGCCGATACTGCACGATGACGAGCTCATTGGCGTCGTGCAAGCGAGCAACCGCTTGCGATCGGATGGAGTGAGTGTCCGCATTCCGCTCAGAAAAGGCGTGATCGTGATCGGCGAATTCGCCGAAGATGATGTTGTTCGTCTGCGAGAAGTCGCCAATCTTGCCTGTGCCGCGTTCGAAAATGCTCGGCACTTGCAAGCACATCGTCTTCTCATCGACGAGCTGAGCTTCACTTTGGCGGACGCCATCAGCGTGCGCGACACCACGACCGGAAAGCATATCAAACTGGTCACCGTGATCGCCGTTGAAGTGGCGCGAGAGATGGGGTTGTCAGAAGATGCGGTGCAAGAGATCAAGATCGCGGCCGCGCTGCACGACATCGGCAAGATCGGCGTGCGGGATCACATCTTGCTCAAACCGGTGAAGTTCACGCAGAAGGACTACCGCGCCATGAAGACCCACGCACACAAGGGTCGACGGATCCTGCGCAAGATCGACTGGCCGAAAGGACTCGAAGCGGTGCCCTACCTGGTCGGTTCGCATCACGAGCTATGTGACGGCAGCGGCTATCCCGCAGGCCTCACGAAGGACGAGATCTCCCTGTCGGCGCACATCATCACCGTCTCGGACATCTTTGCTGCAGTCGCGCAAAAGCGCCCGTACAAAGAAGCTCACGGACCACACTACGCTTTGAAGCTCTGTAGGGATGAAGCACGGAGCGGCAAACTCGATCCGAAGGTAGTGCGGGCGCTCGCGCGAGTCATCGAACACCACGGCTTCGAGGCACTCGAGCGTCGATCGTCAAAAAGCCGCGCCGGTTCGTTCTTAAGCAGTTAGGAGTCATGCAACAGCGCAGACACCCCCGAGGTGCGCCAGCATTATTGGCACGCCTCAGGGGTTATTTTTTACCTCACCGGGCTTCATATATATATGAACATGGAACGAGAGCGGACGTAAACTTGCACCAGCGCAAAGAAACCGTACAGTGAACAGACGTCCTCGTAGTTTAATGGATAGAATATCTCCCTCCGAAGGAGGTGATGTGAGTTCGATTCTCGCCGAGGACACACGAGTGCTGCATCACACACAGAAAGGGCGCCGCTTCGCGGCGCCCTTTCTGTGTGTTCTGTGTAAAAATTATTTGCTAGCGAAGCGAGAAGGAAGAAGGCGGCCCTGCGCTTTCTTCCCCGAGCAAGCGACGCAAATACAGGTTCAATATATCTGTAGTTTGCCCCTAGAAGTGCGGGCGAGAGCAAGACTCGGTACCGCCGCGACGGCAAACTGCCGCGGAACCTTTATTTTGTCTTCGCTGCCATGCGAGCGACCTGAGACTTCTTGCGAGCGGCGGTATTCTTCTTGATGATGCCGCGCTTTGCCGCCTTGTCGATCGCCTTGTACGCTGCCGCGATCGCATCGACTCCTGCCTTGCCCTCCTTTGCCCCAGTGCGGACATCTTTTACCGTGTCGCGCATTGTGCGCAGGCGCGACACGTTCATGACGCGGCGGCGCTTGGTCTGGCGCAAAGCTTTTTTCGCTGATTTCGTAATTGCCATGCGAGCATCGTACTACATAAGTGCATATTGTGCAACAAAAGAAAAGGGGCGCCGCATCACGGCGCCCGTCCAGAAAGAACCGCTTCAACTGATGATGTTGTCAAACTTCGTGACCGCATCCAGCCACACCCGGCGCAGAGCGCGCTCGTTAAATGGGGTCTCGCCGCTCTTGAACACCTTGACCAGCTCGGTCGTCCGACGAAACGCTTCGAGTTTCTCCCCATCGAGCGATGGGAAGAATCGTCCTACCTCATGACCGCGCTGCAGGTATGCGTCATCGTCGCCGACGATGTCGGCGACAAGCCCGTAAAGGAAGTAGACCTGCGCCTTCCGAGACACCCCCCATATCTCGCCGTAGTCACGCCTCGGGTCGGCGATCCATGCCATCATGCGCGCACGCGCACATGCGTCGACGGTCTTATCACGCCATGCTTGTTTTTGCTGCAACGGTATCTCGACGATCGGTCCAAGCAACCGGCCGACGCCATTCACGCCAAGCGTCTCGACGATTACATTGACTGACATATCATCAGAAGACGCCGCGCCGCCACATACATCGATCAGACGATCGAACAGATAGGCAATGACGACCGGTTGCGTCGCCAGCAATTT
The DNA here is from genome assembly GCA_021814825.1 of bacterium. Lineage (GTDB taxonomy): Bacteria > Patescibacteriota > Minisyncoccia > Phycocordibacterales > SBAW01 > JAKALC01. The sequence goes on along the minus strand of JAKAHS010000003.1, from coordinate 31,380 downwards.
CCCGATGCCAACGAGCGAAGCGTTCTCGTATTCCAGTGTGTTCCACAAGACGCTGCGAAATCCGGCCGTGAAATAAACATTTCCAACCTTGTTCGTGTTCATGACGGTTCCTTTCGCCAAAGAATTTCGAAAAACTACCTGAAGCAATGATACCATATAAAATATAAAAAGCAAGAGAGCGGACAAAAGACGCCAGAAGATATAAGCTGTAAGAATGATCGGAAAACTTACGGGAACATTTTGCGGCAGTGCAGACGACGGTTCTGTCCTTATCGATGTGCGCGGTGTCGGGTACGTCGTGCATATGCCATCGCAGGAGTTGCTGCCGCCTGAGGGTGAATCGCTCGAACTCTATATTCATACGGTCGTGCGCGAAGACGCGATCGACCTCTACGGCTTCCCCACCAGGAGCGCCCTTTCATTCTTCAAACTGCTCATGAGCGTCTCCGGCATCGGCCCCAAGACCGCGCTCTCTATCATGTCGGGCGCTGACATCCCGTCGCTGCGAAGCGCGATCGCGCGCGGCGATCTCGCTATGCTGACCAAGATGTATGGCATCGGAAAGAAGAGCGCCGAGCGGCTGGTGGTGGAGCTCAAAGATAAGATCACCAAGCAGGACCTCTCCGAAGGGCGCGTCGCGACTCCGCGCGACCATTCGAGCGACACCGACTTGCTTGAAGCGCTTGAGGCGCTCGGGTACAGCACGGCGGAGTCGCGGCGCGCGCTCCAGAGCGCGCCGGATGAGGGCGGCGACATGCGGCAACGGCTTGCGGCGATACTCAAACAACTCGGCACTCCTCGGTAATATATGAAGGAACACATAAAAAAGATCCTGCGCACGCTCCTTCCTCGTTCATTGTATAAAAAACTTTTCGGCGCATATCATCTCGCGCTCGCCTATCTCGGCGCGCTTATCTATCGCTTCCCCTCCCGCAAGCTCACTGTGATCGCGGTGACCGGCACCAAAGGAAAATCATCGACTGCGGAGCTCATCTACGCAATGCTCATGGAGGCCGGGCACAAAACCGCGATCGCTGGAACGATCCGTTTTTGCGTCGGAGATGAATGTCAGCCGAACCTCTACAAAATGACGATGGTCGGACGCTTCTTCTTGCAGCGTTTTTTGCGCAAAGCAGTGAGCACTGGGTGCACGCACGCCGTCATCGAAATGACATCCGAAGGCGCACTACAGTATCGGCACAAAGGCGTTGACCTTGACGCGCTCGTCTTCACGAACATCGCGCCGGAGCATCTTGAGCGCCATGGCGGTATGGAGCAGTATGTCGCTGCAAAGCTCTCGCTCGCGGCGCATCTCTCGGGCTCGCCGAAGCGCCCACGCATCATGGTCGCCAATGCCGATGACGAATACGGCGAGCGATTCCTCGCCGCTCCTGTCGACATCCGCGCGCCGTTCTCCTTGCACGACGCAGAGCCATACACGGCGGACGATCGCGGCATCGACTTCGTATGGCAGGGCACGCACTTCCACTCCCTGCTTCCCGGCGAATTCAATCTCAAGAACATTCTCGCGGCACTCACGCTCTGCGACGCGCTCGGCACTCCCCGCGACGCGCTCGTGCGCGCGGTCGCGAAGCTCTCGTCGATCGCCGGCCGAGGAGAACGCCTCGAGTGCGGACAGGATTTTTCGGTCATCGTCGACTATGCGCACACGCCTGATTCTCTGAAAGCGCTTTACGATGCTTTCAAGAGTGTCGAGGGTAGGCGCATCTGCGTGCTCGGTTCAACCGGCGGCGGGCGCGACACCTGGAAACGTCCGGCGATGGGCGGGGTCGCCGATTCGCACTGCGACATTGCGATCCTCACCGACGAAGATCCGTACGACGAGGACCCGCAGCAGATCGTCGACGCGATCGCACAAGGATTCACGCACCTAAAGCCGCAGATCATCCTCGACCGCCGCGGCGCAATCCGCGCCGCACTCTCGCAAGCGCACCGCGGCGACGCCGTGCTCATCTCCGGCAAAGGCACCGACCCCTACATCATGCGAGAGCGCGGCGCGCGCGAACCGTGGAGCGATAAGAAAGTCGCCGAAGAAGAGCTGCACAAGATCATCGGCAAGTAGCGGAGCGGATCGCGCCCACGAAAGCGGGCCGCTAAAGATCATTTCTTAAAACTGTTATACTAGCTTCATGGCAGACGCAAAAAAAGATGGCGGTGGCAACACGTGGGGAGACATGATCGTCTTTCTCGGCCTTCTCGGTCTTCTGGTTCTTTTCTGGTTCGTCAACGGCGGAAAGGTCTCGATCAAGAACATGTCGGGCCAGCATTTCACGGTGCAGTCGCCACTCTCAAGCACCACGCCGCACAATTGGCTTCCGTTCCTTGCCCCGACCTCGCAAGGAGGAAGTGGGATCGGGTCTGCGGGCGCCGGTTCATCACAAACCACAGGTAACACGAGCGGAGGACTCATAAGCATCTCTGCCGACGGCGTGCACGCAAGCGATCCGTCGCAAGAATACATCACGCTCTATGCCAGCGGAACCAACAGCAGTCCGATCATGATCAGCGGCATGCAGCTCCACAGTGCACGGACTGGCAATTCGGTAACGATCGGCGAGGGTGCGACCTATGCACAGACCGGCCAAGCAGCGAGCCAGGGTCCGATCTCTCTTGCCCCCGGACAAAGCGCGATCATCACGACCGGGCGCTCACCGATCGGCGTTTCGTTCCGTGAGAATAAATGCTCGGCATATCTTGCACAGTTCCAAACATTCACTCCGTCGCTCTCGCAGAATTGTCCGCTGCCGCAGCAAGAGCTCGCATCGCAGCCGTCGCTTGCTGGGAACTCTCAGTGTTCGTATGCCGTCTCTCAGATCGCGCCGTGCCAAAGCGTTATATCAGCACCGAACGCTCCGGCCAGTTGTTCACAATTCATCACAGAGCGCTTCACCTACAACGGCTGCGTTTCCGCTCATCAGACCGACTCCAACTTCCTCAGCTCGCAGTGGCGCGTGTATCTCGGACTTTCACAAGAGCTTTGGAATAACACCGGAGACTCGATCATCCTCACCGACTCTTCAGGCAAAGTGATTACGGGATTGAATTATTAGATAGCTCAACAAGACACCATGCATCCACTGGCTGATATTCCTCAATTGTTCTCGTATACATTCTTCGTGCCGACGCTTCTGCGCGTGGCGGCCGCATTCGTATTCGGCGGTATCGCAAAAACCCAGTGGCGTGCTCGCGCGGAAAACCAATCACTGCTCGCGCCGCTTCTCGGCACGCTCTCGCGCTCAGCACTGACGCTCCTTGTTGCCGTTGAATACGCGGTTGCGATCGCTCTGCTGGTCGGCTGGCACACGCAGATCGCCGCGATCGTCGGCACCGTGCTCGTGCTGAAATATCTTTTCGTGCGACCGCGCTCCCTCTCGCCGCTTAGCTCGACCGCCAAATGGCTCATGCTTGTGATCTGCCTCTCGCTCATTGCGCTTGGCGGAGGCGCTCTCGCGCTCGATATTCACTTATAAAACTTTCTTAAGGATGGAAAATATTAGTGATGGCATAAAAATTTACAAAGCGCGGTTTCGGCACTCAATTCAAACGTGTTTGCACACGCAGGTGTGTTTATTCGCTCTCTCGATAAGTCGACCACGGCTATCAATCAAGCTGCGGCAAAAGTGTCTGATTCAGTTTCTGAAGCTGCCAGGTTGGCGGACATGCAAGCAAAAGCTCTCACGCGTGCAACTTGCATTTTAGCTGTGGCGACTGGCGTGCTCGCATTGGCGACCGTCGCGCTTGTATGCGTAGAGTATGCAAGATGACAACAAATCTTGGTCTTGAATGGTCCGCCCAGTAGGATGCGGCCAAGCGCTCGCTCGTCGCCGTCGCTCCTCGCTCCGCTTCGCCATGCTCGCGCGACCCAGCCTGCTGGCTGGGTGCCCGTGCTCGCTTTCGAATCCTACTGAGCGGTACAACATAATAGTCGCCCGAAGCTTGAACGCTTCGGGCTTCTTTATGTTGTCCGCCCAGTAGGATTCGAACCTACGACCGTCTCCTTAAAAGGGAGCTGCTCTACCGACTGAGCTATGGGCGGAAACTAAAACTTACACTTTCAGACAATATCAGATGAAAGTTTGAGTGTCGAGACAATGCTCACACCCCCAGTGCAAACTTCTCAAGAAGAAGCGCGAGGTCGCCGGCGCCGCGGTGGGAGTCGTGGTACATGGTCACGAGCGAAAGCGAGAGCGCGTGGCAGCGCGCGCGCTCGGCGGGCGTGCGTGCGCCCGCGAGCATCGTGCGCGCTTTCCACGCCAAGATGCCGGCGATGTTCTCCGGCGCAATCCCTTGCCAGAGTGCCTGCATAAGAAGCAGCCACATCTTTTTCTTATCGGCTTGCGCCATGGCATCGGCAAGCGCGAACACATTGAACGCTTCTTTCTTCTCTGCTTTTTCAAATGAGACGACGTTCGCTCCAGCATTCGTCAGTTTCGCTATTTTGCTCGCGAGCATCTTCTCTTCTTCAATGATAAATATGTGTGGCGACTCGACCAGCCCTTGCGCAACATCAAGAAGGTCAACCCTTGCCTCATCGATCTCGCGGGCACCTTCATCCTCTTCATCACCCGAAGAGGTTTTCGATGAGCCGAACACGCCGCGCAATAGGTACGCCTGCGCGCCGCCCCAGAGAGCCGGCGTACCCGCAAGCGAGGCAAGCTCGCCCACACTGGCGCGATCGGCCTCAAGTTCTTCGAGCGCGACTTTGCCCATCGCCTTGTGGCGCGCCGTGAGTCGTTCGTCTGATGTTCCGCCGATTATTACCGTAAGCATTGGTTCCTACTTTATGAACTTTACAAACTTTATAAACTTTCCAACTCGCTCATCTCGCCCCAGTTCTTGCCCACCTTCCCATTCGCCACGATCGGAACGCCGCGCCGCTTTTCCGGGGACACCACACCCTCCATGATCGCGAGGATCTTCGGTGCGAGCGTATGCACCATGCCTTCATGGATCTCGAAGAGAAGCTCGTCGTGCACTTGCAAGAGCATGTACGCACTCTCGCGCACGCCTTCGATCTCGAAGAGTTCATCGATGCGGATCATCGCGAGCTTGATGATGTCCGCCTGCGTTCCCTGAAGCGGCGCATTGACTGCCATGCGCTCCGCCGCAGCGCGCACGTACTGGATCGGCGAGCGGATGCCTTCGAAGTAGCGGCGGCGCCCGAACATGGTCGTCGTATAGCCGACGCGCGCCGCATCCGCCTTCGTCTCTTCTATATACTGTGCCAGCCGCGGGAATGCATTGAAGTAATGATCGTAGAATTCTTGCGCTTCTTTGCGCGACGTGCCGAGTCCTTCACGCAGCGCGTTGATGCCCATGCCGTAGAGAATGCCGAAGTTGATCACCTTCGCGCGGCGGCGCTGCTCATGCGTCACCTCCGACGGATCGATGCCGAAGATGCGCGACGCCACAGCTGCATGCACGTCGCCTCCCTCTTTGAAAATGCCGCTGAGCGTTTCGTCGCCGGAGAGGATCGCCGCGAGGCGCAGCTCGATCTGCGAGTAGTCGAACGACACGAGCGTGAAGCCCTCCGTGGCAGTGAACGCGCCGCGTATCACGCGCCCGAGATCGCTTTTGATCGGAATGTTCTGGAGATTCGGTTCCTGCGACGCGAGACGTCCGGTTGTCGTACCAGCCTGCACGAAGGTCGTATGCAAACGATCTGCTCTATCTAGCAGCGTCGGGATGTTGTCGATGTAGGTCGAGAGCAATTTTTGAAGCTCGCGATGTGCAAGCACCTCGCCGATGATCGGATGGAGGTCGCGCATCTTTTCCAATTCCGACTCGCGGGTGGAGCGTGCGCCGCCGCTCGTCTTTTTGAGATTTTTTGCCGTGAGTGCGAGCGTATCAAAGAGCACTTCACCGAGCTGGCGCGGAGAATTGATATTGAACTCCGAGCCGGCGTACCCGTAAATACGCTTCGCAATGTCATCGAGTCTTTTGTGATAGTCGATGCTGAGCTTCGCCAAGAACGCGCGATCGACCAGCATGCCGCGCTCTTCCATACGCCGCAGCACGGGCGCGACCGGCAGCTCGATATGTTCGTACACGAATGACAGGTCATTCTGCGCAATCTTCGTGAGAAGGTTCTTTTTCGCGGCGGCAAAATTCTTCGAACCGCCAGCGCGATAGATGTCATCGAGCGTCGGCTGCGTGACACTCGAATCAAGCACCCACACCGCAAGTGCCGCTTCCTCGAATTCATTCTTCGGCACGACCTCTTGCTCTTCAGCTGGCGCGTGTTCCGCGTCGGTCCGCGTCCCGTCTGCGTCGCTCCGTGTCTCGAACACCGCTTTGATGCGCGGTATGAGCGAGCGAAAATCCAGCTCGCCGGCAAGCGCCACCATGCGATCCATGTTCGCGGCGGTCTTCCAGCCCTCCGTGGGCAGCGCGAAATCGATCGGCACATCGAGGCGGATGTCGGCAAGCATCTTCGAGAAGCGCGCTTCTTCTTCCTGTTCCTTCAATTTTTCGATCATGCCCGCTTTGATACCGGCGTCGAGCAGTTTTTGCGGATCTTTCTTGAGAACCTTATACAAATTATCGATCGTGCCGAACTCTGCGATGAGCGTGGTCGCCGTCTTCTCGCCCACACCAGCAACGCCCGGTATATTGTCGGACGGATCGCCGCGCAAGCCCTTGTAGTCGGCGATGAGCTCTGGCGCAAAGCCGTAGCGCTCTTTGACCGCCTTCTCATCGTAAAGGATCGTATCGTTGATCCCCTTCTTGAGCGTATAGACCTTCACGCGCGCATCGTCGATGAGTTGCATCGTGTCCATGTCGCCGGAGGCGATGATGATCTCCAGACTCTTCTCCTTCTTGAGCCTTTCGACGATCGTGCCGATGACATCATCGGCTTCGAAGCCTTCATGCTGATACGCCGGGATGCCGAATGCTGCGATAACGTCGCGGCTACGGATGATCTGCGCCACGAGATCATCCTCTGCTTTTTTGCGTCCCGCTTTGTATCCTTCGAACGCCGCATGACGATAGGTCGGCTTCGGAAGATCGAATGTCGCCACGACATAGTCGGGCTTGAGGTCGCCGAGAATGCGCACGAGCATGGAGGTGAGTCCGTAGAGCGCGCCGGTCGGTTCGCCCTTGCTTGAGGCAAAATCCGGCAGCGCATGATACGCGCGATGCAGGATCGCATGCGTATCGAGGATCACTAGACGCTTTTTCTCCTTTGCGGCCATTCGTCTCATCATATCATGTTCGTTCATTGAAGCTTGACGGGACAGCTCGCTGTGTGGTATATCTCAACTTAGAATCGTCCCTAACACCCACAAAGGAGGGAGCCTCATGGCTGATCACAAAGTCTCCGCACGCGTCAAAAAGGCGATTGCTGCTTGCACCGATCCGGCTGTCGCGTATCGAAAGTTCAACGAAGTCCCGAGTGGCCGCGGAGAGGAGGAGCGGCTCTGGTACGTCCGCTGGATCGAGTTGATGGACATCGACGCAAGGACGAATGCCAGTTCTTGCACCGACATCGCGGTCGCTCGCCAGAAGTACAAGGAGCCGCTGAGTGGATCCGAAGCGGAGCGGATCTGGTACGCGCGCTGGGTCGAACTGGCGGACGCTGGCGCGAAAGCGGACGCCGCTTCTTGCGTTGACGTCGCGGTCGCTCGCCAGAAATGCCGCGAGTCACCGAGGGACAGCGAAGCGAAGTCGATCTGGGAATTGCGGTGGGCCGAACTCATCTATTCGGCATGATCGCTGTTCGACTCCAGACCACAGCCCACTGCGTATTGCGGTGGGCTAATTCTTTGCCAGCGCACCTAACCTATAAGCACCGCGTTCACGCTGAACAGCTTGACGCAGCAGCTTTGATGTGCTAGTCTGCACTCAGCGAAAGTCCTTCGGGCGCAAGCCCATAACTTGATAGTGAGGTGCAGACCATGTTTCCTACCACAACCAATCCCGGTGATGCTTCCATCATGATCGCCGGCGGAGTCATACTCTCGATCGGCGTCATGATGTTCTCATCCAAAATGGCGCTTTGGCAGAGACTTCTGAAGAGTGCGGTGGCGATCGTCGGCAGTTGCTTACTATTCCTGCCGACCTTCATCACCGCAACAAAAACAGTGAGCGCCGCAACCAACACCATCCAGACACTGGTTTCGGCTTCCACGCTAGAGCAAGGTGTCCCCTACGAAACGGTCTGCTCTGCAACGTGGAACGGCATCGTCTACACGGTCGCTGACCCCGGCAGGGTCGGCCTTCCGATCGTCATGACTACGTCCTTGAGCAAAGAACCCCCGCCGTTCTTCATGCTCGACAACAAGAACCAGGTGGTGCCTCTTGCTCTCTCGTTGCCGATCGGCCTCACGGCGAGTCGGTAACATCTCGCACGAACCCCGTGCACAACTGCAAGCAGCAATGCTTGCAGTTTTTCTTATTCAAAAATAACTTCGCGCTCATTCTCCTTCTCACCGTGCGCGAAGCTGAGCGCGATGTCGGGTTTTGGCAGCGCCCCTTCCACCCGCTCCGGCCACTCCACACACACGATCGCTCCAGGGTCCTGCAAAAATTCCTCCGGCCGAAGCGCCGCAAACTGTGCCGCGCCGTCGAGTCGGTACGCGTCGATGTGCACAAAGCTCATGAACTCACCGAATTCGATCGGATATTTTTTCATCAGCGTGAAGGTCGGGCTTTTGATCGGCACCCCTGCGCCAAGCTCGCGCGCCAGCGCCTGCACGAAGGTCGTCTTCCCCGCGCCGAGCTCGCCGTGAAGCGTGATGAGAAACGCCATGCCATCTTTTTTCACGGCAATGCGCATCGCTATATCGCGCGCAACATTCTGCAACTCATCGAGGGTGATCTTCATGCGCTCACTATAACAGCGAGTTATTCTGAATCAAAGCTAGAAGCTAGAGGCTAAAAGCGGTAAGCTGGTGGTATGCCCCAATTCGCCGACAGCGAAGAACTCAAGCGCTTGCAAGTGCTGCGCGACCGCGAAGCCGAAGAGCTCGCGCTCATCCTTTCAAAAAAATACGGTGTCGAGTACATCGATCTCTCGCTGGTACCCACCAACACCGATGCGCTGCGCCTCATACCCGAGGAAGAGGCGCGTGATGCGAAGATCGCCGCCTACGGTCGCGTCGGCAAACGCATCTCGGTCGCCGCGCATGAGCCGGAGAGCACCAAGACGAAACTCGCGGTGCAGAAACTGCAAGACGCCGGCTACACCATCACTCTCTATATATGTTCTGAAGCCAGCCTCAGGCGCGCGTGGGATCATTACGCCGATCTCTCCTATGCGGTCGAGAGTCATGCCGGCATCTTCGATATCACCGGTGGCGACTTCGAACTGCTGCTCACGCAAGCCACCAGCACCGCACGCATCGCGAGCCTCATGTCGGAAGCGATCTCGCTCAACCGCGCCTACCGCGTGACGCGCCTTCTGCAAATCATGCTCGCCGGCGCGCTCACGATCGACGCTTCCGACATCCATCTTGAGCCGGAGGAGAAAGCAGTGCGCCTGCGCTACCGCCTCGATGGCGTCCTCGTCGACATCCTGCAGATCGATCCTGAAACATTCCATCTCATGCTCTCGCGCCTCAAGCTTCTCTCCGGTCTCAAGCTCAACGTCACGAACGCCGCGCAAGACGGCCGCTTCAGCATCAAGGTGAGCGACGAAGAGATCGAGATCCGCTCATCCGTGCTGCCTGGTTCCTATGGCGAGACCATGGTGATGCGCTTGCTCAATCCGAAATCAATCAAAGTGCCGCTGGAGAGCCTCGGCATGGAAGAAAAGTATCGCTTGCGCATTGAGCGCGAGATCGCAAAACCAAACGGCATGATCCTCACGACCGGTCCGACGGGGAGCGGTAAGACGACGACGCTCTACGCGTTCCTGCGCAAGGTCAACAACCCCGAATCGAAGATCATCACGATCGAAGACCCGATCGAATACCACCTTGAAGGCATCGTACAGACGCAGGTCGAGGCCGAAAAGGGCTACACCTTCGCGGCCGGCCTGCGCTCGGCGCTGCGCCAAGATCCCGACATCATCATGGTCGGCGAGATCCGCGACGATGAGGTGGCAACGACCGCGATCAACGCCGCCCTCACCGGCCACCTCGTCTTCTCGACGCTGCACACCAACGACGCCGCCGGCGCGTTCCCCCGCCTCATCGATCTTGGTGTCAGTGAAAAGGTGCTGTCGTCATCGATCAACGTTGCGATGGCACAACGCCTCGTGCGCAAGCTCTGCCCCGAGTGCCGCGTGCAGCGCCCCGCCACCGCGGACGAGCAGCGGCTGATCGATCGCACGCTTGGCGGGGTCGTCGACCGCGCGCTCATCCCGCAGAACAAGACGCTCGTCTCCGACGCGCGCGAAGGCGGCTGCGAAACATGCAACGGCCGCGGCTACAAAGGGCGCGTCGGCATCTTTGAGGCGATCTTCATGGACCGCGCGATCGAAGACGTGCTCATCACCAAACCATCAGCGCGCGAGATCTTCGACGCAGCGCGTCCGCAGGGCATGCCGTCCATGACCGAAGATGGCATCCTCAAAGTCCTGCGCGGCATCACCTCGATCGCCGAACTCGGCCGCGTGGTCGATCTGCAGGCGCAGTAACGCCGCACCATGCCACGAGTTGTACTACGCACATGACCCTTACCACTCACGCGATCGCGGGCGCTGCGCTTGCTTCACTCACCCCCGCACAACCCGTGCTCGGTTTTTGTCTTGGCTTCGCGAGTCATTACGCGCTCGACGCGATCCCTCACTGGGACTACCCGCTCTATTCCTCGATCGACCCAGATCGGGGAGGCGCACTGGTGCTCGACCGCGCTTTGTTCATCGACCTGTTCGATATCGGCTGCGACCTGCTGCTCGGCATCGCTCTCTCATTCTTTTTCTTCGGAGGATCCGGCGCGCTTCTCGCGATAATCGCCGGCATAGCAGGCGGTATCGCGCCTGACTTCCTTCAATTCATCTATACACGTCTGCCGACCCGTCCGATCAAGGCGATGCAGGATCTTCACAACCGAACTCATTCACCGCATCGACTCCGCCAAGAAGGCCGCAGCGTTCTCGGCATCGCTTCGCAGGTGCTTATCATCGCTATGTTCGTGGTCGCCGCAAACATTCTCGCGGCGCACTGATGTCGCATTGACCGCCCCTCCTTTTTCACCTACAGTACCCCGCAGATAGTTCGGTGGCTTCTTTCTCAAGAAGCCGTGTTCTTCACAAACCAGAAGGAAAGATCATGCTCATACTTGACGGTGAGAAGTACGGTTCGGTGTTCTGCGCCACCGGCGCGCGAGGCTTCTATGGCGAGGGGTACCCATTCCATCGCTATTGGAAATATCTCGGCATGGACTGGCGCGGCACCGGCTTTTCCGGCAAAACCCTCACGCTCCTGCCGCGGCGCGGCAAAGCCTTCGGGGAGGATGGCAACATGCCTCTCCGGGAGGACGGCACCACGCCTAAGGAATTCGCACCCAAGTGTATCTGGGTCGACTTCATGCGCGGCGAGATGGCGAATGCGGTCGGCCTGTCCAACTTCGGAGCAGCGTTCTATCTTCGCAGCGGCGCGTACTACAGCATCACTCAGCCGTTCTTCATATCGTTCATGGCGGTCGCCGGCGATGCGAGCGGACGCGAAGCGGAGCTGCGCGATTTCTGTGCACTGCTCCGGCCGTATCTGCCTTTCCGTGCATCGGTCGCGCTTCAGATCAACTTCGGTTGTCCCAACAGCGGTCATGATCTCGCGGAATTCAAAGACGAGATCTGCACGCAGACGGAAACCGCCAAGTCGATGCTCGGCATACCGGTCGTCATCAACTGCAACGCGCTGATGCCGACATCGGTTCTCGTCGAGGTGTCGCGTGTTGCGGACGGTCTCTGGGTCGGTAACACCATTCCGTTCTTCGGCACTGACCAGATCGACTGGTCGCCGTACGGGAAGGTATCGCCGATCAGACGACGCGGTGTCGCGGCAGATGGCGGCCTTTCGAGTCCGGCCTGTCTTCCGCTCACGATCCAAAAGGTGTGGGAGCTGCGCGAAAGCGGCGTTTCCATTCCGATCGTTGCCGGCAACGGCATCCGCACCGAAACAGACATCGATGTGCTGTCGCTTGCAGACGCGGTATTCATCGGCTCACTTGCGGTAGTGCGTCCGCATCACATGAGCCGCATCATCGATCACGCCAACCACGTTCACATAAGGAGTCTCAAATGGAAATGAAACCTAGGCGTCTTTCCATCATCCGCCCGGATGACTGGCATCTGCATGTGCGCGACGGGGAGGGCATGGCGGCTGTGCTGCCTTTCAGTGCGCGGCGGTTTGGGCGGGCGGGCATCATGCCCAACCTCAAGCCGCCGGTCACGACCGTGGCGCAGGCGCTTGCCTATCGGGAGTGCATCCTGCGCGTCTTGCCCGCGGGCACCGACTTCGACCCGCGCATGTTCATCTACCTCACCGACAACACGTCGGTCGAGGAGGTGGCGCGCGCGGCACAAGAAGATCTCGTGCTCGGGTTCAAACTCTATCCGGCAGGCGCAACTACCAACTCGGACGCGGGCGTGACCGACATCGACAAGCTGCACGACCGGTTCGAGGCAATGGAGCGCTCCGAAGTGCCGCTGTGCGTGCACGGCGAAGTGACCGACCTTGCGGTCGACATCTTCGACCGCGAGCGAGTCTTCATCGAACGCGTCTTGGTGCCGATCCGCAGGGGACACCCGGCGCTCAAGATAGTGCTCGAGCACGTTACCACCAAGGACGGCGTCGATTACGTCAACTACGACAGGAGTATGGGCAGTCAAACGGCAGCGACCATCACCGCGCATCATCTGCTCCTCAATCGCAACGCGATCTTCCAGGGCGGGGTCCGACCGCATCACTACTGTCTGCCGGTCCTCAAGCGCGAGACTCATCGCCAAGCACTAGTCGCGGCAGTGGCATCCGGCAGCCCTGGCTTCTTCCTCGGCACCGACTCGGCGCCGCATGCCAAACACACGAAGGAAGCCGCATGTGGCTGCGCCGGATGTTTTACGGCGCACGCCGGCATCGAGCTCTACGCCGAAGTGTTCGCGGAAATGAACGCACTCGACAAGCTTGAAGCCTTCGCCTCTTTCACCGGCGCAGACTTCTATGGCCTTCCGCGCAATATGGAAACCATCACGCTCGTCGAGAAGCCGTGGCTCGTGCCGCAGTCCTATGAGTACGGAGAAGGCAACACGGTCGTCCCGCTCCGCGCCGGCGAACAGATCCTCTGGCAGCTCGAGCCGTCGGTCGAGTGATCTGAAGTTGAAATACAAAAACCCTCGGTTGCATTTACGCAGCCGAGGGCTTTTCTTTAGAACATGGCTCTAAGTTGGGTCAATATTGAATCGCTAAGCCAAAAGAGTACAGTTATGGAAGTTATGTTTTCTTGCATGTTGTTCTTTGCGACTCGTTGATTCGAGACCGCATACCTCTAAGCAATACTCATTTCGATAAATCGAAAGTGGAAGACGGTTCTGAGGATAGCCCCCGCGGGAACAGTATAAAAACTGCTGCCGAAGCGTCCTTAAATCGGTCCCAAAACCAGGGTTGGTCGTATTGCTTAGAGATATGCTCCCTCGAACATGAGCGCATTCTCGGTGAGAAGAAATCGTGAGAACTGTCAAAAGGTTAGCATACTAAACAATCTATGTCAAGCTCTTCACAAGACGGGTTCGATGATGCGGAAAATATCGTTGTGCCACAAGGGGAAGCGGCTGCTCCCTCTCCATCGCTCGATGCCACGCTGCGCCCTGCCGCATGGGATGAATACATAGGGCAAGAAAGTATCAAAAATAATCTGCACGTGCTCATCACCGCAGCGCGCGAGCGCAACACTCCGCCCGAACACGTCCTTTTTTACGGTCCGCCCGGCCTCGGCAAGACCACGCTCGCTCATCTCATCGCACACGAACTCGACGGCAACCTTCGCACCACCTCCGGCCCGGCGATCGAACGCGTCGGCGACTTGGCTGCGCTTCTCACCAACCTCTCGCCGCGCGATATTCTTTTCATCGACGAGATCCACCGACTGCCGCGGACGATCGAAGAAGTGCTCTACCCCGCGATGGAGTCGGGCGTGCTCAATATCATCATCGGCAAGGGGCCGAGTGCACGCACGATCGAGTTGCCGCTGCCGCCGTTCACGCTCATCGCTGCGACTACGCGCGTCGCCGACCTCTCCGCGCCGCTTCGCTCACGATTCTCCGGCGGCAGTTTCCGCTTAGAGTTCTACAGCGAGGACGACATCGCGGCGATCGTGCGACGATCAGCGGCGATCCTTGGTGTTGAAATTGAAGAAGAGGCCGTTCGCGAGATCGCGCGCCGCGCGCGCTTCACTCCGCGCACCGCAAACTATCTGCTCAAGCGCGCACGCGATTTCGCCCAGCTTAAGCGCTCGCCGATCACGAAGCGGGTCGCCGCCGAGGCGCTCGGCATGCTTGAGGTGGACGAACTCGGTCTCACTCCCACCGATCGCCGGCTTCTGGAAGTACTTATCGAGCGCTTTGGCGGCGGCCCTGCGGGCGTCGGCGCGGTCGCAGCGGCGCTTGCCGAGGAGCCGAACACGCTTTCCGATGTGCACGAACCGTACCTGCTGCAGCTCGGTCTCATTGAGCGCACGCCGCGCGGGCGCGTCGCCACGCCAAAAGCGTACGCACATCTCGGTTTCGATACGCCAGACGATCTCCAGGACAAACTGATCGGATAGAAGACAAAAAGAAAAAGCGCGGACTTCGTCCGCGCTTTACCGTCTTCCCGGGGTCAGTTGAGAAGGCGCCTCTTTTTGCGAAGCGTCACTTCATTGACCGCACCCGCAAGACAGTCTTGCGCCTCGGGGGTGATTTCAACGACGATGTAGGGCTCTCCCGGCTGGTCTTCTGAGTCGACCACCTCGATCTCTTGCCCGACGCTGTCGATCAAGCCGCTTTCCAGCCAATCATCGCCAGCCAGGACACAGTGGAACGGTGTCCCCATCTCATCCTGGAACGTCACGAGTGTTTGCATCTTCGCCTCTCTCTGGTTGGTTACCTCCTGCCTGTATGAAATCGGAGCGCGGCCATTCTGTCAACCCAAGATGCTGGCCATCTATACGACCTGACATGCTGTACTGAGATTCAATTGCGCTTCTCGCCTTCCTTGTATTCCCATGGCTCATCATTCCAAGATACGATCGCACCGTCGGACTATCTACCTCAAGACCTTGAGTACGGCGCAGTGCTCGGCGCTTCGTAGCGGTCTGCAGCGCGCGGTGGCCGGGAAAGTGCACCCAACCGAGGAAGTCGACGCCGGAGACTAGTGTGGCGATCGATACCTTCTGTGGATGAAGGGTGAGTTTGAGCGACTCATGAAGAAACGCGTCTATCTTCGGCAGCATTGCTTCGAGCTCTCTTCTGTCTCTACTCACTATCACGAAGTCGTCAGCATAGCGGGTGTAGTATCTCGCTTTGATCGTGTGCTTCATGAACTGATCGAACTCATTCATGTAGATATTCACGAGCAGTTGCGAGGTGAGATTGCCAAGCGGCAACCCTTTGCCTATTTCCGTGCTATAGAAACTGCCAATGACACGATCGAGCAAGAGCAGAATGTCGGAATCAGTAATGTATCGCTCAAGGATCGTACGGAGCACATGCTGGTCTACCGATGCGAAGAACTTCCGTATGTCGCACTTGAGGACCCAGCAGGTGCGCGTATCGTTCTCCGACACCTTGCGAGCAAAGGTACGGAAACGGTTCATCGCTTTATGCGTCCCCTTCCAATTCCTACATGAATATGAGTCAGCGATGAATGTGCGGTCGAAGAACGGGTAGAGGACGCGGTAGATGGCATGGTGCACCAGTCTGTCGCGCACGCTCGCTTTATGAATATCGCGCGGCTTGGGGTCGTTGACCTTGAAGTGACGGTAGCTGCCGTGAGCGTACGTCTTGTACTTCAGTTCAGTGTGCAGTGCGAAAATGTTGCCAAATAACCGATACTGAAATTCCTGCACGTCGGGCTTGCCGCTTTTGCCTCTCACAAATTCACGCCACGCCGCAAGCAGGTTTGGGATGGAGATGATATCCTCATAGGTATGAGTGAAGACCGTCCTGCTAAAGCCCCCCCCCAGAAACCTGCTGCCGGTGTTGGAGCGCATCAAACAAACTTACCTGCTGTGGCATGAGTATTATTCTACGCTCCCAAAACTGCATCGCTACACCATCGGAGGAAAAATCGACTCGCTGCTCGTTGAGATAATAGAGTCGACTGCGTATGCTGCTTTTCTTCCACGCGGAGAAAAAGCGCCGTGGGTTCGACTCGCCATCCGCAAACTCGATACCGCAAAACTATTACTGATGGTCCTGTGGGAAGCTAAGTCGTTACAGAATAGACAGTACGTATTGCTTTCTTCAAAGCTCGACGAAGTGGGTAAAATGCTCGGCGGCTGGAACGGGCAACTCACGAAACAAAACTCGCCCATGCCGCGAGGCACGGGCGAGAAATGAAGAGAGTTGCGGGAAGCCGGGACGCCAGACAGGAACCAGTTGTCGTTCCAGTCGTTGTCGTTGCGGTTGCAGTTCACGTTCCGGTCGTCGTTCCACCGATTGAACGTCAGGTAGCAATGTGTAAAGCGCCATCCGTACCACTGCCCATCGAATGTTCTCCGGACTGTATCTGATTCGGCATCATAATGCCAGAGTGCTCCACACCAAGTATCTTCATTTTTTGAAGTGTCTAGCCTCAAAAAGGCACTTCCATTTTTCTAAAGAGGATTACCTCCAAGAAAAATTGGTCGCATACACCGCCCTATCTGAAACCGTGATCGCAGAAATTCTCGATGTATGGATACTAGCCTCGGCAGCAAGAGACCGTAATCGCTTGCGTATTCGCCTACTACCGCATACATGATACCAAATACAAAACGGGCTCGCATTCAGGAGAATGCGAGCCCGAGGACAAAGTCCCAAGGTTCTGAGGAGAACCGAGTGACCGAGTCCCGAGTACTAATTGCGGGAAGCCGGGACGCCAGACAGGAACCAGCCGCCGCTCCAGCCGCCGTCGTCGCGGCGGCAGCGCACGCCCCGGTCGCCGCTCCACCGACCGAACGTCAGGTAGCAATTATTGCCCCACTGCGAACCGTTCGGATACTTGTCAGCGAAGGCCGGATTGTCTTCGTTCGCTGACGCTTGCGCGCGCGGATTCGACACGAGACCGTATTGCGCGAGAAATGCCGTGACTTCTTTCATCGGCATGAAGCGCTTGGTCGGGAGGAAGTACACATCGATCTCGCCACCTTCGCTTTGAGGCATCGTCGCGAGGACACAATCGTTGACGTACGGTTTGCGACCGGTAGCTGCGATGACTTCCTGCGGGGTACGCATAGGGTCGACACGGGTGCGACGGATGACCGTCCCCTCCGGCAACTCAATGCCGTTGGGCGCGATGAGGCTGGTATCTGCTTTCTTCGTCTCGGTCGCCTTGCCGTTACGGTTCTTCACCGCTTCGGCAAACAAGCCGATCGCCTCTTCCGTGTTCTGAATCGCCCACTGGCGATCTTCCGTGGGCATTTTGCTAAAGCGGCGTTGGTGCGTCACCAATGCGCCAGCGAGAACGCTGATCTGGTTCTGTTGTTCGCTCATGATGGACTCCTTTAGGTGAGAGCGTTTTTACAGCACTGTTCAAGCTAGCCCGACGGGTTTCGCCACAGCAGAGAATGGCCTATAGGTTAAGCCGCTTTCTGCTGTGGCGAATACTGATCCGCTATCAAAGAACTGGAATTAGTGTACATTTATTATGCAATTTGTCAAGCTCTCGCCGCCACGCTACAATGAATGTGTTGGGTATGTTTTGATTTCTACCTAACACCTACAAGCTAACACCTACCACCTAATTTATGGCCGGTCATTCCAAGTGGGCAAAGCTCAAACATCAAAAAGCGATCACTGATGTTCGCAAGGCGAAGATTTTTTCCAAACTCTTGCGCGTCATCTCAGTCGAGGCTAAGAAAGCGAAAGGTGACCGCACCGCGCCGTCTCTGCGCGCTGCCATCGACAAAGCGCGCGCCGCCAACGTCCCTTCTGACAACATCGACCGCGCGGTCGACAAGGCGTCCGCGGCGGGCGGCGCGGAGCTCGAGCCGGTGCTCTACGAAGCATACGGTCCTGCCGGCGTCGCGATCATCATCGAAGGCTACACCGACAATCGCAATCGCACCGTGCAAGAACTCAAACATCTTCTCTCAAAGAATAACGGCGCACTAGCCAATCCGGGCGCTGCCATCTGGGCATTCACCAAGACCGACGAAGGTTATGAGGCGACCACGACCGTCGAGCTCTCCGATGAGGACGGCGAGAAGCTCTCCAACTTGGTCGACGCGCTTGATGATCATGATGATGTGAGTGAGGTGTATACTAACGCCGCGTAATGATGTTGAGCCGCGCACATACCGCATCTTTTCGCGCCGCTTCGGCGCTTCGCGGAAAATATTCGTCATCGTACCGGAGTACGTCTCCTCATATTTTTCGCTCCAGCATCCGAAGCCGCATCGAGAATCTGCGGCATGTTCTTGCCGAGATACACATGTTTTGTGGTGACTTATGAAAATCCTCGCTTTCGATCCTGGCTTTGAGCGACTCGGTATCGCCGTGGTGGAGCGCGTGGGCGGAAAGGATACGCTCATCCATTCAGCGTGCGCGCAGACACCGAAAGAAATTCCCTTTCATGAGCGTCTGCACATGCTCGGCGCGGAAGTCGAGGCGGCCATCGCGCGGTTCTCGCCGGACGCGGTCGCGCTTGAGAATGTCTATTTCGAAAAGAATGCAAAGACTGCGATCAATGTTGCGGCAGTGCGCGGCGTGCTCGCCTACATCGCAGCGACACACGATCTGCCGCTCTATGAATATACGCCGCTGCAGGTAAAAGTGGCGGTCACCGGCTACGGCAAGAGCGACAAGGCAGCAGTCGCTGCAATGGTGCCGCGGCTTGTGACGCTTCCCGCGCGCAAGCGGCTCGATGATGAGATCGACGCGATTGCGGTGGGTCTTACCTGTCTCGCATCGATCCGATAACGTGAGTTTTTAGAGTATCCACAGAGAGCACTTTTCTGAGAGTTGCAAACTTTTTTTGGTTTGGTACAACAGTTGATGTACGTAAATTAAAAAGTTAATTGTTGTAGAGTTTATGCGTGACGAGTTGGAAGAGGAACTTGAAGAGGGCGAATTCCCCAAGCACGGACTTGCCGATGACGGCGACGATGCCGACTGGGATGATGGCGAGCTTGATGATGAAAGCGAAGACCCCGTCCCTGGAGGCGAGGCGGAAGAGGAAGACGCGGACGAATTCATATAAGAAACCGCCGGCATATCGCCGGCGGTTTTGTTTTTCGACCGACATATTTTTTACTTCACCACCACCTTGAGGAAGCGGTGTTTGCCGATGCGGATGGTTGCGGACGCGGTAATCGTGTCGTCGATCGTTTCGAAGGTGCGGCCCCCAACCTCAGAAACAGCGCGTGCGTCGACGAGGCGACGCAGCTCGCTTGTGGAGCCGGCAATATCTTTCAGGACCTCGCGCAGAGCCGTGCCATTTGCAACCTCGACGGTCGGCGCATCCTCCGGCACGCCGCCTTCACTGAAGGTCGTCGCCCACGACGCCTCGGCGCTCTGCGCCTCAGCTGCGCCATGGTAGATGGTAACGATCTCGCGCGCGAGACGCATCTTGGCATCTTTGGGATGAAGCGCGCCGCTTGCAAGCGTCTGCTTGATCTCATGGACGTCGGCCATGGGGATGCGTGTGCAAAGTTCAAAGTAGCGCACGATGAATTCGTCGCGCATGCTCATGATCTTGCCGTACATGTCCGAAGGCGTCATAGCGAAGGTGATCGTGTTGCCCCAGCTCGAGCTCATCTTGCGGCCGTCAGTGCCTTCAAGCAGCGGCCCCATCACGATGTTCTGCGGGGCCTGGCCATATTTCTCCTGGAGCTTACGCCCGGCAAGCAGATTGAATTTCTGGTCAGTGCCGCCGAGCTCGACATCGGCGCGCACTGCCACGCTATCGTAACCTTGCATGAGCGGGTAGAGTACTTCGCGCAGCGAAACGCGCTTCCCCGCTTCAAGTCGGCGCGCGATATTATCGCGTGCGATGAAGTCGGCGACAGAAAACGCATCTGCCTGCTCGCCGATCTCAGCGTAAGTGAGCGCGCCGAGCCACTCGCTGTTGTGATGAAATTCCGCTGCGGAGAGGTCGATGAGTTTGCCTGCCTGTTCTTTGTATGTCGCTTCATTCTGCGCGACCGCCTCGCGCGTCAGCATCGGGCGCTCAGCCTCCTTGTCCGACGTATCGCCGATGACCGCAGTGAAATCGCCGACAATGAACACCGCTTGATGCCCCAACTCTTGGAAGTCGCGCATTTTAAGAAGCGCTACCGCACGGCCAAGATGTAGGTCAGGCGATGTCGGGTCGATGCCAAGCTTGATGCGCAGACGCTCGCCGGAGAGCAGCTTCTTGCGCAGATCTTCTTTCGCGATGACCTCGGTCACGCCGCGCGAAAGAACTTCGTCGATCTTCTTTTCGTCGGTCGAAACGGGCTTATTCATGGAAACACTATACCACGCAAGGGCGCGGGGCGCAGGACGCATGGTATAATCCATGCAATGATGGCTCCTCATCGCGGGTTTTCGTTCATCCGCCGACACTGGCGCGCTCTGCTTATGTGGACCGTCGGTCTCTTCTTCGCGATAAGCGGCGCCTTACTCATCTGGACCGCCACGCTCAAGATCCCCGATCTCTCATCGATCGAGAACCGGAAGATCGAACAGTCGCTGAAGATCTACGATCGCACCGGTACCGTGCTCCTCTACGACGTCAACAAGAATATCGATCGCACGATCGTGCCGCTTTCGAGCGTTTCGCCGGACATCCAGCATGCGACGATCGCCATGGAAGACCCGACCTTCTACTCCAACATCGGTATCGATCCTCTGGCTATCCTTCGTGCCGGTATCGTCGACATCCTGACCCTCAACAAATCTCAAGGCGGCTCGACGCTCACGCAACAGGTGGTGCGCCAGACCATCCTCTCTACCGACAAGACCTTCACACGCAAACTCAAAGAACTCGTGCTGTCGCTTAAACTCACGCGCGTGTTGCCGAAGGATCAGATCCTTGAGATCTACCTCAACCAAGCGCCCTACGGCGGCGCCATCTATGGCGTGCAGGAAGCGAGCGAGCAATTCTTCGGCGTCCCCGCAAGCGACGTGACGTTGCCGGAAGCCGCCTATCTTGCCGCGGTTCTCTCCGCCCCCACTTACTACTCGCCGTACGGCAATCATAAAGATACGCTCGACGCGCTCAAGAATATCGTGCTCGATAAGATGTTCGAGCAAGGATACATAAC
Source organism: bacterium (assembly GCA_021814825.1). Lineage (GTDB taxonomy): Bacteria > Patescibacteriota > Minisyncoccia > Phycocordibacterales > SBAW01 > JAKALC01. The sequence continues at coordinate 9,990 of JAKAHS010000003.1, read as the reverse complement.
ATCGGCACAGCGCGACGATGCCAAGGCGGCGGTCGTCCATTTCCAGCCGCAAAAAGCAACAGCCATCCAAGCGCCGCACTTCGTATTTTATGTCGAACAATACCTCGAACAGAAATATGGCGCAGATGCGCTTGATCAGAATGGCTGGACGGTCATCTCAACGCTCGACGCCGACCTGCAAGCGCATGCCGAAGCGATCGTGCAAAAAGACATGCCGGCCATCGAGAAGAATTACAATGCGTCCAACACCGGCTTCATTGCGCTCGACCCGAACAATGGTCAGATCTTGGTGATGGTAGGGTCACGCAATTACTTCGACACGCAGATCGATGGCAACTTCAATGTCGCCGTCTCGAAGAACCGCCAGCCTGGTTCGACCTTCAAGCCATTCGCGTATTCGATCGCATTCCAAAAAGGCTACACGCCAGATACGGTACTCTTCGACGTGCCGACCCAATTCTCGACCAATTGCAAACCGGACGACCTCACCATGGGCGGGGTGAACAAATGCTACTCGCCCGGCGACTTCGATGGGAAGTGGCGCGGACCGATGTCGCTGCGTGATGCGCTTGCGCAATCGATCAACGTGCCCTCGGTCGAAGTACTCTATCTTGCTGGCATCAATGATACGTTCGAACTAGCGCGCGCGATGGGTATTTCATCGCTCGGTGATCCTAACCAGTATGGTCTGACACTCGTGCTCGGCGGCGGTGAAGTGTCGCTCCTTGAGATGACGAGCGCCTACGGCACGTTCGCGACGAACGGTACGCACTTCGCTCCGGTCAGCGTATTACAGATCAAAGACTCGAGTGGGGACATCGTTGAGGACAACACGCAGCCGGTCGGGACGCAGATACTCACGCCGCAAGTGACCGGTGAGATCAATGACGTTCTTTCGGATAATGTGGCGCGCACACCGGAGTTCGGCGCAGATTCGGCGCTCTATTTCCCTGGTCATGACGTAGCGGTGAAGACCGGTACGACCAACGACTACCGCGACGCGTGGGTCATCGGCTACACGCCGAATGTCGTCGTGGGTTCGTGGGCTGGCAATAATGACAATACGCCTATGACGAAGAACATCGCCGGTTTCATTTTGGCACCCATGTGGCATGAGGTGATGGATTATGTCATTTCCAAAGAACCGAACTCGACATTCCAGCGCAGCGAGGTGCCGCTCATCTCTGGCAAGCCGGTGTTGCAGGGTGTGTGGCAGGGGGGCGACGCCACGATCGTGGGTGGCATTGAGCAGGTGCCGTGCAACGTGCACAACATCCTGTACTGGATAAACAAAGATGACCCGACTGGCGCCGCGCCGCGCGATCAAAGCCAGGATCCGCAGTATCCGTATTGGGAAGCGGCGGTGCAGCGCTGGATCTCCACCTCAGGGCAGTCGTGCGCGCCCGGCTCGACGATCACCGTCGGCCCCGCGCCGCTCATCACGCCGCTCTCAACGAGCACTCCTGCCGCGCTGTAGGATGCCGTCACTGTATATCCCGAAACCCGTCGCCGACCACGGCGCGGACTGCGGAGATGATCTCCTGTTTGTGAAGAAGTATTTCTGTTTTCTGCACGCCGCCCTGTGCGATATGTGCAGTGCCGTGCGAATAGCGGATGCTGCGCTCTGGCACGTCGATGCTGAATTTTTCTTTGAGGATGCCCCTCACCGCTCGCACCACCGCCAAAGACGGCGGCGTGAAATCCTTAAAACGAGAGAGAAGTGACGAGATGGTTTTCATCTAAAAGCTTTTGGCTTTTAGCTTTTAGCTTTTAGCCGACCCTAACACCTAAAAGCTGCCAGCCAACAGCCCCATTATCTATTCATCGGCATCGCGAGATAGAAGAACGAATCATCAGCTACATCTTGAATGAGCGCTGGCCTTCCGGCACCATTGAGTCGAATACGCACACTCTCCCCCGCAAGCGGCGTCAGACCGTCGGCCAGATACTTACTGTTGAATGTCATCGTGATCTGTTCGCCGGAAACCGCCGCCTTCAGTACGCACTCTTCTTCTCCGACATCAGCGTTGCGTGATGAAAGATGTACGGTCTTTTCCTTCGGCTGAACCATGAACACTACCTGCAAAAACTTATCATTGAACACTGAGAGTCCTTTGAGTGCCTGAGAGAGATCGTCGCGCAGCAACACCACCTCGGTGGTGAATGATTTTGGCACGATCTGCGTATAGTTTGGGTACGTACCATCGAGGAGGCGGCTAGTATAGTACACTCCTTCTATTTGTATCGAGAATTGATTGTCGTTGTAGTACACTTCTATATCACCCTTCACTCCTTCAAGGATACGCACCAGCTCGCTCACGTTGCGCGCCGGCATGAGAAGGTTCGGTACCGAACCCGGGCTTTTAAGCGCTACTTGTTTTTCCGCGAGACGGAACGAATCAGTCGCAACAAAGTACAACTTACCCACATCACCATACACCAACACACTTTGCAGTTCTGGTTTTACATTCGACACAGATGCGCAGTTGAGTACCGATCTGATACCTTTAGCGAGATCTTGTGCTTTTACCACAAAAGAATGCTCTGCGGGTATGCGCGGAAGAATAGGAAAATCATCATGAGGAGTGGTTTTGATCGTTGCTGAGGTTCTCTCTGTTTTTAACTTCATAACCCCACCATCAACCGTACATTCGATCGAATGCCCATGACTATTTGAAATAAAACCTATCAACGTCGCACTTGATATAGCTGCCGCACCAGAGGAAAGGACTCGCGCCGGCACCACCACTTCAACACCATATTCAAGATTAGTTGCTCGAAGTACCACTGAATCACCATTCGTCTCGAGATAGATCGAATTCAGAGTCGGCATAGTCCCGCCACGCTGTACAAATCGTGCCGCGATCGATGCTGCCTCAACTAAGTTTTCCACTGTACATTCGAATCTCATAGTATTTGTTTTTAAATTAAATAAATATCAAAACGAAGCTAAGAAGGAGGTGTGGATAGTGGATAGTGGAAAATATGGTGTGAGGTAAGTGTTTTTGTTTAGTTGGAGGTCTTGCTAGTTGTGGATTGTTCAGTTGGGTTGTGGGTGGTTGTTGCAGTTCCTGTCACTGTTCAGTTTTTACGAACGTACTGTCCGTATCTTATCCACATCATCTCAACATGTTCCGTATCTGCTGAAGCTCCTGCAGCAACTCACTGTTGGTTTGAGTATCCTTCTTGACCTTCTCGCATGAGTGGATAACAGTCGTATGATCACGGCCGCCAAGTTTCTCGCCGATTGTCGGGAATGAGATCTTGAAATCCTCGCGCAAGATATACATGACGACCTGGCGCGGATGAACCACTTCTTTTCGGCGTGTCTTTTCGTAAATATCGTTCTCTTCGATGTTATAGAATTCAGCGATCGTCTTAACGATCTCAGGAATAGAGACCGACTTCTTGGGCGCGGCGGCGGCGCGAAGAAGCTCTTTTGCGTCAGCCAGCGAGAGCGGACCATCGCGCATTTCCAGCGAGAGAAGAAGCGTATTGATCGCGCCCTCAAGCTCGCGCACGTTGCCGTTCACGGTTGACGCGACGTAGTCGGAGATCTCGTCTGGCAGCACACTGCCGCGCGATGCGGCCTTTGCGCGCACGATCGCCACACGGCTCTCATGATCAGGCGGCGTGATAGACACCACCATCCCTTGGCTGAAGCGCGACTTAAGACGATCAACAAGTTTTTGGATCAGATTAGGGTGCTGGTCTGACGAGAATACGAGCTGGCGGTTCTTATCAAAGAGCGCGTTGAAGAGGTGGAAGAGCTCTTCCTGTGTGCCGCTTTTCCCGGATAGGAACTGGATGTCATCCATGACAAGCAAGTCGTACTCGCGGTACTTTTCTTTGAACGCAGGAATGCGGCTCGACTGCATTGCGGCAACATACTCAAGATAGAATTTCTCGGACGTTATGTAGTAGGTCTTCCGCTCCGGCGCTTGTGCGCGGAAACTATTTCCTATCGCTTGGATGAGGTGCGTCTTGCCGAGGCCCGGCTCGCCGTACACGAAGAGCGGATTGTAAGCGATACCCGGCTTCTTGGAGACCGCTTGAGCAGCGGCATGTGCGAGCTCATTGAACGGACCGACGATGAACGAGTTGAAGGTGTAGCGCGGGTTGAGATTGGTCTGAGAGTGAACATTCTCAAGCGGCAGTTCGCCAAGCGACGTCGCGGGGCGGACCTCCTCCGCGCTCTTTTTCGGATGTTTTGAGATGATGTATTCGACCGAGCGCACGTTCTCCGAAAGGCGTCGGAGAGAAGCGAGGATGAGCTTGTGATATTTGGTCGCGAACCAGTCGCGGATGAATTGGCTTGGAACACCGACGAACACGACGCCATCATCGACGCGGACAATGTGAGTATCGCGGAACCAGGTGTTGAAGGCGGCTTTCGGGATGGTGAGTTCGAGGTCGGTAAGGGCGTTCTCCCAGAGTTCGCGCGTGGTGGTCATGGGGGCATTATAGCGGCACAGCCTCTTTCGCGGAATACCCTCCCTATCGCGCTAAAATCGAACATGTGGATAACCTGGGGAAAACCGTGACCGGCTGGAAAGAAAAAACTGACGTCATGTCTTGTTTTGTCCGAATCCGTTAAACTCAATGATCTTGAGCTGCTATGCGACAATCTCGGGGCTCGCGAGTATTTGTTGATTAAATATGATACTTGCGGTATAGTGCCTTTTATGAAACGAACGTATCAGCCGAAAAAGCGCAAACGCGCCCGCACGCACGGCTTTTTGGCGAAGACCGCCACGGCTGCCGGCCGTAAAGTGCTCGCCCGCCGCCGACAAAAAGGACGCGCACGCATAGCGATCAACACTACGGTAAAATAACAGCCCCACCCGGGGCTGTTTTGGTTAGGGGTTATAGTGAGTCTACAATGCTTCCTCGTTCACAACGATTGCGAACCGCCGAAGTTGCCGAGGTCATGCGCCGCGGATCTTTTGCGCGCGGTCGCTTTATGACGGCGCGGGTGCTTCGCACGGAGGCGGAGAAGTCTGGGGGTGGAGATGGTACAATACGAGCGGCAGCGGTCATTTCTAAGAAAGTCGCGAAGACCGCGGTTGTACGCAATCGTGTGCGCCGTGCCTTGTACGGTGCGATCGGAACGATCGGAACACCGGTGCCGCTGCGTATCGTGTTCATCGTGAACACGCTCCCCGACGAGCCGTACGGACGCGCATTCGCCGCCGACGCAGCTTCCATTATCTCAGCATTAATATAATCCCCCTGGCATGTTTACGACCTATTTAGTGCAGCCGATCTATAACGCTTTCATTTTCGTCCTCGGGGTCATGCCGGGCGGCGATGTTGGTATGGCGATCATCGTGATCACGCTGCTCATCCGCTTCATCTTCTTCCCCATGTTCGCCTCTGCTATCCGCACGCAGATGGCGCTTCAGGTGGTGCAGCCTGAGCTCGCCGACATCAATGAACGATACAAAGAAGCTCCTATGGAGCGCTCCCGCAGAACAGCAGAGCTGTTCAGCCGGCACAAGATACGGCCGTTCACCATGCTCTTCTCGACCGTCGTCCAGGTGGCGGTGTTCATCGCCCTCTCGTACGTTTTCTTCCGTCTCGGTCTTGCCAAGATCCATACCGAGCTTTTGTATTCGTTCGTGCATGCGCCGAGCGTGATAAGTGAGCGCCTCTTCGGCGTAGTCGATCTCACCGGAACGCGCAGTATCGTGATCACCGTGCTGGTCGTGGCCGCGCAGTATTATGCGATGCGGCTTACTCTCGCGCGTACCGCGGCTGCCGCTTCTGCCGCGATGAAACCGGCACAGAAGCAGATGCAGGAAATGCAACGCACAATGATGCTGTACTTCTTCCCCGCCATGATGGCATTTGTCGGCTACACTTTTCCGGCAGCTGTCGGCGTGTATGTGATCACCACGAGCGTCGTTTCCATCGCGCAGGAGTTGTACTTCAAGCATCGACCGCTCTAAAAAACTTTCTAAAACATGTTCCAATGTGTCGTTCGGGTTGCTTATCACCCTTCCTTGCGGTAAGGTGTCTGATATGGATGCCGATGCACTCAAGCAACTGGTTGGGGATATGCTCAGCGCGCTTTGCGTGTCGATTGACACGATAGAAGTTTCAAGCGGGCAGCGAACGGTCGTGGTGGTTTCGACGCCTGATTCTAACCTCGTGATCGGCGAGAGAGGCGAAACGCTGCAAGCGCTCAATGCGATCGCCCGTCGTATGGCTGAGAAGCGCTTCGGCAAAGACACTGCAGGTTTTCTCATTGACGTGAACGGATACCATGAAGGTCGGCTGCAGGAGTTGCGCGATAAGGTCAAACTGCTTGCTGAGCGTGCTCGCACCTTCAACCATGAGGTCGAACTCGAGCCCATGAGTTCCTATGAACGACTTGTTGTCCACGAAATGTTCGCAGAAGACCCCGATATCGAGACCGAATCTCGCGGCGAAGGCAAAACACGACACATCGTGTTAAAAAAACAAAATTCAAGATACGAGTAATAATTAAAAAACAGAGCGCCGAGGCGCTCTGTTTTTTAGCCGGAACATCGTTATTTTTTATTTAGCCTCACACCCCACAGCGACCCGTCGTCCTTGGCAATGAAGGAGAGATACTGCCCGCTCTGCGAGAGCGCAAGATCGATCATGTCGGACGGTTCGCCGCCATCGCGAGAACCAGGCGTTGCAAGAGGAAGGGAGAGCCCGGTGCTACCGTCGAGCGACACGAGTGCGCTCGGGAAGCTTGCTTCGCCGCTGTGCCAGAGGTCAAGATAATTTGCCGGCGCTGCCGAAGATGGAGCTGTGCAGTAGGCGTGGGTTGTAGAGGCGGTACTCCACACGCAGGTCTCCGGTATGAGCGCTCCGAGAGAAGAAGCAGCCGGCGCCGAGTAAGCGACACTCCCTGTCTTAAGATCTTCTGTAAAAAGAGTGGAGCGCGTGCCCGAGTCGATGCGGTGAATAAGCGACGAGAATGACGGATCGACGCTCGCGGTAATGCCCGCGCCGGAGAGAAGCGGCGTGATCGCTCCGGTGGTTGCATTTAGCGAGAAGACAACGCCGCCGACACCAGAGGCGCTGTTGGTGTAGAACACAAGCGTTGTTTTTGACGGCCAGGCGAGCTGGATATGCGAAAGAGGTGTGGTCGCCAGCGCTTTGGCGCTGCTTCCATCCGCGGCGGCAGTGTATAGCGTGAGGCCGACACTTCCTGCCGAGAGCGCGTATGCGATCGAGGTGCCGCTTGGCGACACGGCGAGCGCTATGATGTTGTCCGGGAGGAAGCGCACCGTTACACCGGTTGCTGGCGTTGTTGTTCCTGCAATGGGTAGCGAAAGGTGCGCGCTCTTGATAGTGCCACTCTGGAGATATTGAACGATGACGCCGCTCCCTGCTTCGGTGAAGCTCGCATGGAGCACGCCCGGTATGGTCGTGTTCGACACGGTCCGTGGTGCGGCGCCCGGGACATCAAGCGGAAGATCGATCACGTGCCCATCGAGGCTAGTGATGTAGCGTGCGCTGGTCGTGGTCGGTGCGCCGCCTTCGATGAGGGTTGCGGCGACGATGGGGCCGTCGGCGATCTTGAAGATCGGCGGCCCGGCATAGGTGCTGGTCCCCGTCGCGAACGACGGTAAGGAAACGCCGCCACCTGCCCCCCCGAGGGGAGCGGCCACTCCGACTGCGGACGATGTGCCGAATGCGCCGCCACCCTGCGGCACGCCGGCTGGTTTGCCGAAGAACGAACCGACCAGCAGCACGATAGCCACGATCACCACAAGGCCGCTGAGCGCCAGCACGATATTTTTCCAATTGATCTTCATGAGAAAGGGCCTGTTTCAGAGCGCTATGTATCTATTGAGAGCCTGACACAACCGAATTGGTTCCGGTCTGCTGGAGATTGAATCGGCTGCCAAGATTGGAGAGATTAGCAAAATTCGTAAGATTCGGATTGATGGTGGTGAGGATGGTGACCGAACCAAGGAGAAGGATGAGGCCCCAGATCGACTTCTCCATGCGTGTCTTTGCTTTTTCTTTGCTACCGGCGACCGACGAGGTCATGTACACGACGCCATAAAGGGTGAAGGTTCCGACGCCGAGGATCGCGCCGATCGTGATAAGGATTGGGAACAGATAGTTGAGATAAGAGCCGAGGTCGCCGTAGGCTCCCGAGGGAACGCTGCCTGGCAGCGGCTCAAGAGGGACGTAATTAAGATTGCAGTTCGTGCCCGAGCAGTCGGTGGTGCCGTTGGTTTGGGTGGTTTGAGAGATCGTTTGGCAAAAATAAGTCGTCGGGATCTGTAGATTATTTGCCACACATTGAGAAGACGAAGGGCACTGGTTGTCGCAGTTTGAGGTGGAGAATGAGTTGTTTGTCGGCGCGCCGCTTTGAATGGTTGCCGTTTTTACGCACATATATGCCTGCCCCGACCCTGTTTGGTTCACAACGCATGATTCATCGGCCGCACACGTCACCAGATACTGATTGTTACAATTGCTTACATCAACAACTTGATACGTTGCTGCGAGTGCGGCTGTTGGGATGACCGAAATAATGCATGCGATCAAAGATGCCGCGAGCTTCCGAGCTTCAGTTTTTTTATTTTTTCTCATTTTTTACAATCCAAATAGTCCGGTAGAAGCATTTGTTTGTCCGAATAGGACCGTGAGCGTTGACTGCGCGGCTTGAAGCAGCTTCGCCGGGTCAGTGTTTTGCAGCGCCACGGAAAGCGTGGCGCTGCCCGCTCCGCTTCCGGTCTGGCGCAGCGTAAGTTCGCCCTGCGCCGTGTTGGGGCCGCTCGTATCCTCTCCGTTTATCTGCCAGCTATATTGTACCCCACCGGCGCCACTGGTCGAAAAGTAGAACGGCTCGGCGCGGACCGTCACTTCCGTGCCGGGCATCGTGAAGGAATTCGGGAGCGCGCTCTGATAGAGGATGCCGCGCAGCGGATCGTGAACGTAAAACACCAGGCGAGGCTGCGTGAGGGGTATGGTGACGCTGCCGCTGCCAGCCGCCGTGCCATTTTGTGTATAGACCGATACCGACACGTCCTCGCTCTGGTGGAGCTGGTTGCTGATGAAGGTGAATGAGCTGCGTCCGATGCCGGATTGCGCGGGCATCGCCTGGTCATTGAGCCTCCACTGGAATGAAAGGCTGCTTGCGGGTTGTGCCGCCCCTCCCACGTGCACGGTCGGGAATGCAAAGACCGTGATCATACTCCCCGGGCTTGCGAGGGGCTTCCCCGCAAAGAATGGGGGAATAGAGGTGTGGCCTTCCCACACCAGACTCACGAGCGACGGATTGAACGTAAAGGTTTTGATGATAGCACCTTGCGTGGCGGAGTCGACCTCAATGGTGACCGTCGTCTGCGATCCGAGCCCTCCCATCGTGAATGAGTGGGACGAAAGTCCGTATCCTTGCGCCACCACGGTGCCATCCTGCGACCAGATGATCATCGAATTACCGAGGATGTTGCCGATGCCGTCGAGCTGAATATAGACCGTTGAGTTCGGCGCAGGGTTTTCAGGCGAGACCGTGTATTGAATGGGGGCCGGGCCGGCAATGTCGAGCGCGAACGCGGGCGATGCGGCAAAGAAAAAGAAGAGCAGACCGATGGCGCTGAGCGTGCGGGATACCATGCCATTATTCTACACCATTTACGCAGCGCGCTGCTCGCCAGCCGAGACATTCGGAGGACGGATACCTTCGGTTGGAGTGCGCGGGAGCGGGCGAGGAGTAAGCGGCAGGACGTTCCGCGCGCGAGGCTGCGTTTGAGGTTGTGCAAAGAGGTCTTCATTTGCCGCAGGCGCATAGGTCGCAGCCTCCTCCGACTGTTGGGGCTCTTGTTCCACACCTTCTTCTTGCGACGCTCCGCCTTCTTTGTTCGTGGTGTTGGCAGCCCCCACAAGCGCCGGAGCGCTCTTTTTAAGAATACACATGACCGTCAGGGCGGTGTAGAACGGCAGTGCGCCGAATATCGGAATGAGTTTGGCGAGAATGAATGGCAGCCGCTT
>JAKAHS010000002.1 GCA_021814825.1 bacterium | reverse complement strand
GAGCGACCGCCTCGAGGGTCCGGGCGAGGTCGGGCTGGACGAGCCTCTCTCCCGCCGCCAGGGGCTTTCCGCCCGGGAAGAAGAGACGGCGCGACCCCGGAAAGCGCAGGAGCCGCTTCCGCTCGGCGACGATCTCGTGCGCCAGGCCCGCGGGGACGACGAACCCGTCCCGGGCCAGGCGGATCGCGGGGGCGACGCAGCGCGCCCACGGGAGCCGGCCCAGGCGCCGGTGCGCCTCCTCGAGCCCGCGGACCGTGGCGGGGACCGCGACGGCGAGACCTCCGGTGAGCGAGTCGGCCCCCGGGACGGTGAAGGTCGCCCGCCCGGCGGCCGCGGGGGCGGTCTCGCGGAAGTCGAGGGCGAAGAGGCCTCCGTCCCGGCTCCGGGCGACGAGGAACCCGCCGCCGGCGAGGTTCCCGGCCTGCGGGTAGGTCACGGCGAGGGCGAGGGCCGTTGCGACCGCGGCGTCTATCGCGTTCCCTCCCGCGTCCAGCAGCTCGGCGCCGGCCCGCGACGCCTCCGCCGTCGCCGAGACGACGACGCCGCTCCGGGCCGTGACCGACGGCGAGAGGCCGAAGGGGTGGGAAACGGGGTGGGGCGTCTCCGGGCCCGGCCCCGCGACGCCCCCTCGGGCGAACGCGAGAAGGACGCCCGCGAACAGGGCTCGGACGACGGGGCGCCGGCCGACGGGGCCCCTCCGGCTCATCTCACCGCAGGGTGACCGAGAGGGTACGCCCTCCCTCGAGATCGAGCGCGAGGTTCCGCGTCTCGCCCCCCGGGACGAGCGTCTTGTAGACCTGGTACCCGTTGACCGAGCGGTCCGCCGCGATGGCCCAGACCTTGAACTCGCCCGGCCCGGCCGGGACGTCCACGGTCCCCTCGACGTACCCTCCGGAGCTCTTCTTCCCGAAGTCGACGTTGCGCCGGAAGATCTCGCGGTCGTTGAGCCGCACCATCACGTAGCCTTCGCGGAAGGGGCACTGGAACGTGATGCGAAGCCTGGCGGAAGAGGGGGTGGGCGTCGGCTGACGGACCGGCTCCGGCGTCTTCACCGGGACGGCGATCCGGAGGGGGGTCGGTGCGTGCGATCGACGGCCGCTCCAAGGCGCGCGCGAGCATCGCGATGAGCGCCATGATGCTCGCACGCACGGTGGTCGAGGCAGCACCGGTCATCAGCACGAACGCCACGAGGAGAAGCGCGCTGACCCCCAGGCGCGGTCGCTTCGGCATGATGAACGCGAGCCCGCGAAGCACACCGCGCGACACGATCGAGAGCGCGTAGCCCGCGAGGATGACGATATGGATGAGACCGGCAGCGACCAAAGCACTCTCGAGATCGGCGGGAAGTCCGTGGCGCTCACCAAGCAGCACGCCCTTGATAAGCGATGTATCCGGCTCGACGAACGCGCGATCGAGCGATGACTCGAACGCATGTTTGATCGCGAAGAGTGAGCCCTGCACCGAGAAACCGCCGCGCGCGTCTTCAAGGACGCTCCCGCGATACATGATCGCGCCGATACCGTGCACGCGCAGATAGATCGGGTAATCGAATTGTCGGCCGCCCTCCGCATCGAATGCCTGCGGAGCCATGATCGCGCCGCGCACGCGCACGCGGTCGCCGTAGGAAATAGATCCATCGCGCGGCACCTCCGCAAGGATCACGCCGCGCGCTGGCGCGTCGTCGATTGTCGCAACGTTGATCTCAAGCCGTAGCGACGTGTCGCGCCGCTCGGGATCATTCACGACCACTCCATCAATGACCGCCTGCTTTCCTGCGAACTGCAGAACATTTTCATGCGCGACCGTTTGCATAAAGAATTCTGCTCGTGCAAGTCCCACGACGATCGCCGCACACGCCAGCGCAACGATGAGAGCACGGGCCGACCTGCGTCCGAACACGAGGCTGAGCGCACTTACCAAGAGCAGAGCGAGGTACGCCGCGATACTCACTGGCACGACAAGACCGAGCGCAACACCGATGCAGATCCCGATCGTAAGAATGTAGAGCATGATGACCGGCAGTGATCATCCTCGATGGGATTGTAAAAAATAGTATTAGAACCCATCTCAAAATAAATCGTGAATGACAAGTCTACTATAGCACTTGGCTACTGCGAGGACCGTTTCGCGGCTGCGACTTGCCGTTCACGCTCAACGTAGCAAAGTACGCTTCGTGCTCCACGGCTTCGTCTCGCTCGCGAAACGGTCCTCTCGTCACGCCATTTATTTTGAGATGGGTTCTAACCTTTTTTAAATTCAGAAATGATCGCCGCTTCATCCGCAGGCGACAAAGATTTTTTGTATCGCGCTCGTTTGCCGCGCACGCGCGCTTCGCACTCGCTCCATGTTCTGTGCACGCGCACCTCGCCGTCGACGCAGCTCACATACGAGTGCGCTTTTTGTTTTGATCGCGTGCTCGTCGCACTTTTCATTTTCTTTTTTTCTTCATCATGCACGATCGACTCGATGTCGTGCGCATAACTCTCGCGCGTGCCCGTATGAAGTTCAACATGCTTGCCAAGTGCGAGGTCGCTCGCGATCTCATCGACGCGTTCATTGCCCGCGATGCCGACATGACCGCCGACATACTTCCACTCGATCTTCGGCAAACGCGACACGACCGCATCAAGCTCTTCCCACAGATCGCGATTGAGCACATCTTTTTTCTCCGCGGTCTTCCAGCCGCGCGTCTTCCATCCCCTCACCCACTTCGTGATGCCGTTTATGAGATAGGACGAATCGGTATGAAGCACGATGTGCGCGTCGCTTGTGCCGGAGAATGACGCGGCGTGTTGCAGCGCGCGGAGTGCGGCGGTCATCTCCATGCGATTGTTGGTGGTATGTTTCTCGCTACCGCCAAGTTCCTCGACGCGGCCTTGATATGAAACGATCGCGCCCCAGCCGCCTGGGCCCGGATTGCCCTTGGACGCTCCGTCACAAAAAATTAAAAAAGTTTTCTTCTGGGACATATTTAAGAGTCTGCGGAATCGTGGAGGTCGATGAGATGCAAGGCGCGGGCTGCGAGCGAGAGAGACGTACTGCGTTGGTACGGCGATGAGCGAGGCGGGTGCCCGCAACGCAGCAGATCGCGATCTCCACGATTCCGCCTACAGTATATCAATGATTCGGAGTCTGGGTTGCCCCCGAAAGTCCTTCTCAACATGCGCGACGATGTCGACCGGCATGCCGACTTTCGGCGCGCGCGCGAATGAATCGGCCGTGCTGAAAAAAGAAATACCGACGATCGAGGCGCCCTCTTGGATAAAGCCGATCTCAAGGTGATCACTCTGCTTGCCGAACGTTTTTATATATGAAACCGAAAGCGCATTGAATTTGAAAAGCGGTTTTTGGTTGCCGACACCGAACGGCGAGAGCTTTTCGAGCGCCGCGAACGCGGTGCGCGCATCACGAACACCGAGCGTGCGATCGATGTCGATGAAACACTCTGCCGCGCTCGACGAGGAAAGTTGTGCATGAGCCGTGATGAGCGCCGGCGCAAGTTCATGCGCACGCTCGACGGCGAGCGAGAAGCCACCCGACTGCGCGTGTCCGCCGACGTCGAGGAACACATCGCCTGCGGCGCGCATGAGATCGACCACGTTGATGCTGCCGTCGGAGCGACACGAACCCTTGAGCGCTTCCGCGTCCCCATGACGTCCCCACACGAATGCCGGGACGCCCTCGCTCTCGACCAGCGCATTGGCTACGAGTCCGAGAACGCCCGGCCGCCACGAGGGGTCGCCGATCACGACCAGTTTCTTTCCGCTCGCAGAAAAGTTCCCATCTGCGTTGTTGCGCTGCGCGTCGTCACGCTCATCGTATGTCGAATACGCCTCGCGCGCCGATGCTTGCGCGCCTAGCATCTGAGTACTTTTCTGCGAGCTTACCGTCGTATCCATTTCCCGCTCGCGCAATCGCTTGCGCGCCTCTTTCACGATCGACGCGACCGTGCCTTTGCGTTCATCGTTGAGATGCTGAAGCCGCTCGGCGTATGCGCGCGCTTGCGCGTCATCCTGCGCACCGAGAAGTTCCGCCGCGATCTGCGGCGAATCCATGCGCGACGCGGCATTGATGCGCGGCGTCACCATGAACACGATGTCATCTTCCGTGAGCGTCTGCGCGCGCATCTTCATGAGCGCAAAGAGCGCGCGCAGACCGGGCCGCCTATTCTTGCGCATCACCAGAAGACCGAAGCGCGCGAGCATCCTGTTTTCTCCGACAAGCGGCACCATGTCGGAGAGTGTGGCAAGACCGACAAGATCGAGCAGCCACTTCTCCTGTCCTTCTTTCATGCCGAACCGATCGCGCGAGAGGATCGCTTGCACGAGCTTCCATGCGACACCGGCGCCGCAGAGTTCCTTGAATGGATACTGCGAGTCAGTGCGGTGAGCGTCCACTACCGCCAGCGCCTCCGGTAACACCTCGCCCGGCCCTTCTTCACCAAGGTTACGGAGGACAGGCAGATGATGATCGGTGATGATCACCTCGATGCCGCGCTCGCGCGCATACGCGACCGCCTCAAGATCGGTGATGCCGAGATCAACGGTGATCATGAGCGTCACTCCGCCACTTGCTATCTCATCGATGCCTTCGATGTTCAGACCGTACCCTTCGTTGTGGCGATGCGGAATGTAGTGCCGCACCTGCGCGCCGATCGATCGCAAAAATTCCACGAGCATGACGCCGCCCGGAATGCCATCGCAATCATAATCGCTCCACACGCATATCTGCTCAGACGCGCGGACCGCCGCAATGATCCGTTCCACCGCCTTCTCCATGTCGGGCAGTAAGAACGGGTCGTGCGAGTCACGTTCGAAATCGGGAGCGAGAAATTTTTCCGCTTCATCATAGGTCTCGATGTCGCGTGCCAGAAGCAGGTCGCGCATGATCTCCGGATATCCGGCGAGTGCTTCGCGCGAGCGACCGTCTTCAGTATTCACCTCGCACAGTCGGTAGCTTTTTTGCATGGGTCAATTGTATACTAAACGCATGGAACACACCGATTGCGTCTTTTGCAAGATCGTGGCGGGAGACATTCCGGCACAGGTGGTGTATGAAGACGACAAAACGCTCGCGTTTCTCGATGCGCGGCCGGTCAATAACGGCCACACGCTGGTCGTTCCCAAGAACGGCTCCGCCACTAATATCTTTGACGTAACACCCGAAGATTGGGCTGCTGTAATGGAAACCGTGCGCAAGGTATCGATCGCTATTGAAAAAAGCCTCGGTGCGCGCGGCGTCAATCTGATGATGAACAACCGTGAACATGCCGGGCAGGTCATCGACCATGTGCACGTGCACATCATCCCCCGTTTCCTTAATGACGGTCTCAAACTCTGGCCGCAACACTCCTATAAAGAGGGCGAGGCCGATACCGTGGCAGAAAAGATCCGCGCAGAGTTGTAGCTACCCGAGCGCCTCAATCCCCGGCAGCGTGCCGGTTGAGAGAAACTCAAGCATGGCGCCGCCGCCGGTTGAGAGAAAGACCTGGGACGAATCGAATGAAAATTTCTCTATCGCAGCGAGTGTGTCGCCGCCGCCGACGATCGCGCGTCGCGCGCTCGTGTCAATCGCTTGCGCCAGCGCATCAGTACCCGCGGTGAAGTTCTCTTCATACACGCCGAGCGGGCCGTTCCAGAGCACGAGCGGCGCTTGTGCGATCAACGAACCCCACGCTTCGGTCGTCTCCGGCCCCGCATCGACGATCGCCTCCTTTCCTCCGATGTCGGCAGCATCACAGGTGCGCGCGCCGCTTTCGCTGCGCACTACCACATCGCTCTGCACTAGGACGCGCGGATCGTGCACGAGCTCTGAGGGCGGCAATATATCTGATATGAGTGACGCGCCGACATTCAAGCCGCGCGCTTTCAAAAAATCATTCGCGATCGCGCCGCCGACGCACACCTTGCCGTAGAGGCCGAGAAGTTTTTCGATGAGCGGCTGTTTGGTCTCGAACTTCGCGCCACCGACGATCGCAATCGAGCCGGAAGGAGGCGTGAGTGCGCCGGAGAGCTGCGACACTTCTTCTTCCATGAGGAGTCCTGCATATGACGGCAAGAGTGTTGCAACGCCGACGATCGACGCATGCACGCGGTGCGAGTCGGCAAATGCATCATTCACATATAGATCGCCGAGGTCGGCGAGCGTACACGCGAACGTGAGGTCGTTCTTCTCTTCACCATCATCGCGGCGAACATTCTCAAGCATGAGACATTCCCCATCGTGAAGCTTCTCTGCCTCAGCGCGCGCCGCATCGAACGCTCCATCAAAAAATCTGATCGACGTTTTCGTGAGACTCGCGAGCTTTTCATAGACCGGGCGCAGGCTGTCGCCGCTGCGTCCCAAATGTCCGATGACGACCGTCCGCGCGCCGCGCCCAGAGAGATATTCTATCGTCATGAGTGCTCGCGTGAGACGGAATACATCACCCACCGCGCCAGAGGCATCGACCGGCACGTTGAGTCCCGTGCGCAGAAGCACGCGTTTGCCGTGTACCTCTATGTCTTTGATCGATCTCATTACTTTTGAGCGGCCGCCTTGCATGCTTGGATAAGCGCGGCGAGCGATGATGCCTTCACGCTCGCTCGTCCGACCAGCAGCCCGTCCACCTCGCCTCCGCTAACCAGCGCGCCAGCATTGGTCTCGTCGACCGAACCGCCATAGAGGATCGGGACCGAGATGCCAGCTTCGCGACCGAAGTGTTCTACCAAAATCTTCTTGATGAAGATCGAGGTCTCGCGCAGCGCAGCAGGAGCCATGGCGGCATTCGCGCTCTTTCCGATCGCCCAGACCGGTTCATAGGCGATGACCAGATGGTGCGCATCCGACTTAGCAAGATCGGCGAGCGCCGACCGAAGCTGTGAAGCGATGAATGCGAAGTGTGAACCGTGGTCGTGGTCGCGCTCCTTCTCGCCGACGCATAACACCACCCGAAGTCCCGCGCTCAGTGCTTGCGTGATCTCTTCGCGGATCATCGCGTCGGTCTCACCGCTTGCGCGGCGCTCCGAGTGTCCGATGATCACGCTCTTCGCGCCGACCGCCTTGAGCATCAAAGCCGACACGTCGCCGGTATGCGCGCCATCTGCGCACGGCGAGACCGACTGCGCGGCCACGCCGATCTTCGAACCCTTCGTGGCATCGACGACCGCAGAAAGAAGCGCGAACGAAGGCGCAATGACCATCTCGGCGCCGCGCAATACGAGCGACTGCTTGCGCAGCGACTGCAGCGCCCTGCGCGCTTCAAGCGACGTCGCCACATACATCTTCCAATTCGCGATGATGAGGAGTTTTTTCTTGACCATGAGCTCAGTATATCAGACCGCCCGAAGGGTTGACTTTTATTAAATTTCATGCATACTTCTGGCAGCCTCAATGATGACTGCGACAGCAAGATCGTTGCAGTTCCTTGTAATTTTGCGCCACCCGCGCACAGGAAAGGAATAAGAAATGAAAAAAGCACTGCGCTTTGCGGCGCTCTGCGCCGCACTCTCCACGTTGGCCGGTTGCGCTTCATTCGCGCCGCCCACCAGCATGACCAACACGGTCGAAGGAACGAAACAAACCATCGTCCTCAAGACGATGAATGGCTTCGCTGACCGCGTAAATACGACGGTGTTCGATTGTTCCTCGGGCAGGTGTGAACGGGTCGCCCCGGACACGCCGACCGCGGACAAGAAGAAGGAAGGAGGTGCATCATGAAAGTGATCGCTCGCATGCTCGCATTCGTCTTGTTCTTCGAGTGGGTCCCCTGCTTCGCGGCAGCGAACACGCAGGAAGAACCGGCAGTGCGGCCGCAGGCCGTGAACGTCCAGAACATCCCCTGCGATGTTCCCACGACGCCGATCGACAACCGCGCACTTCAGGCTATGTCACACTTCGTAGTGAAGATCGGCGGCAAGGAAACAACAGGGATTCCCGTCGAGAAGGTCTGCCGGGCGGTAACGCTGATGGACGGAAGTACGTACCAACACTATCGTGTGCTGGCGACGGTGAAGATCGACAACGTTACGCTGCCGGACATCATCGGCATCCAGTGCTGGAGCGATGGCGTCTGCACTGCCGGCGCCACCACCTCCGAGACGGAAACGTACTGGACGGCGAGGACGAAGATCGTGGCTAGCATCATGGTCGTCGTATTGGCATCTCGGATTCTGACGATCCTGAAGCATCGGCACAGCAGTTCGCCGCCAGCTCCTCAGCCGCAACAGCCGATAAATACGTCAGTGACCCAGTTGGGTGCCCCGGCATTGCCGGCCGGCACCACGGCTGGTTCGGCTGGCACAACCGCTGCAACCACGACCACGAGCAGTAGTACGGTGGTTGCGGGCGCGACGACGGGCGGCGGTGCGGCTGCTGCGACCAGCGGTGGCGGCACGGCGGCTGCCACCAGCGGCAGTACGGCTGGCACCGCTGCTGCAACCACGACCACGAGCAGTAGTACGGTGGTTGCGGGCGCGACGACGGGCGGCGGTGCGGCTGCTGCGACGAATAACGTCATCAACACGACGGTAACATTCCTCAGCGGCGCACCAATACCGTAGGCGCTCACCTACCTTAAGACCGACTCTCTTGTCAGTATACCTCGCGGTATATCCCAAGAGGTCGGTCTTTTTCTTTTTGTTGTTTGCAGACCCGTCTTCCGCCACAACCTTACGCGGAGTTGACTTTTATTAAAATCCGTGCATAATGCAGCCAGCTTCAGTTTCATCTCTTGAGACGCAGTCCTTTCCAATTAACGAGGCGCGTAAAGCGCAAGGGGGTTATCATGAAAAACGTAAGTGTAAGAATGCTCGGTGCGCTCCTCGCTGCACTGCTGTTACTCGCGGGTTGCGCCGGAGACATGGCGCGCAAGATCGACGGCAAGGTCGAGTGGTCGGACCGTACGTGGACCGAGACCGGAAAAACGGTTGCAACGGTCGATGGAACCGGAGGCGTGGCACAGATCTGCACCATCTCCAAAACCTGCCACACCGAAGACGGTAGGGTCATTTGCGATCACATGGTCGTGCAGGGCTGCCAGGTCGCCACAACGACCGGCGGTGCGATCGCAGGCGCAGGCGTTCCGATGGTCGCAGGTGCCACCATCCTCGGCTATGCTGAGGTTCATGCCGCACAGATCTCCCGTGACGGTGCGGTCGCAGCTGCGGCTGCGATCCGTCCGACAACGGTCGACGTGTCGCAGACCGGCGCTTCGGCGAATGCAACAGGTGGCAGTGCAACAGGTGGCAGTGCAACAGGCGGCAGTGCAACAGGTGGCGCAGGTGGCGCGGGTGGCGCGGGTGGTTCCGGTGGTGTGGGCGGTGCAGGTGGCTCGAGTGGCAGCTCAGCGCCTGCTGTTCCAAGCGGTAGCATCTGACCTCGGCCTTACCGCGCCTCAATGCCGGCCTCTCCTTCAATGGGGAGCCGGCATTTTCTTTTCATATCCAACCGGGGTTACTCTTTGAGTGCTATACTTTTTATAGGTCGTTTACTCGTCTAACTAACAATTATGATCATGACTCGCATTACTGCAGCCGTTGTCGCACTGGTGATCGGTCTCATCACCGGCGCATGGACCGGACTTTCTTATTCGAATAGCAATAAGGTCACGGTCTGTCATGCTACGGGATCGATAACCAACCCGTACACCATGATCTCAGTTTCCGCGAATTCGCTTACCGATAGCAGTAGCGATCGTGGTAATCATGCGGGTGACTTCATACCCACCCCGGGAGCAACAGATTGTTCTAATCCTCCAACATCGGGAGGGGGTACGGGAAGCACGGGGGGCACTCCTCCTCCTCCTCCGACCGGTGGGATCTAGAAGTCTGCCTCGGATCTATCATGAAAAGCGCGAGCTCACGCTCGCGCTTTTCATGATCCTGCTTCCTACTCCTGCTTCCAAGAGATGAACGAGTACTGAGCGGTAGTAGTCGGTGTGAAGGGTGGCACGCGAGACGCGAACGTTCCATCGTAGAGATAATTACGGGTTGGATAACCGCTCGGTATGGATGACCAATAAAGCACCGGCGCTTTCTTCGATAGCCACATTCCGCTAAGCGACAGTGATGACCGGAGCACACCCGACGACCCATCATATTGAGAAGGCACGATGTACGGCGCACCGAAGCCAGACGAAGCTGAGTAGTACGCATTTCGACCGAATACGCCGTTGATCGCCGTGAAAGCGCCGTTGAGCAGCATGTTGTTCGGCGAATCAAGCGTAACAATGACGTTTTGCGATGCAACCACCGCCAAACCATCCGTGCCATCATACGCCATGTATGTGATGTTGTTGGGCAGATATGCGTTGGAGGGAGTGCCGACGGTTATCTTTCCATTCACGACGCCATCGACCCACACGTTATCATCAGCATAGATAACACTACATGAAGGAGAGACTGCATCAACTCCCATGGCTGACTGTGTCTGTATGAGCGTTGTGTCGGGTATGAAAGCTCCGGCACTTACAGAATAACTGTAGAATGAGGAATTGACCGCGGTCACTTCGTTCACGGTAACCGTACCGTTGCTATTGAATGTGAGATGATATCCTCCATTCTGAATCCCCGTCGGTGCAAGATAAATACCGCCCCCCGTCTGAACGGCGCTTTTCATGATCGATAAATTCGGCGCTACCGAGACCGGAGCGGTTGCCGAGCCCCATTTCCACAGCGCGAAGTTCGATCCATTTCCAAGCACGCCTTGAGCCGTTGCTTGTTCGGGGCTGCATCCGTACGTCGAGGTACAGTCCCATGTTCCGACTTCACTTTCCACCGTCGATAGATTAGTGCCGTCCATACGGATGCCGTTCTTAGAATGAACGCGGCCGTACACGGTGCTGCCAGGTCCAAACCACGCCGGGCTGCTCGCCAGGATCGACGAATAGTTGACGACCGTCTGTTGTGCATAACGAACTGCTACCGTCTTAGTGCGCAAGGGATCGGCTATCGAGGCACCGACGGAAGATATGTCGACCGACTGAAGAACGCCGCATTGATAATTGGGCGTGATGGTAAGCGTGAACGTGCCGACCGTAGTGCCAGACGTATCGGTATAGGTGTGCACATACGGACCATTGTGTCCCGTGCCGTCCTGCACGTCATTCGGGAAATGCGCAAGATGCCAGGCGTAGTATTCCACTCCAGCTTCGGCGATCTGGAACGCCTGCTCGTCGCTGACGCGATAAACCTCCGCGCGCTGCATCGTAAGAAGGTAGCTCGCAAGACCAGTGCCGATCAACAAGAAGACGCCCGCAAGAATGACGATCGCGATAAGGGCAAACCCCGCAGTGGGACCGGTCAGCCGTTTGCCGTTTGCAGTTTGCAGTAAAGACCTGAGGCGCGCGCTTCGGTTCTGCTGATCCTTGATCTTTGATCTTTGATTCTCCATATCAGAATTGTGATGCGTTGCGCAGCGTCGCGGTCGAACGCAGAACGTAGTCGCCAGCCGCACCATTGCCCTGCCCATTCACGATAAGATACACGGTCATGTAGGCGACCGGGTTCGCCTGCGATATGGTCGTTACCTCAGCGCCGCTCGCATTGTAGAAATGGAACAGCGGAACATCCTCGGCGATATTTTGTGTCGAAGACGCGATCGTGCTGGTCGCTTCCGCTCCATACGCAGGTGGAGAACCCGCGGCTGTTTCAACGCCGCGGAAGAGCGTTGCGCCGGAGAGATAATAGTGTACGCGCTCAGGAACACCATCGCCGTTGATATCGCTATAGAATGCGACATCAGTTCCACTTATGTTCGCGAGCGGATAAGAACCGTCGGCGCCATACTGTGCTCCGCGCAGATCGGCCACGATGTGCTGCAGACCGGCGCGCGCATTCTCTACTGCATACGCCTGGGTGAGGGTCCCGGAGTTCGTTCGGAAAAAGATCAACGCCGCCGCAACACTGGCAAACAGGATCAGGGAAAATATGCCGATCACCACAACCATCTCAATAAGGGTGTAGCCCGCAGTGAAGCGCGCCGATATTTTTTTCATATGGATCGAATGCTGCATACTTTTTGTCGCTGATCGCCTAAGACAAACTCTTACATCGCTGTCCCCGAAATGAAGTTCGAGACGAGCGTCACCGTGGTCGTGCCATTTTCCGTAGGAAACGACACGCTCACCTGCGCTTTTTTGTAATCGTTAGGCCCGCCCGCATCGGCATCGCTGCCACCCGTCCCATCCGCCGGATCATCAACGTACACGACGGTAGTCGTACGCAAGAAATCCGTAGAGTCGAGCGTCACCTCCTCGCTCTGTGGAATAGAACCGGTCGGCGTACCGCCTACCGTGCCGACCGCCGCATAGGACAGCGCGCGCAGTTGTTCCATGCGCTCTTGTGCGAGCGAGAGCGCCGCTTCGCGCGCCTTCGCCGTCACCACATAGCGTGCGCTTATCTGAAACAATTGATAGAGACCGACGAAGGCGACCAAAATGAGCATCGCGGAAACGACCACTTCAATAAGAGTGAACCCCGCAGTGGGACTTCCTGCTGATGACTGCGTGCTGCCTTTCTCCTTTCGCCTACTGCAAACTGCTTTCTGCATACTAAATAGAATTCGATAGCGAGTAGATCGGCATGATCATGGCGATAGCGAAAAAGCCGACCGCCGCGCCGATCACCACCATGAGCAGGGGCTCAATGACCGTAGAGAGGTCTTTGGTCTCCTGTTCGACCTCTTCTTCATAGAAATCCGCAACGCGCCCGAGCATGCCGGACATGTCGCCCGTCTCTTCGCCGACCGCTGCCATTTCGGCGAACATGATCGGGTACACGCCCTCAGCTTCGACGAACGCGGCGGAGAGCGGCTTGCCCTTCTCTACCAATTCATGCGCATGCGTAATGATCGGGCGAAACTGCATGTTCTGCACGACGTCATGCGTGATCTCAAGAGCGGAGAGCGCTGAGACCCCGGCAGCAAGAAGCGATGAGAGCGTGCGTGCGGTACGCGCAGCATTGATCTTCGCAATGATCGGACCGATGATCGGCGCCGAGAGCATGATGCGGTCGAACAAGCGCGCGCCAAGCTGCGTGCGCAGCGCGCCGATGAAGACCAGGGCAAAAAGGATCGCAGCGCTCGCAACCAACACCGTGTTGGCGATGAGGAAATTGCTGAGACCGAGGATGATCTGCGTCGGCAACGGCAGATCGGTGCCAAGCGCAGCGAAGGTGTCCGATAGGGTCGGCACCACGAAGATGAGCATGAGGGTTCCGATCGCGATCATAACTAAAAGAACGATCGTGGGGTAGATCATCGCACCGCGAACTTTTTTCACCAGCATGTTCGAACGCTCCATCTGCACCGCGACGATCTTGAGGGAGTCAGGCAGCGAGCCGGATTCTTCGCCGGCGCGCGTCATCGCGACGAACATGGTCGAAAACACGTTCGGATAGTCTGCGAACGCGTCATGTAGGAGACGCCCCTGTCGGACGCTGCGCTCGATGCCAGCGATGGTTTCTTTCATTGCAGCATTGCGCGTCTGCTTCTCAAGCACCGCGAGCGCGCGAGAAAGCGAAAGCCCGGCGGAGATCATGGCGGAAAGATTCCGCGCGAAGAGGATCTTTTCTATCGCCGGCACGCCAGAGAAGAAGGGAATCTTGATATTCATCGTCATCAGCGAGTGCTGCATCGATCCGTCGCCGCCTCGTCCTTCCTCGACATCGAGTGCGGTCGCGCCCTCAGCGCGCAGCGCTTCGACAAGCGCGTGCTTGTCCTTCGCTTCGCGCTCGCCGGAGAACGTCTCTCCTCCCTGCCGCAGCGCAGTGAAATGAAAAAGGGTCATATGAAAAGTATAACATCTGCCGACGTGGCTATGGCGAAAGAACTCAGGACGAATATCTTAGGATCTAAGATCGGATCGCGATGCTCGTCGTCGGCGAAGATCGGATCACTCTGATATCACGCGCAGTACCTCCTCAAGCGACGTGAGTCCTTGCGCTGCTTTGAAGATGCCGTCCTCCGCCATGGTGAGCATGCCTTCCTTGCACGCTTGCGCTTGGATCGCATCCGAAGACGCGCGCTTGTCGATCAGTTCTTTGATCGCACTCGACACATGCATGATCTCGTAGAGACCGACACGACCATGATAGCCATCTTCGCATTCAGCCGACGCGGTCGGTCGATAGAACGGGATGTCTTTCCACGTCGCTTTTTTATCAACGATGTTCTCCGCCTTCAGCGCCGCGAGCACGCGGTTGAGGTCAGCGATCTTGGACAGCGATTCAAGTTCTCGCTGCGTCGGCTTATACTCTTCACGCCGCTCGCACAGTTGGCGCACCAGGCGCTGGCCGATGACGACGCGCAGCGTCGACACGAGCAGGAACGCTTCGGCGTCCATATCAAGCAAGCGTGCGATCGCGCCGGCGGCGGTGTTGGTATGCAATGTCGAGAGCACGAGATGACCGGTAAGCGCCGCGTTGACCGCAAGACTCGCGGTCTCTTTGTCGCGGATCTCACCAACCATGATGATGTCAGGATCTTGGCGCATGAGAGTGCGCAGACCGTTGGCGAATGAAAAACCGATGTCAGGACGCACCTGCGTTTGATTGACGCGCGGCATTTGATATTCGATCGGGTCTTCGATCGTGGAAATGTTCACGCTCGGACGATTGAGGATATCAAGCATGGTGTAGAGCGTCGTCGTTTTACCGGAGCCGGTCGGTCCGGTCGAGAGTATCATGCCGATCGTCTGCTTCATTGCTTCATGAATCTGTTCAAGTCCTTGCCCATGGAAGCCGAGCCATTCAAGCGTGAGGCCGCGACGGCCCTCAGGAAGCAAGCGCATAACGATCTTTTCACCGAACGCCGTCGGCAGTACGGAGACGCGCAACGACACGCGGTCGCCTTCATTCTCCACCTTGAAGCGCCCATCTTGCGGCAAACGCTTTTCATCGAGACGAAGGTTCGAAAGCACTTTGATGCGCGCAGTGATGCCGTCGGCCGCGCCCTTGGGAAGCGTCATCGCGTCGCGCAAGATGCCGTCGATGCGGTAGCGCACGAGCAATTCTTTTTCTTGCGGTTCGATGTGGATATCCGACGCGCCTTGAATGATCGCGTGGCGCAGCAGGGCGTCAACGATGCGCACGATCGGTAAGTGCTCGGCCGCTTGCTTGAGATCTTCTTCGGACATTGCGCCGCCGGTACCTACCGCCTCAAGAGATTGGGCCTCGCGCGCGATGATATCGCCGAACTCCGCCTTAAGCGACTTTTGATACTGCACCAAGACCGAACGCATCGAATCGCGGCCAGTGAGCCGCGGCATGATCTTGAGATGCGTCTTCTTACGGATGAAATCGATCGCCGCAAGATCATCGGTGTCGAGCATCGCGACCTGCAGCGAATCGCCGTCCCTTTTGAAGGCAACGATGTTGTGCGTGCGCGCGACCGGCTCCGGAATGAGGCTGAGAATGTCCGGATCGATGCGCTCGCGTTCAAGATTCACGAACGGGATGCCGAGCACTGCCGCCTCCACGCGCCGCAGGTCGTCATCCGAAATGGCGCCGAGCGACACCAGCGCATCGCCGACCGACTCGCCGCTCTTGGCACCCTTGCTCGCGTCCTCGATCTGCGCGCGCGACACGAGCCCTGAGTCAAGCAAAAAATTCTTCAGTTGCCCTTCTTCAATGTGCATTGCTTCCATTATATATGAAATATCCTGCGAGCTTGCTGTGAACACGCCGACATTGTGCGCACAACCAAGCACCAGTATGCTATAGAGCAGTTGTACGAACTCGCGAAGGAGGCGACATGAATGATGTTCGCATCACGTATACGGCGACCCTTGGCAAGGAGGGAGCCGCACGATTCAAGCGTAACCTCGAAGAACTCACCCTCAGCGCGCATTGCACGCTCAAGATCGAAACGTGCGATTTCGATGCACACATGGTCGCCATCATCACGTCAAAAGACGCCGAGGGCGACCGCCAGCTGAAAGACTCCTTTGAAAACGGCACTCTTCACAGCTTGGGATGGGATCAGGTATTCTCTCCGCTCCCGAACTAGGAGCGCACGAGAAGCGCAAAGCGAGGATGGCCAGGCGCGTCGCGTCTGGCCTCTTCTTTTCTTGACTTCTACCGGCAAGCCGGTATGATAGTGGTATCCGTAACCGCCCCGAGAGGGCGGTTCGTTAGTTATAAAGTTCATAAAATTAAAAGTTCATAAAGAAGACCGATGTCTTGTTTGTGAGTTATGACTTTACGAACTTTATAGACTTTATTACCTAGCGAAGCGAAAGAAGAGGAAATGGACGCAGCAGCGACCTTTTCCATTCCGAGCGAGCGACGGTAATATAAGGGCACGTGCCGCTTTTATAAACTTTACGAACTAACCCTATGTTTGATCTCAAAGTCATAAACTCCGTTCTCGGCGAGCTCGAAGAAGAGCGCGGCATTCCGCGCGACAAGGTCATCGGCGCGATCGAGTCTGCGCTCGCGACCGCGTATAAGAAAGAATACGGCAAGCACGGGCAGGACATCCGCGCCAAGCTCGACCTCGCGACCGGCGCCACCGAATTCGCGCAGGTGAAGACCGTGGTCGATGAAAGCACCGTGCGTTTCGAAGATGAAGAAGAGGAGGAGGCGGCGCCCGTCTCGGATGTCGAGACCGGAGAAGAAGAGCCGGCACTCCCCCGCTTCGATCCGGAGAAGCACATCCTTCTTGCTGATGCCAAGTTCATCAAGCGCGACGCACAGCTCGGCGATGAGCTTGTCTTCCCGCTTGAGAATCAGACCGACTACGGCCGCATCGCCGCACAGACCGCGAAGCAGGTGATCATCCAGAAGATCCGCGAAGCAGAGAAGGTATCCGTCGTCGCAGAATACGGCAAGCGCGAGGGCGAGATCGTCTCGGGCACCGTGCAGCGCATGGAGCGCGGCAACATTTTCGTCGACCTCGGCCGCGCTACCGGCATCCTTCCGTTCGAGGAACAGATCCGCGGCGAGCGTTTCCGCCAGGGCGAGCGCCTGCGCGCCTACCTCTATCAAGTGGAGGACAGCCCGCGCGGCGTCTACCTTCGCCTCTCGCGCGCACATCCGCAATTCCTCGCGAAGCTCTTCGCGGTCGAAGCGCCTGAGGTACAGAACGGCGTTGTCGTGGTCAAGTCGGTTGCGCGCGAAGCAGGCAGCCGCTCGAAGATCGCCGTCGCCTCGACCGATCCGCATGTTGATCCGGTAGGCTCGATGGTCGGTCAGCGCGGCGTCCGCGTTTCGACCGTCACTTCGGAATTGGGCGGCGAGAAGATCGACATCATCGAATGGTCGGAGGACCCGAAAGCGTATATAGAAGAAGCGCTCTCTCCAGCGCGCGCGCTCTCCGTCGACATCGACGAAGCAGAACACCGCGCGGTCGTCACGGTTGCCGATGATCAGCAATCGCTCGCGATCGGCCGCGGCGGACAGAATGTGCGCCTCGCCGCGAAGCTCACCGGCTGGTCGATCGACATCGTCGGCGCCCACGGCGAGAACATCGCCGAGGCAGACAAGACCGGCGAAGTAGTCGCAGAACAAGCCGCAACTGAATAGCCATTTATTTAGTCGCTAACATCACAACATATATGAATTTGTGGCATGACATTGACCCGGGCAAGGCAGAAAAGATGAACGTCATCATCGAGATCCCGCGCGACTCGCACAACAAGTACGAGATCGACAAGGAAAGCGGTCTCATCAAGCTCGACCGCGCGAACTATGGCTCGGCCGCCTATCCGTTCGATTACGGTTTCATCCCGCAGACGCTCTGGGATGACGGCGATGCACTTGATGTGGTCGTCCTCACTACCTACCCGCTCGACGTCGGCGTCCTCGTGGAAGCGCGTCCGATCGGCATCTTGAAGATGGTCGATGGCGGTGAGGCGGATGAGAAAGTTATTGCCGTGCCGGTCGAAGACAAGCGCTGGGACGACGTGAATGATATTGCCGACGCGAACCAGCACACGCTCAAGGAGATCGTGAATTTCTTTGAGACCTATAAGATGCTCAAAGGTAAGCCATCACCGGTTGAGACGAACGGCTTCGGCGATCGCACTGAAGCTGAAGCGGCGTTCGAGCGTGCATGCACGATGTACAACGAAAAGTACGCGAAGTAATTGTTCCCCGAATGATATAACACATGAAATTCGAAACCATCATAGAAACTTTTAAGGTCAAAACATTGCCGGAGTCCGAGGTCGAACTCACGGGCGACGTGCCCGCCGAAGCGGTCGCCGAGTACCGCGATCAGGCGCTCGCGCTCATCGCCGGCAGCATCAAGCTCGACGGTTTTCGCGAAGGCAAAGTGCCGCCTGCGCTCGCCCTTCAGAAGGTCGGCGAGATGGCCGTGCTTGAAGAAGCGGTCGAACTTATCGTGCGCGATCTGTATCCGGAACTCGCACTCGGGAAGAAGCTCGATGTCGTCGGCCGCCCCGACATCCGCATCACCAAGCTCACCGCCGGCGCTCCGGTATCGCTCACCATCCGCACTGCCGTGTATCCGACCGTCGTGATCCCGAATGACTGGAAGAAGATCGCACAAAAGGTTCCTGCAGAGACTCCTGCTGAGGTGACCGATGAAGAAGTTTCTCAGACGCTTGAATCGCTGCGCAAGCACCGCAAGTCAACCGACGAGGCGACCGGCATGGAGACGCTCCCCGAGCTTGATGATGCATTTGCAAAGTCGATCGGCAGCTTCGACACGCTCGAGGCGCTCAAAGACGCGGTCAAAAAAGGCGCCGCTGAAGAGAAGGTGTGCGAGGCCAAAGACAAGCGCCGCGGCGCGATCATCGACGCTCTCGTCGAAAAGACCAAGATCGATCTGCCGCGCCTTTTCGTGGAGTCAGAGCTTGAGAAGATCATGGGGCAGTTGCGCGACGATGTCACGCGCATCGGCATGGACTTCGAAGACTATCTGAAGCATTCGCAGAAAACCGAGGAAGAAGTGCGCGAAAGTTTCCGTGAACAGGCGAAGAAGCGCGCCGTACTCCAGCTTCTTCTCAACGAGCTCGCGTCACAGGAAAAGATCGAGGCTGATGAAGCTGATGTTGGAGAAGAAATGAAGCACGCGCTCGAGCATTTCCCCGATGCCAATACGGAGGCACTGCGCATCCATATCCAGACTGTGCTGCGCAATAATAAGGTGCTGGAATTACTCGAGAACGTAGAGCGTAGTTCGTAGAACGTAGAAGGTCAGGACAAAAAGGGCGCGGGCAAAGCCCGCGCCCTTTTACTACGCCCTACGTTCTACGAACTACATCCTCGTTCACAATCCCACCGCCTTCACGAAATCCGCCGTCAGCACGAAGCGGTCCGACTTGCTGGCGAACGTGTCGCAGGTATCGATGACCAGATATTGTTTATCGCGGGGCAGCGGGATCGAGTTGGCGCTCGCGTCAGCTGCGTCCATCACCACCACGCTGCGCACCGCGTACTGATAGTCGGTCGTTGCCGAATATACGTGGATGATCGTTCCCGGCACAAGGTTCTGGACGCCGTCGAATGTGCGGTATGCCGGGTTGTGGATCTTCGGCAGATAACTTGAGTGGCCGAAGATAAGCATCGTGCCCTTCTCACCGAGGAGCGACGTGGTCGGATAACGCACCGCACCATTGAGAAGGTCTGCTTCAAGTACCGACATGTCGGTCGTGGTCGGGTTCGATACGCTCGACGAGACGCCCGCCTCAGCGATCACGATCTTGACCGGCAGCTCTCCTTTATTGGACGGGGGCAGCAGCGCTGCATTGATGACTGGCTCTACCGCGTGAAGCAGTTGCGCGGCAGGCGAACCGGATGCGAATGGCGAGAATGAAGTACTTTGTTCAGTCGATGAAGAAACGCTCTGCGTCTGAATGATCGTATCCGCGGCGCTTGGCCCGAGCGGACTGGGTAGTGGTGCATTCAAGGCGACCCCGATCATGTGCATGACCCACTCTCCCGATACGCGCCACCACGGCGCTGCACTCTCTTGCTGCTGTTGAGTCGACGCTGCGCCGGGCGCGAACAGATCGTGGATGCGGCGCTGCGCGTCGGATGCGAAACAACCCTGCGCGCAGATCGTAATGCCGAAGAAAACCGCCATTGCGGCAAGAACGACTTCGAGAACGAACCCGCGCGGCTGTGCGACCCCCCTCCTCTTCATGGCACCACTATAGCACCAAGACGGGCAGGTGGCAGGTTCTGGGCGAAGCGCGCGGAGGCTTCGCCTCCGCGCGCTGCTTCCCCACCGCCTGCCCATTTCCTATTTTTCGATTTATATGGTACCGTACAAAACGGCTGATGGGATGGCGTAGGCCACCTCAGGACAGTCCTTCCGTAATTCATGTTCGAGGAGAAGAAGATGCAAAGAGCAGTTGCAGCGGTGCAAGATTCTCGGTTCAACTCCAACGCGCACGACATGCCGATCGGCATAACGGCACATGATCTCATCGCTCAGGCACGCAGCGTGTGCGACCTGACCAGCCGCGCAGAGCGTCTCCTTCATGGCTTCACGGTCAATCACAAGCACCCGGCGGTGCGGGCGGTGACCCCTCGCGATCTCGCGTTCGCCAAGCGGCCGGAGACGATCGATCACCTGCTCGACGCGAACATGCTCAAGCAGCGCAGCCGCGAACTCTTCAAGAAGGGAGCGCTCTCGCATCTCTCGCCCACGGACTTCATCAAATGGGTGCTGCGCCACGGCAAGTCCTTGTCGTTCACCGACATCGTTGTCATGAACGCTCCCACCGTCGACCGCAACGGCGAGCGCTGCATCTTCGTCGCAACCGACCTCATGCGTAGCGGCAGACCTCTGATCAACGCGCTGCCGGTCGGCCGCGTCGAGATCAAGCAGTCCACCGCCCTGCTCTACCGGTTCGACGACAGCCTGGCATCGCAGTCCATCAACTGAACCGGCCTCCTCGGCGAACGCGCCTCGCAACCCCGTGTTGCGAGGCCGTTTTTTTATTTTCTGTTTTCGATTTTTCATCCGTCCATTTTCATGCTATGGTGTGCGGTATATGATCCCGTTAGAGGCCGCGAACGCCCGTCGGGAAACACGGGATCAGTGTTATACATAATCTACCCTTTCATTTGATATGACACACCATGAACAAAGTTCGCATCCCGCCTCTAACGGGATGACATCCAAAGACATCCGCGCAGAGCTCGTGCCGATGGTGGTCGAGAAAAGCCCCTACGGCGAGCGCGCCTACGACATTTATTCGCGTCTGCTCAAAGAGCGCATCATCTTCCTCGGCGGTCCGATCGAAGATTACACGGCCAATTCCATCATTGCGCAGCTGCTCTTCCTCGCCTCGGAAGATCCGAAGAAAGATATTCAGCTCTATATCAACAGCCCTGGCGGTTCGGTCACTGCAGCGCTTGCGATGCTCGACACCATGAACTACATCAAGCCTGCCGTTGCGACCGTGTGCGTCGGCATGGCGGCCTCCGCTGCAGCGATCATCCTCGCCGCCGGCGAAAAGGGCAAGCGCTTCGCGCTCCCCAACGCAGAGGTGATGATCCATCAGCCGTGGGGCGGCGCGCAGGGACAGGCGACCGACATCGAGATCACCGCGCGCCATATTCTCGCAACGCGTGAGCGTCTTAACAAGATCCTCTCCAAAGCGACCGGTCAGCCGCTCTCCAAGATCGAAGCCGACGTCGAGCGCGACTACTTCATGAATGCTGAGGATGCCAAAAAGTACGGCATCATCGACGATGTCTTCACCGGAAAGCAGAAGGTCAAGTAAGCAACGAGGTTGGAGCGGACAGCACAAGGCGCGGACGTTGTCCGCGCCTTGTGCTGTCCGCTCCCGTTTATTGCCCACTTGCTCCATTTCTGCTATGGTTGAATTGTCTGGCAACGGACATTACTCAATTCAATCCATTTCCATTCGCTCTCTCCCACTATGACAAAAAGCTGTTCATTTGTAAGGACTTTTGAACTCGCAACGCTCGCTTGAGCATAGCGGCGCTTTGTTTTTGTTGGTGGATAGTGGTTGGAAGTCCAACCGCATATGTCACTTAAACTGTTATTCCTGCTCCTCGGCGCCGCTGGCGTCGTGGGCATTGCCATCGGTTATGTATTCCGCTGGCTCTACGTTCTCGCCAAGAAAGGTTCGATCGAACTTGAGGTCAAACAGATCCTTATCAACGCCCGCGAAGAAGCCAAACGGCTCACCGAAGAAGCTGAGCAGAAGGGCAAGGAAACGCTCGCCGTCGCCGAAGGCGAGCTGAAAGAAAAAGAGGACAAGCTGTCGCGCGCCGAAGACCGCGTCTTCGCCCGTGAAGAAGCACTCGACAAACGTCAGAAAGAACTCGACGGCGAGCTGGCGCTCCTCAAGACGCGCATCGATGATGTCAAACAGATCCGCGAACGTGCTGATGAGCTCCTCACGCAGCGTGCCGATGCGCTCACGAAGGTCGCCGGTCTTTCCAAAGAAGAAGCGCGCGATCTTTTGATGCAAGAGATCGAACGCCAGTTCGGCGACGACATGATGGTCCGCATCCAAAAGCTCGAGCGTGAAGGTTCCGAGCGTCTTGAGCGCAAGGCGCGCGAGATCCTCACCACCTCGATCCACCGCCTCGCAAGTTCGGTCGGCAGCGACACGATGGCGACCGCAATCACGATCCCCAACGACGACATCAAAGGCAAGATCATCGGCAAAGAAGGCCGTAACATAAAAGCATTCGAGCGCGCGACCGGTGTCGAAGTCATCATCGACGACACGCCGGGCTCAATCGTCCTCTCTTCGTTCGATCCCATTCGTCGCGCGGTCGCGCGCGTCGCGCTCGAAAACCTTATCGTTGACGGCCGTATTCAGCCTGCCAAGATCGAAGAAGCAGCCGAAAAAGCTCGCAACGAGATCAACAAAGTCATCAAAGAAAAAGGCGAGCAGGCGGCGTATGAGTGCGGCGTGCTCAATCTTGATCCGAAACTCCTCCAGATCCTCGGTCGACTGCATTTTCGCACCAGCTACGGACAGAATGTGCTTCAACACTCGATCGAGATGGCGCACATCGCCGGCATGATCGCGCAGGAAGTCGGTGTGAACGTGCAGGTCGCCAAAGCGGGTGCGCTCTTACATGATATCGGCAAAGCGCTCGACCACGAAGTGCAGGGCACGCACGTCGAGATCGGCCGCCGCGTCCTTCAAAAGTTCAATGTCGATGAGGCGATCATCAAAGCGATGGAGGCTCACCACGAAGAATACCCGTACGAAACACCTGAATCATTCATCGTGCAGGTCGCCGACGCGATCTCCGGCGGTCGTCCCGGCGCGCGCCGCGACAGCGTTGAGAATTACATCAAGCGCCTTGCTGACACCGAAGCGATCGCGAATTCATTTGCCGGCGTCGAAAAGAGTTTCGCTATTTCAGCCGGACGCGAAGTGCGCGTCATGGTAAAACCA
The DNA here is from genome assembly GCA_021814825.1 of bacterium. GTDB lineage: Bacteria > Patescibacteriota > Minisyncoccia > Phycocordibacterales > SBAW01 > JAKALC01. Next base: position 10,630 of record JAKAHS010000002.1, on the reverse strand, counting down.
GAAGAAGTGAGCGACCTTGCAGCACGCGAACTCGCACGTAACATCGCAACGCGCATCGAAAACGAACTTAAGTACCCGGGCGAGGTGAAAGTGATGGTCATTCGCGAGAATCGATCGATAGAATACGCACGGTAGCAGCGTTCTTGCGACGATCGCAGCAAAAAACAGGGTTGCAGCTTCGCTGCAACCCTGTTTTCCACAAGTGCCGGGCAGGCAAAATCGGCTGATCTTGCGCCCGCATGGTGGCGCCGTCCATTCTTAGAAATAGGCCTCCGCGCAGAAAAACCTCAAAACCCCTTATTCTACAACGTATTTATCGAACCTTCACACAGAGCCACCTCTTCTTCCTGGCAAGACCTGGGTTTTACGCTACCCCGCAAGGGTTTTGTAACAACATTCAAAAAGTATGGCTCTATTGCAAGGTTTCTGTAAAAAACTATACTTAGGCAAGCCCTCCCCTTTAGGGCAAGCGTGGGGGGACACTACACATTAATCGTGCTAGTACATTCCATATGAATAAAGCAGATCTCGCAGAGAAAGTGCAGGGCGTTCTTGGTTCGACCAAGGCAGACGCTGAGCGTGCCGTTGAAGCTATTATCGATGGCGTCACCATGGAGCTCAAGAAAGGTGGTGAGGTTTCTATCGCCGGTCTTGGTATCTTCAAGACCAAGATGCGCGCAGCACGCACCGCACGCAATCCTCGCACTGGCGAACCCGTTTCGGTTCCGGCAATGCGCGTTCCGAAGTTCCAGGCAGCAAAGGCTCTCAAAGACGCTGTAGCTAAATAAGTTCTCACGCCGCAAGCACACATCTTTTCACGCCCTTCCGGCACTTCGTGAAAGACATTCGTCGCTGTACGGGAAGTACACCTCCTCATGTTTTTCACTCCAGCATCCGGAATTGCGTAGAAAATATGTTGCGCTTGCTTTACGTGAAGCTTATGCAAAAGTGCTGATCCGCGTTTGTAGAATCTACAAAAACAAAAACCGCCGTGAGGCGGTTTTTGTTTTGCTCAGTGCGGGCAGGGAGAATCGAACTCCCCTCTACTGCTTGGAAGGCAGTCATTTTACCGATAAACTATGCCCGCTTCTTACTGCACTACTTTAACAGGCGCGACAAGGCCGCGCAAACGTTTATAGTAGAGTTATGGCAGCTCTGTTTTCCATCTTCAACAAGATCGCGATCGGACTTCTTGCTCTGTTCGGGGTCCACCTGGCTGCGGTGCAGCTGCAGACAACCGCCATATCACCGCCGACTCTTCCCTCCTCCACCACCAACGTTGCCGTGCCAGAAGTTACGCATTCAACGGCAAAGCCCCTCGAGAGCGCGGCACCACAATCGCTCGCCACCTCCTCACGACCTGTCACCGCCGAACAACAAACCACGCAGTCCGAACCTTCGATCTCGCCGGACGCGCTCCTTGCTGAAGCAGACAGTGCCGTGGTCAATATCTTTTGCACCGCTGGAGGCAACACGTTCGATCCGATAAGTGGTAGCGGCGTCATTATCGATCCTCGCGGCGTCATTCTCACCAACGCACACGTCGGACAATTCTTTCTCCTGCGCGACTATCCCATGCCGGACAACATTCAATGCACCGTCCGCACCGGCTCTCCAGCCAAGCCGACGTACACCGCGAAGCTTTTGTATCTGCCTGAGCGCTGGATCAATGACAACGCATCGATCTTGCGCGATCCAACGCCAAGCGGCACCGGCGAAAACGATTACGCATTCTTGCTCATCACTGGCAGCGCCAATAAAAACACTGCCCTTCCCTCTTCGTTTCCTTTTATTGAGCCGAGCAGGGTGGCTCCGCGGACCGGCGACCCGATGCTCCTTTCCGCTTACCCCGCAGGATTTTCTGGGGGGATCCTGATATCGACGTCGCTCTACCGCTCGTCATCATACGCATCCATCGCCCAACTCTACATCTTCCACAGCACGGACTCATGGGTCGACCTGTTCTCGGTACCCGGGACAGTGGTATCCCAAAGCGGGGCTTCGGGCGGCGCCGTCATCAGCCGACAAGACGGAACCCTGGCCGGCATCATCACCACCGACACGAATGCCACCACGACCGCGGGGCGCGATCTTGAAGCCATAACCATAAGCCATGTCGACCACAGCCTTTCGCAAGACGGCCTAAATTCGATCGCCAGCCTACTCTCCGGCGACCTAAATGCAGCCGCAGATCAATTCAACAGCACCCTCGCACCTCAAGAATTACAGACCCTGAAACAGGCTCTCGAGAAGTAGCCTTGCATTTCACATGAAATCGCCCGCTTACGCGGGCGATTTCAATATGCACTTGCTCCGTTCGGAGCTGCCGAGAATCGTCCCGCAGTTACTAGCTCGTTTGTTCGCCCTTGGCTCCAAACTCACAAGTACTGCTGGACGCGGCTCGCTGTTTTTCTCGCAGGAAAGCTCGCAAAACATGCTCCGCCGTTCGATCTCGAACACAAGCCAAGCAGTTGGCTTGTTCAGCCCGAAGATACAAAAAACACCGCTATAGGCGGTGTTTTTTGTATCTTCGGGCTGCCGAGAATCGGACTCGGTCTACCTGCTCCCAAAGCAGGTGTACTACCGGTATACTACAGCCCGTCTCTGTCCTTTATGTCTTTTAAGACACTGGCACTTAGCTAGTGTAGCACGGCGTTACTCCCCCACCAAACCACCTTTTAGCTAGCTCTATAATTCGATCATTTGAACTTTAGCGGTCTGTTTCTCAAGATTCAGTACAATAAGTAGGGCGTCGATCTGCCAACGCCCACTTGTCTTATGATCAAACAAGTAACCCTGAACCGCCCGCCCAAATTTCTGCATTTTCCGTTCATGAATGTTATCAGCAGGGTCTATTCCATCCTTCGCTTCACGCGAAACAGTCTTGACCTCCACGAAATGCAAGGTTCCATCCTTTTTAGCGATGATATCTATTTCACCAAAGGCCTTACGATAATTGCGGTCGATTATAGAAAACCCCATACTTTTAAGATGATTGCAGGCTACACTCTCTCCCAGGGGCCCGATTTTTATGTGTTCCTTCTTTTTCATGTGAAAAAGTTTCTTATGAAACAGTAGAATCCTTGACCAACAAACAAACCTTATTTTACAACAAAAAGTCTTCTTGGACGTTGTCTTTTATACACATGTCCCCAAGGTTATCCACAGATCTGTGTATATCGTTAGTTATCAATGCTCTAAGAAGAAAAACCATTGTGGCTTTTAATTTTCCGTTATGTCCTAGTCGTGAGGATCTTGTACTCTCGGAGGATTAGCTAAATGCATTTTCTTCGGGGCTCGGCCAAGCGCTCGCTCGTCGCCGTCGCTCCTCGCTCCGCTTCGCCATGCTCGCGCGACCTGTCCTGCTGGCCAGGTGCCCGCGCTCGCTTTCGAGTCCCTCCGGGAGCGCAAAATCATAGTCGCAAATGCTCCGCATGTGGCTCCTTGATTTTTTGTGCTCCCGGAGGGACTCGAACCCCCAATAACAGGTTCGAAGCCTGTCGTGATATCCATTTCACCACGGGAGCATGGATGCACCCTATTATAACGCCACATCGAAGGAAATTGCTAATAACTGCGCACTTTGCACAAAACACATTCATGCCGTATGATAATAATCGTCACCATGCGGATATCGTTTAATGGTAGGACACGTCCTTGCCAAGGACGGGGTGGGAGTTCGATTCTCCCTATCCGCACAAAGCGAGAGAGGCTGTAAAAACAAAAGGCTCCTACCAAGGGGTCTTTTGTTTTTACAGGACCGAATCAGCGCGAACGGGTGTTGGAGGTAGGCTAGTCTAGTTGCGTGTATAATTAACCCATGTCGAATCTTATTCCGGCAGAAGTTCTCCACATCACAGAGACGCTTGAGAAAGCGGGTTTTGAAGCGTATGTCGTGGGTGGCTGCATGCGGGACATGTTGCTGGGGAAGGAGCCGAAGGATTGGGACGTTACGACCAATGCGACGCCGGAACAGATCCAGGAATTGTTTGAAAACACCTTTTATACCAACGACTTCGGTACTGTCGGGATCGTCACAGAAGACGCGCCAGCAAGTCTCAAGGTTGTCGAAGTGACTCCGTACCGCACGGAAGGGCCGTACACCGATGCGCGCCGACCCGAATCGGTTGAGTGGAGTAAAGATGTGCATGAAGACCTCAAAAGACGCGATTTCACTATAAATGCCTTGGCGTATCGACCTAAAACAGGGGAGTCGATCGACGATTTTCATGGGAAACAGGACCTCAAGGACGGGCTCATCCGTGCCGTTGGCGATCCTCATGAACGTTTCGCCGAAGACGCCCTGCGTATTTTGCGCGCCATCCGCCTTCACGCTGAACTTAGTTTTTCTATAGAGAAGGGGACCCAGGAGGCCATACAGGCGCAGGCAGGACAGCTCGCCAAGATATCCAAAGAGCGCATCCGCGATGAATTCCTCCGCATTGTGCAGTCAGATAGGCCAATGGAGGCGCTCCAATTGGCACATCAGCTTGGTGTTTTGTCCTTTATAGCTCCGGAGTTGGAGGCAGGGATCGGGATCGAACAGAACCAGGCCCACAAATATGAGGTTTTCGAACACAATCTGCGCGCCCTACAGCATGCGGCAGACAAAAATTATTCTACGGAAGTCCGTCTCGCATCGCTTTTTCACGACGTAGGGAAGCCAAAAAGCCGGAGATTTTCACATGAAAAGCGCGACTGGACGTTCCACGGTCACGAAGTGATCGGGGCGCGCATGGCCAAGAAGATACTCGAAAACCTTAAGGTGCCACGTGAAACTGCCGAAATAGTAACAAAACTGGTACGCTGGCACATGTTTTTCTCTGACCCAGATAAGGTAACGCTCTCTGCGGTGCGCCGTATCATCGCGAACGTCGGCAGAGAGAACATCGAGCCCTTGATCGACCTTCGTATTTGCGACCGTATCGGAACAGGCAGACCGAAGGAGCAGCCGTTTCGGCTGCGGAAATACCAAGCCATGATCGCTCAGGCGTTGCGCGACCCTATTTCTGTTGGAATGCTCGCCATAGACGGGAAGCGGCTTATGGAAATTTCACATGAAAACCCGGGGCCGCGGATCGGGTGGATCTTGCACGCTTTGCTTGAAGAAGTATTGGATGATCCGACTCGGAATACAGCTGACCACCTGGAGAAGCGCTCGCTCGAGCTAGCGCAAATGTCCGATAAAGAACTCCAAGCGATGGGTGAAGAGGGGAAGGAGCGCAAGGCCGAGGAAGAGGAAGCAAGTATAAAGGAGATCCACAAACACTTCCATGTCGGATAAATAAGTTATCCACAGACAGTCGTCAAGGACAGCTTGTAAAAGACATAAAGGACATTATACTGACAAATAGACCGCTGACGCATCGCCCTAATGCAGTAGCACCCATGTCCAAGGATACGTCTCTTGGTTTCTGAGTTCTCGAAGTAAATCGAGGAAATTGAAACCATGCAAAGAACGCGTATCTCGGACGCCAGTTCTTTGTATACAGTTGCATCTGCAGAATGCAACGCGCTAGTTTGCTAATTTAAATTTTAGCGGAAGCATACAACCTCTCACACGTAACATAATAAAGGTGTAGTATGTCCCTCAAAAGCTAACTTAGGAAACTCAAGCGCCGGCCGCTTAGCAAATTTTACTCCAACCGCTAAGCGGCTTTTGTGTTTAAAAATCAAAACGAAGCCACAAGCTTCGTCTTAACACTTTTACGGACCCTGTGGCTTTACTCTTTTATTTCAAGCGAAATAGGGCAGTGGTCGGAACCGTAGATCTCTGAAAGGATCTCGACTTTGGTGATATTTGGCAGGAGACTACGGCTGACAAAAAAGTAATCGAGGCGCCAGCCGACATTGCGATCGCGCGCGTGTGTCTTGATATCCCAATAGGTGTACGCATTCGCTTTTCCTGGATTGAAGTTGCGCCATGCATCCACATAGCCATGATTGATCACTTCATCGATCCACGCGCGCTCCTCGGGCAAAAAACCGGTGTTGCCTTCGTTCTCTTTCGGTCGTGCAAGATCGATCTCTTCGTGCGCCGTATTTACATCGCCGCAGAAGATAATGTGAAAGTCCTTTTCTTTAAGTGCGTCAATGAATTCAAGGAAGGCATCATAAAAGTCGAGCTTGTACTCTAGGCGGTGCGGTCCTTGTCCGCCATTTGGGAAATACACGTTCAACAGCACGAGTTTATCCCAACGAGCGCCGATAACTCGTCCTTCATCATCGAACTTCGGGACGCCGACACCGCGGAACACTTCATCCGGCTCTTGCTTGGCATAGAGCGCGACGCCGCTGTATCCCTTGCGTCCCTTGCTCCAAGAAAAATAGGAGTGGAAGCCAGGCAGGGTGCGCACATTCTCCGGCAACTGATCCGGTTCTGCCTTTGTTTCCTGCAAACAAATGACATCGGCCTTTGTGGTACGCACAAATTCATCCCACGCGCCATTTTTAACCGTGGCGCGCAAACCGTTCACGTTCCAAGAGACAAACTTCATCCCGTTAGAGATAGGAAGCGTTTCAAACGATTGTTGAGATAGCGCTTGCCCATACCAGATTTAAGAAATAATTCTCTCGACCTCGCGTCTTCTTCATTGCGACACATTTCATAGTATATCAACTCAAAAGGAACGCGGTGTTTTGTTGAAGTACTTTCGCCATCGTTATGCTGTTTGAAACGCTTCCGTAGATCGCTCGTATATCCGGTGTACAGCTTACCATCCTTCAGACTTTGTAACACGTATGTATAAAAACCGTTTTTATCTCTAACGGGACTCATATTTGTATACTAGCAAGGCGAGTGCTTTTGCGCGATAATAACGGAGGATATGGGGCGAAACCATTCACGCGGCCCCGCAGTTTACACTGGTAGTTGAACCGACACAGGAGCTCGATCATGAACGCAAAAGGAATACGCAAGCTTCTCGACGAGACGGCGGATCATTTCGCCAAACAAGGCCGCGAGCTTTTCAAGGACCGCCAGATCTTTCTCGCCGCATTAGGCGACACGCCGGAGACTGAAGACAAGTTTCGCATGTGGATCTGCTCGCACGACGTGACGACCTGTCCGCCAAAGGTCCTCGCATGGTGCAAAAAACAATTGGGTCTCCAGCGGTCCTGAAAACCCGCAAATGATCTCATGCCCGGCACAATGCCGGGCGTTCTTTTTATATTCACTCGCGGCGCTTGCCGTGGAAGCGCTGGTGTATGTCGCGAAGATGTTTGTCGGTCACGTGGGTATATACTTGCGTGGTCGTGATGTTGGCGTGACCAAGCAGCGCCTGCACCGAGCGAAGGTCGGCACCATTCTCCAGAAGATCGGTCGCGAAGACGTGGCGTACGACGTGTGGCGTCACCTTGCGGGTGATACCGGCCTTGGTGGCATAGTGTTTGACCATGCGCTCAACGGAACGCGGCGTGAGGCGCAGATCCTTGACGTTCTTAGAATTCTTGCCCATTTGGATGAAGAGCGAGTCGTCGAGATCGGCACGCTTGTCGAGATATGCCTTCACTGCATCCTTTGCATCGGGAGAGAGAAAGACCACGCGAACCTTGTCGCCCTTGCCGCGTATAGAGAATTCGTCACGCGACAGGTCAAGGTCGCGGTTGAGCGAACATAATTCAGAGACGCGTAGGCCGGTCGAAAAGAAAAGTTCGAGGATCGCACGATCGCGCAAAGCGCGCACTGAAGACCCGCTCGGCGCTTTGAGCAGGCGGTTGAGTTCTTCAGCAGTGATGAGCTCGAGATCGCGACCACCGACCTTGGCAAGCTCAATACGCTCCGGCGATAGCGATTCAAGCCCGCGTTTGCGCAAAAATTTAAGAAAGGCGCGCAGCGCGATGAGGTAGTAGTTCTGCGTCTTGAGTTTCATCGTGCCGGCGGTGCCTTTCTCGCGGTTAAGATACAGGCGAAACTCGCGCACACTGCGTTCAGTGAGCTGCGAAGGGTCATGTATCTTGGCGAAGTCGAGATAGCGCGTAAGATAGTGGTCGTAATTTTCGACCGTCTTCACGCTGCGGCCGCGTTCGATCTCAAGATACTCAAGAAATTCGGCTTTAAGGCTACGAAGGTCGGATGACATAATAAAATGTGTGCGCGATGACAAGCGTCGCACAATGTTAGTATAACGCACCCTTGCGCATAGAGGAGCGGGTTGCTACGATACAAGAAGCTCCAGTTCCTCAGAAAGCAAGTAGGTGGTACAAAGCGCTTCAAAGCTGCGACGTAGATGCTTTTTCCTGTTGTGACTGACCTGAAAATGGTCGGACCTGATGGAGACTCGCCGCACGGAGCGTGTACGGTGATAAGATCGCCCACATGCGCATGTGACAGTCCACTATCGTGCGCCCCACGAGGAGCTGGGGCTCCTCTATTTGCCCTCCTTTCGAAAAGCGTCCCCTGAGGCGCTTTTTATTTTTGGATAGACGCAAGGCCTTGCGCAAAACGTCAAGATATGCTAAGGTGTGTTCATGCTCACTAAGCGCAAAAAAACGGCTGTAATAAAGGAATCAGCGATACACGACACCGACACCGGTTCTCCGGAGGTGCAGATCGCGATCCTTTCGAAGCGTATCGACGAACTCGCGACACATCTCAAGAAGAACACCAAGGACAAGCACTCGCGCCGCGGTCTTTTGCAGATGGTCGCCGACCGACGCACTCATTTGAAGTATCTCGAGGACAAGAACAAGAAGCGCTACAGCGCTATTGTTAAGAAACTCGGTCTTAAGAAGTAATTACGGGTCCGTCCCAAAAAAGCGCGCGGCACAACCGCGCGCTTTGCGTAGATACCCACGCTTCGGTGTATACTTTACAGAGGACCCGTTCATAATTTTAATCTCTGGTGTAAGCCTTATGGTTTTCCTAAAACCTACAAGCTATAACCTATAACCTATTTTCATATGGCGATCGTTAAACAAAAAAGCCAGCGTGTCGGCATTTTCATAGACACGCAGAATTTATATCACAGTGCGAAAAATCTCTATCACGCCAAGGTGAACTTCGGCGCCATCGTCAAAGAAGCGATCGCGGGCCGCGAGCTCGTGCGCGCGATCGCGTATGTGATCCGCACCGAGTCGGAAGAAGAAAAAGGATTCTTTGACGCGCTCAACAAGCTCGGCATCGAGACCAAGGTGAAAGATATTCGCGTGTTCGCCGGCGGTGCCAAGAAGGCGGACTGGGATCTTGGCATGGCGGTCGACGCGATCGCGATGTCGCAAAAGCTCGATACGATCATCCTTGCAACGGGCGATGGTGACTTCGTGCCGGTCGTCGAGTATTTGAAATATTCGCAAGGATGTCAGGTCGAGGTGATCGCGTTCGGTAAGAGCGCCGCGATGCAGCTGCGCGAAGCAGCTGATGACTTTGTCGACCTGTGCGACGATCCGCGCGCGTTTTTGATCGGCCGCGGCCGCTGGTTCTCGGGCACGAATCGCGCAGACGCGCCGGACGGTGGCGACAGCGAACCCATTGACCCTGCGATAGCTATGTCCGGAGAGGAATAAAAAGAACAAAATAACCTCAGATGCGAGCTCCGCCATCCGGCGGAGCTCGCATCTGAGGTTATTTTTTGATACAGTGGCGATATTAAAAAGTAATTTCGTGCGGTCTTCGGATAGGCAGTATTGAATCCTTCAATGCTGAAATCTGGAGATCGCTCGCAACTAGCACTATGCGATCAAAGAAGTTCTCGTGCGAGATCGGCGGCAAGACCATGACCGCTGAGTTCAGCGACCTAGCAGAAAATGCGAACGGTTCCGTCATCTTGCGCTACGGCAACACCGCGATACTCGCTACGGCGGTCATCAGTGAGAAGACGCGCGACGATATCGATTATTTCCCGCTCACCGTCGAATACGAAGAGCGTTTCTATGCAGCAGGGAAGCTCGGCGGCAGCCGCTTCGTGCGCCGCGAAGGCCGACCGACCGAAGAAGCGATCCTCTCCGGCCGCGTTGTCGACCGCACCATTCGTCCGCTCTTTGACTGGACGATGCGCAACGAAGTGCAGGTGATCATCACCGTGCTTGCGATCGATGAAGATGACCCTGACGTACTCGCGGTCAACGCGGCGTCGCTCGCGCTCGCAACCTCTGACATTCCATGGAAGGGCCCGGTCGCTGCAGTGCGCATCGCAGGGAAGAAGGGGTCTTCGGACCTCATCGTCAACCCGACCTACGCATTCCGCGGCTCCGACGACATGGCATTTGAACTGCTCGCCTGCGGCCGCGACAATACGATCAACATGATCGAGGTCGGCGCGAAGGAAGTTGAGGAGGATAAGGTCGCCGCAGCATTCGCGCGCGCAGTCGAGGAACACAACATTCTCTTGAAGTGGCAGGGTGACATCGTGCGTGAGATCGGCAAGCAGAAGCGTGACATGGGCATCAAAGAAGCGCCGGAAGCACTCGTCGAATTGTTCAACAACGAGTTCGCGCCGCGCATGACGCAGACGGTTTTCTGCGGCGAGGCCGGCAAGGACAGCATGTACGCGCTGAAGAAAGAATTGCTCGCGCGCATCGCAGAGCTCGCCGAGGGCGATGAGCGCTTTGCGAAACTTCCGAAGGGTGCGGCGGATCGATTGCTCGACGACGCGGTCGATCGCGAGATCCATCGCGGTGCGATCGAAGACGG
>JAKAHS010000032.1 GCA_021814825.1 bacterium | reverse complement strand
CAACTTCGCCGCGACCAACACCGACGCGCTCGCAGAAGGCGTGAACAACAAGTACTACCACACGGCAACGGCGCAGACCGACGCTCGCAACGCGCTCTCATCGACCGCGACCGGCCTCTCATATGACAACACGACCGGCGTTCTCTCCACGACCCCTGGTTACGAGATCCCGCTTACCGCTTCGACGACAAACTGGAATACCGCCTACAATACGGTGAACGCGAATGCGGCTACCTGGAGCGCAACTGCCGCGACGATGGCTGCCTCGTCGACCGATTGGAACACGGCTTTCCTCGCTCGCATTACGTCCGCGACCGCACCGCTCTCGATATCGAACAACACCATCGCGCTCTCTCAGGCAAATGGCTCAACGGACGGCTACCTCTCGGCAGCTGACTGGAACCTCTTCAACGACAAGATATCAAGCACGTCGCTCTCCGGCACGGGCGGCATCACGTACGATCCTAATACCGGGGTGATCGGACTTGATCTCTCTGCTGCGAACGCAGGTGTGACGGTCAGCAACAGCACGACCACCAACGCGACCACGACCAACTCAACGATCGTTAACGCATCGATCACGAATGCCACTACGACCAACTCGTACATCACCAACGCGACGATCAACAGCGCTACGATCACCGACGCTACCACGACCGATCTTTTCGCGGTGAACGGTACCGTTAATACGATCAACTCGACCAACATCACGACGACCAACTTGTCAGCAAGCAGCGCGACACTCACGAACTTCACGAGCACGAATGCTACTACGACCAACCTCACCACTGGCAGTCTCACCCTCGGCAACCTCACCGGTCTGCTCAAGGCAAACGGCGGCGTGGTAAGTGCTGCGACGGCAGGGGTTGATTATGAGAACCCACTCACGTTCTCTGCACCCCTTACGCGAACGGGAAATACGATATCTATGCCCGCGGCAAACGGCTCGACAAACGGATATCTCACCAGCACTGATTGGAACACCTTCAACAATAAAGGAAACGGCTCCGTGTCATCGGTGAATATGTCAGGAGGGTCGACCGGCCTCTCATTCTCTGGCGGTCCGATAACGTCAAGCGGTACGTTGACCCTCGGCGGCACGCTGAGTGTCGGAAACGGTGGTACTGGCGCATCAAGCTTCACGTCAAATGGTGTGCTCTATGGCAATGCAGCCGGGGCACTGCAAGCGACCAACGCACTTTCAAACGGCGTGCTTGTGACCAGTGGCAGCGGCACCCCGTCATTCTCCACGACGCTCCCGTCATTTACACTAGGCGGCGCGGTCAACGGCAACGGACAGAATATCACTGGCCTCGGCACGCTCTCCGCATCGGCGCTCGATATCAACGGTGCTGATATCAACACACCAGGCACGCTCTCGAATGTCGCATATCTCAACCAGAGTCAGACATTCAACGGGACGGCGCAGTTCGCAAACAATATACTCATGACCGGCAACAGCCAGTACTTGTATTGGAACAATGGCAAAGATGCGTACACCGGTACGCTCGGCAACAATGCATTCAGTATCGTGACCAACAGCGCGCAGCGCCTCTATGTTTCCGGTGCCGGTCAGGTCTCGATCGGCGGTATCGTTCCGGCGTACAAGCTCGATGTGTATGAAGGATCGACCGGCGACATCGCACGGTTCACGAACACGTCAGGTACCTGCGTCATCAACCCGACACGCGGCGGCATTGCATGTTCTTCAGACGAACGCCTCAAGGACAATATCACGGCGATTGATGACAACGCTGCCTTCGCTAAGGTTCTCTCACTCGATCCGGTCTTCTATTCATGGAAGTCTGAGGCGACAACGACCGCGTCGCACGCTGGCTTCATCGCACAAGCCGTGCAGCAGGTCTTCCCAGATCTCGTGGGGCAGGAGAGCGATGGCTACTACACGCTCAACTATGCCGGCCTCACGCCGTACCTCACGGCATCGATCCGCGAGCTCAACAGTCAATTCATTTCGCTCTCAACGCTCACCGCGACCGGTACCGACGCGACAAGTCTGCAGGACAATACGACACTCGTTAGTTCGTTCATCACGGCGCTGCATACTGAACTTGCGGGGTGGCTCGGCAGCCTTGCCAATGGCATTAGCAGCATCTTTGCGCAGAAAGTGCAGACGAACGAACTTTGTATCGGCGACACTTGCGTGACGGAAACGCAGCTTAAGGCGCTCATTGCCGCACAGGCGTCTCAGGCAACTGCTTCGGCGACGACCGCGACGAACGACAACACCACGTCTTCGACATCATCCACTGACACGATCGCAAGCACGAGCGCGCCAGTCTTGTCGGTAAGCGGTGCGAATCCGGCGGAGATCACGGTCGGCTCGTCATACCTTGATCTCGGCGCGACGATCGTCGGCCCGACTGCGGATCTCAACCTCGGCATCAAGGCGATCGTCGATGGTGGTGCGACTACTACGCCGGATATGATAACGATCGATACGAGCGCCGCTGGGGTGCACACCATTGAGTATGTTGTAACCGATGCTAACGGTCTTGTGGGTACGGCGATACGCACGGTGAACGTGACTGACGCCACGGCGACCACGGATACGACAACGGCGACCACGACTGCGGACACCACGGCAACGACTACCGACACCACCGCAACGACGATCGATGCGACGGCGACTACGGATACGACAACAACGACAGCGACCACTGACACTGCCGCCTCCACCACCGACGCCACCACTGACACAGCGGCTCCTGCAACGACGACCGATACTGCAACCACCACGGCCGACACGACAGCTGCTACGACCGACGCCACGGTAACGACGACCGATACTACGACGACCACAACTGACACTACGGCGACAACAACCGCTAGCCAGTAAGAGGTGCATGGTCTTCATAACCAAATCATGAAACGGATCATCACATATCTCTTGTGTGCCTCGGTGCTCATATCTGCCACTCCGGCACTCGCGGCGACCTCCATGTCGAGCACTAACTACTCCGTGCAGAGCGGTTCGGTGACGTCGAATGGTTTTTCCGGACAGAGCACGTCAGGGTCGTATACGTCGAGCGACATCGTGAACTCCGCTGTTCCATCAGCGGTGTTCACGAGTGCGTCATACAAGAGCACCGGCGGCATTACCTATCCGGCCTTCTTTTCTCTTCTCTCATCGTCAGGTTCCGGCAGCGGCAGCAGCGGCGGCTCTGGTTCCGGAGGCGGCGGGGGTGGTGGAGGAGGTGGTGGCGGCAGCTCCGGCGGCGGGGGCGGCAGCTCTTCATTGTCGACCGTCTCACTTACCGGCGGATCCTGCTCATCGAAACTCGTCGGCGATATCAACTGCGATGGCAAGGTCGATATCCTGGACTTCAATCTCTTGATGGTCGCGTGGGGCGACACGGGCACCGGCCTTGCTGCCGATATCGACCACTCTGGCGTGGTCGACCTGGGCGACTTTAACCTGCTCATGGTGAACTGGACAAATTAAAGTAAATATGTTATGGTAAACACGCTTATGAAAATAAAGACCCGTATCGCTTTCGCTGGTTTCATCATCGCTCTCGTGGCGCCGGTATGCGCGTATGCTATGACAGCCGCCATCTCTCTTGTACCTTCAAGTGGTACGCTTGCGGTCGGCACGACGAAGGCAGTGAATATTTATGTGACGCCGGAGAGTGGGGCAGTATACACCGCAAAGGTCACTGTACATTTTCCCGCGTCTCTTCTTCATGTCGAAAATTTCACGCCGGCTTCTGGCGTGATCGCGCTTTCGCAGCCCGGCTATGATCTCGTCGACAACGCAGGCGGCGTGATCATCAAGACCGTCGGCTTTCCGAAGGGGGTGACCTCGCAGACACTTGTCGGCACGATCATGTTCGCGGGCGCACATGCAGGCAGCGCGCAGGTGAGCGTCGATTCCGGCTCGCTTGCCCTTGAGGTCGACAACTCGAACGCAGCATTGTCATTCGGTACGGCACTTTTCACTATTACCGCGCCAGCATCGACCGGTACGAAGACGAGCTCTGGCTCATCGTCAACAACACAAACTCAGCCGTCGCATGAAGGATCAGGCAGCGGAGTTGCCGCCGCAGTGACACATCTCCTGCCGTCCGCATCATCGGTTGCGGAAGCTGCTGCCGCCTTGTCGGTATGCGCTCTCTCGCTCACCGGCCTCAGCTGGCTCCTCGTGATCATCGCCTTCATCGCTGGTGTCCTTGTGGGGCGCAAGACGATGCGTAAGTCGCGCAAAGAGCTGAAGAAGGAAGAGAAGAAAAAGAACAAATAAAGATCAAATGCAAATACAAAATAGGTGCGAGCTCCGCTCGCACCTATTTTTTCGTGCTAGCATACAAGTATTACTTGGTTCCTTAATTCCTCCATTCTTTTACTATGCACGGATACGTCACTGACATCGAGAAAGCAACGCTTGAGAATGAAAATTTTCGCACCGTGCTCTACACCGCTAAGAACAGCCAGCTCGTCGTTATGAGCCTTTTGCCGCTTGAAGACATCGGCGCCGAGGTGCATCATCTTGATCAGTTCATTCGCGTCGAAGCGGGGCAGGGAAAGGCGGTCCTCAACGACAACGAGTACGACATCGGTCCTGGCCATGTGGTCGTCGTTCCCGCTGGTGTGATGCATAACATCGTCAACACCTCACCCGATTCAGAGATGAAAATCTACACGCTCTACTCACCGCCTAATCATAAAGATGGCACGGTGCATAAGACCAAAGCCGACGCCGAGCGTGATGAAGAAGAACACTGGAGCGGGGAGATGACGGAAGCCAGCTCGTAGAATGTAGGACGTAGAATATAGCGAATTCATCCGCTCAATCTACACACCAAAAACCGCATGTTGCTTTTGGCAGCATGCGGTTTTTGGTGTTCCTACATACTACGCCCTACTTCGGAGCCAATAGTAGATATTCTCAAGCGCCTTGACCGCGTCGCCTGCGGCGATGTTGTTCTGATGATATAAAGCGTCGGTGCAATCTCCAGCCGACCAAATCCCTTCGAGCGAAGCACGCTGTGTGCGCGGATCGACCTTGATGTAGCCGAATTCATTTCGCTCGACAAGATCGCTCACGAAGTTGGTCGTCGGCATCATACCGATCTCAACGAAGATGCCGGCGGCAGGGAGGACGCGCTCTTCGTTCGTCGTCTTGTCCTTAACCTTGATACCGGTCACGAAGGTGTCGCCGAGCACCTCGACTGGCTCGGTATTTGGCAGTGCGGTCATGTTAGGATGCGCGGTCACGCTCTCGACCGTCACCTTGTCTGCTTTGGAGAAGGTCGGGCTGCGATGGATGAGCGTTACCGACTTGGCGTACGCGAGGAGTTGCGCTGCCGCTTCGAAGCCAGCGTGGCCGCCGCCCACCACTACGACATCCTGCCCCGCGAAGAGCGGTCCGTCGCATGAGACGCAGTAGGTGAGACCTTTGTACTCGAACGTTGAGGCGCCGGAGACATTCAGTTTGATGCGCGCGCCGCCGGTCGCGATGAGGACGGCTTTCGCGGTGTAGGAGTTCTGTGCGGTCGTGACGGTGAATAGCGACGTCGCGTTATCGCGTGAGATTGCACTAACGCGCTCGCCGATATGCAATTCGAGAACATCATCGGCATAGGCGCGGAGGTGCCGCTCAAGCGCGCGGCCTAATTCTTCACCCGCGATCTTTTCTGTGCCGATCCAGTTCTGGATCTCTTCCGACTCAGTGCTCTGTCCGCCGATGTGCTCCGCGATGAAGACAGTCTTCAGACGTTTACGAGCGGCATAGACGCCCGCAGCAACGCCCGCCGGTCCGCCACCGATGATAGCAAGTTCGTATTCCATGAACGTAGTATACAGCTTTTAGGTTGTAGCTGGTAGCTTTTAGGTATTCAAAAAACAATCCGCGCCTCGCGCGGACTGTTTTTTGAATCTGAGTTTTCGCTAAAAGCTAAAACCTGACAGCTAAAAGCTTTGCTTTTACTTTATTTTCGGTCGGCGGAGGAATGATGGCACTGAGCCCCACTCGTCATCATCGACTTCGATCTTCTTGACTGGCGCTTCAGCGACCTTTGCCGGCTCGGCCTTTGCTTTTTCCTCCGGGGCTGGCGCTGCAGGAGTGTTGAAGATCTTGCCAGCTGCTTCAGCTGCTGCCGGGGTTCCTTCCGAAGCGTTCGCTTCTTTCTTTTCTTCGCCGCGGCCGAATGACGAGAAGAGCGACTTGCCGGTGATCGCAGATCCACCCTGGGTCGGGAAGCCGGTTGCGATGACGGTCACTCGCACGTCGTTCTTTTTGAGCTTTTCATCCTTGATGGCGCCGAAGATGATCTTGGCGTTCGGATCGACCGATTCGGTTATGATCTGAGCCGCCTCATGTACTTCAAGCATGCCGAGATCGTCGCCGCCAGCGATCGCGAAGAGCACGCCCTTAGCGCCGTTGATCGAGAGTTCAAGGAGGGGAGAAGAGACCGCTGCTCGTGCCGCGACCTGTGCGCGGTTCTCGCCTGAGGCGAGGCCGATTCCCATGAGCGCCGAGCCGGCATTTTCCATGACGGCGCGAATATCGGCAAAGTCGACGTTGATGATGCCTGGATTGGTGATGAGATCGGAAATGCCCTCGACGGCCTGCTTAAGTACGTCGTCGCAGGTGGCAAATGCATCCTTGAGTGTGGTTTGCTTATCGACGGTCGCAAGGAGGCGATCGTTCGGAATCACGATGAGCGCGTCGACTTCTTTGCGCAGATCGTCGAGACCTTGTTCTGCGAGCCGCATACGCTGCTGGCCTTCGAATGAGAAGGGCTTGGTGACCACGCCCACCGTGAGCGCGCCGAGTTCCTTGGCGGTCTTCGCAACGACCGATGCCGCACCGGTGCCGGTTCCGCCGCCCATGCCGCAGGCGATGAAGACCATGTCGGAACCCTTGAGCGATTGCTGTACTTCTTCTTTCGTTTCTTCAGCGGCGCGCTTGCCGATCTCAGGATTCATGCCGGCGCCGAGACCGCGCGTGAGATTCTTGCCGATATGGATCTTTTTCTTTGCTGCTGAGTGGTGAAGATCCTGGGCATCGGTGTTGACCGCAATGAAATCGACACCGCGTACCTTACTCTCGATCATGTGATTGACAGCGTTCTTTCCCGAACCTCCGACACCGACGACCCTGATACGTGCGAACGCTTCTACTTCTGGTTGTACTTGCGGCATGATTAAAACGATTACGGCGGTTAAATAGTGCCATCAGTATAGCACTTTAATAGCGTCGTCAAAGTGTTGACAGGCACCTAGCTTTTAGGTGTTAGCTTTTAGGTTTTAGAGTCTAGCGCGTATGGTTATCCTAATAGCTACAAGCTAGAAGCTACCAGCTTACTACGGCAGGAACTTTTTGAAGAATTTCACGACACCAGAGAACAGGTCGCCGAACGTGTCGCGGAAGCTGCCGGCGTCGCGCGGTTCGATATCGTCACGCGAAGTGAGACCCCAGAGGGTCAGGCCATAGGCAACCGTCCACGAGCCGCCTTGGAGCTGTGTTTTGCCGACGTCGGTGATCGGCGCGCCGATGCGCGTGGGGAGCCGGACGATCGACTGAACGATATCGGACAGACCGGGAATGCTCGCACCGCCGCCCGTGAGTACGACGCCGGCAGGGAGGAGCTCGTCTTTGTTTATCTTTTTCAAATGCGCTTCGATCGGCTTGAACATCGCGGTGATGCGCTTGCCGACGATGTCATCGACTT
>JAKAHS010000031.1 GCA_021814825.1 bacterium | reverse complement strand
TCGTCAGCCATACTTTGAAGTGAAGGTTGCTTCGATCAAGTAAGAGAAGAAGCTTTTAGGTTTTAGCTTTTAGCTTTTAGGAAACCAAAAACCCGCGTCGGCAAAGCCGACGCGGGTTTTTGGTTTCGTCATCCTACAAGCCAAAACCTACCACCTAAAAGCTTGCGCCTACTTCCTTCCTTGCAGTGCCTGCGCAATCGTCTCTGGGTCGGCGTACTCAAGCTCAGAGCCCGTTGAGAGACCGCGCCCAAGCGTTGAGACCACCACGGAATTCGTCTCAATACGCGGACGGAGTTCTTCATGGAGAAGAAGACGCGTATGATCGCCTTCGGTCGTCGCAGAAAGGCCGAGGATGATCTCCTTGAGCGCGCCCGCGGCGATATCACTCTCGACGCGCGAAAAGAGCTCGCGCATGCGGATATATTTCTCCGGATGCTCCTCGGCAAGCGGCGCGGTTCCGCCAAGCACGAAATACAGGCCGCGGTAGCCGCCGCGCTCAACGTTATCGATGTCGGCTTCCTTTTCGACCACCATGAGCACGCCCGCATCGCGCTTCGGGTCGGCGCACACCGCGCACGTCGAACCGACCCCTGTGTTCTTCAGGAACCAGCGGTGACAGCGGGAGCAGGTCGCCGTCGCTGACCCAAGCGCGCGAATGCTGTCGGCGATATCGTTGCGCGCCGCATTATTCTGCGAGAGCAAAAAGCTCACGAAACGGCGCGCCTGCCGCGGTCCGATGCCAGGGAAGCGTTCAAAAGCTATGATGAGTCGTTCAATAGGATCCATAGAGAGTTTGGTGAGTTATCTAGGTTGTTTTTCGTGCATGGCGGCGGCGCAGCGATGTGCCGACGATCGACCGGATGCCCGGCACATGCATATGATCTTGATGTTTAGCGTACACGACCCATCGATAGACGATCCACGTCAGCGCAATAGGTATCGCGCCGCACACGATGGTCCAGGTAGGTCCCACGATACCATACAATACTCCAGCAGTGATCGGACCGACGACATAGCCGAAGTCTTCCGCGAGTGATATGACGCCCGACATGACGCCGTCATGAGCGTGTTCTTTGTCGAGCGAATGAAGCCATGACCACAGCGAGAGGATGGTCGTTTCGTCGCCGGTAGATGCGAGAAAGCCGAAGATGAGAAAGAGGACACCGAAATCGATGCCGCTGAGCGCACCAGCAAGCGCGAAGATGATCATACCGAAGAACACCAGCTCGCGTTTGTTGCCGCGATCGACGAGCATACCGATCGCAAAACCGAGCAAGACGATTGATATATCGAATACGCTCAAGCCGAAACCGAGAATGAGATTGTGCGGCTGCATCGCGATGATGAGCGGCACGACGAACCACACGGCACTGTAGAACATGGCGCCCGAGAACATATGCAGCACGAGCATGCCGCTTGCCGGATTGAGTTTCTTGAACGCAGGCAGTGTCTCATCGAGCCAGTGCCGACGCATGTGACGATGCTGCCCTGCGACCACCTCCTCATGATGGACGTGCGTACTATCCGGCGGGCTCATGGACAAAAAGAATATGCCGACCGCCGAGGTGGCAAGGAGCACCAAAGCGGTGGTCTGCTGGCTGAGCATGAGCACGAACGGCAAGCCGACGCCGGAGATGACCACGCCCGCAGAAAAGGCCGAGTCGCGAAGCGACATGAAAGCGCCGCTGGTATCTTTTTTTGCGTGAGCCAAGATGTATGCGTTCACCCCCGGTCCGAGGAACAGCCAGCCGAACACGCTGAAGAAGACGCTCGCAAGGTAGGTGACGAGTGATAGTTTGAACAGCAACAGAATGGCGCTTATGAAAAAGATCGGCGTGGCGAGTTTGAGCATACGTCGCTGTCCAACACGATCAACAAGATGTCCTGCCGGCACGTCGAGTACGAGTTGTAGTAATGCCTCACCGCCCACGACGAAACCGATCGCCCAAACAGGAATGAGCCGCTGTCCGAACACCGGTATGAGCGTGTAGTGCAGGAGAAGGGCGCCCTTGTAGATCGCGAGGAAGAGCCAGAAGGGAAGGAAGCGAAGGAATATCTTGAGCATAGATCAACGGTTAGAATTCTGCGAGCGAGCCGCCTCCTCCGACACCGCCAAATCCACCACCAAAATTATTCTTCTCGACGTTCATGAACGTGGTGCGTTTTTCATCGTAGTAAAGATCGATCTTACCGACCGGACCGTTGCGGTGCTTTTCGATCATGATCTCAGCGATATTAGTGTGCTCGGCTTCGCGATTCATCTTATCTTCGCGATGGATGAACATGACCACGTCAGCGTCCTGTTCGATCGAGCCGGAGTCGCGCAGGTCGGAGAGACGAGGCTTGCCGCCGCGTTGTTCGACCGCGCGTGAAAGCTGCGAAAGCGCGATGACCGGCACGTCGAGCTCGCGTGCAAGGATCTTCAGCGAGCGCGAGATCTCGGTGACCTGCTGCACCATCGAATCATTCGCGCGCGCATTGGTCGGCACCATGAGCTGCAGGTAGTCGACGATGATAAGCCCGAGCCCGTGCTCGCGCTTGAGACGGCGCGCCACCGCGCGCATCTTCAGCACATTGCTGCCCGGCTGATCATCGATGAAGATCGGCGCTTGCGAGAGACGCTCATAGGCATCGCGGATGCGCTCGAAGTCGTCGGCATCGCGAATATTGCCGGTGCGCAGATTCCACGCGTTCACGCGCGCTTCAGCGGCGACCATACGATCGACGAGCTGTTGCGCCGCCATTTCAAGCGAGAAGATGCCGACCACCGTGCCGTGCTTCACTGCGCTTTGACGCGCGATATCAAGCGCGAGCGCGGTCTTACCCATGGACGGGCGCGCGGCAAGAATGATGAGGTCCGACTTCTGAAGTCCCGCGAGGAGATTGTCGAGATCGGTGAAGCCGGTCGGCACGCCGCGCATCTCATCTTTATGCTCATGCAGATGCTCCAAACGCGTCCACGCTTCAGCAAGCGATTCGCGCAGCGAAACGAATTTCGAAAGGGAAGAGTTGTGCGCGACCTCGTAGATCCTTTTCTCCGCCTTGTCGAGCGAACCGTCGAGCTCTCCCGCTTCGTCGAAGCCGAGTTCCGCGACATATTCGCCGGCATCGATGAGCGAACGCAGGACGAATTTTTTCTGCACGAGACCGGCGTAATGTTTGGCGCTGCCAGCGGCCGACACGTCTGTCGCAAGCTCGGCGAGATACGACACGCCGCCGATCGAGTCGAGATGTCCTGCGTCGGAGAGTTTCGCGCGCATTGATTCGATATCGATCGGCTCGTTCTTGCCCCACAGCGAGAGCATGGTGCGATAGATGATGCGGTGCTTTTCGCTGTAGAATGCATCGGGTGCGAGCATGTCGACGATATCGTGGAGCGCATCGGCGCGGATCATGAGCGCACCGAGGAGCGCGCGTTCTGATTCGACGGAATTGGGCGGAACGCGTAGAGACTGAACGGAGGTCTTCGACATAACAGGTACAGCTTACCGCACTAAGAGAGATCCGAGCAACGTGCCGAACGGTCGGTTTTGCTCCTTCGTGTGGAAGAATAGGTGGATAACCGAGAGCGCCTGTCCTTGCCACCACTGCAAACGGATCGGAGGGGGTATTGCTCAAAACATGATCGTATGGTTTAATCATGCGCAGAAAGTTCCACATGAGCTCCGACGGCCGCACAAGCGGCTCATCGAACAACCAGCGAAAGAGAAGGAGAGGGTCATGGACACGATCATGAAAACTGAAGAAATGGGGCGGATACGCATCCTGCTTGCGCAGCATTTCATCAACTGCTACGGCAGGAACGATGCGAGCGTCATAAAGGATGCGCTGGCGCTATTCACCGGCGATGTTATCGTCTACGCGCTGCTCTCACAGGAGTTGCAGAGCGAAGGCGACCCGGCGCGAAAGCTCCTCAAAAACAAGATCGAGGATATGGCGTGGGTCATCGGCGTTCCGTTCGGCGAGCTTGTGCGATTCGGCAAAGCTTTAGCGTTCGCATTAGGCATGCTTGCCTTACGCGCAGGAGGCGATCTGCATTCACTTGATCCGCGAACTGCAACCAGGCACTAGGGAGGACCGCCATGCTCATTAAGATCCGCGGCGTCCAGCTGAAGGATAAGCCTGGTTGTCGCGAGCAGATACTCGAATCACTGAATGCCATCGACGGCATTCCGCATAGGACGCAGGTGGAGATCATCTGTTCGGATATATCCGACTTACAAGGTAAGCGGGTCGTCTGCGCCGACGTGATCCCCGACGAGGATGATTTCGACTCGAGCGGAGGCGAACTCATCATCAACGAGATCATGCGGGTGCTGGAGTATAAGCACAACCTGATAGTGAAGCGGTACCAGCCGACCACATCTCCCACCTGAGCACGGTCGAAGTACGGCACAAGCCCATCATGCGCAGTATGCGCATGATGGGCTTTCTTTTTCTTAAAACTTCTACTGTTGCTCGCTTATTCTGCTCAGCTGCGCACCATCGCTGGTATCTTTGATCTCATAGCCAAGCTCAGTAATCTTCGCGCGCAGGTCATCAGCTTTCGCAAAATCTCTAGCTTCGCGCGCCGCGGTGCGCGCCTCCACCAGCGCCGCCACTTCCTCCGGCACCGCCTTCTCATTCTCCTGTGCCACTGCAAGCACGGACGGCACCGCGGCGCGCGAATCAGCCGCGGCGAGCCCGAGACCAAGGAGCGCGTCCACCTCAAGCAACGACGCGCGCTTGGCGGCAGGAGATACGCTCGTATCCTTCACGAGCTCCCACATGCGCGCAATGACCTTCGGCGTATCGAGGTCATGTGCAATCGCATCAAGCACATCTTTCATGAATGCTGGATCAGGCGATGCAGGTGCGCCATCGCGCGGCAATTCTTCCAAGAAAAAACGCTTGAGCTTAGCGAGCGCTGCCGCCGCGCCAGAGAGCGCATCCCAGGTGAAGTTAGCGGGGGAGCGATAATGCGCAGTGAGAAACCAATAGCGCAGCGCAAGCGGCGAGAAGCCGCGGTCCGTCACGTTGTAGAGATACACGGTGTTACCGATCGACTTCGAGATCTTTTTTCCTTCGACCATGATGTGATCGTTGTGCATCCAGTACTTCACGAAGCGCTTGCCGCTCGCTGCCTCCGCCTGCGCGATCTCATTGTTGTGATGGACCGGAATATGTTCGATGCCGCCCGTATGAATATCGATCTGCTTGCCGAGCAGCTTGAAGATCATTGCGGTGCATTCGATATGCCAGCCGGGGAAACCTTTGCCCCACGGGCTGTCCCAGCCGAGATGCGCGTCGCGCTTCCACAACGTGAAGTCGAACGGCCCCCGCTTTTCCGAATGTCCTTTGATGCGCGCACCTTCTTTGAGACCTGAGAGTTTGACACCGCCTAGTTTGCCATAGGAAGGGAAGCGCGCCACCTCGAAGTACACGCCGTTCTTTGTTTTGTATGCATATCCTTTCTCGACCAGCGCTCGAATGAGCGCGATCTGCTCGGGGATGTAGGCGCTCGCGCGCGGGAACGTGATAGCGTCCGTATCGACGCCAAGCAGGCGGATATCGCTGAGGTATTGCTCTGCGTATTTCTCCGCAAGCGTGTGCATGTTCTCGAGCGTGAGCTCCATGCCTTCGCGCTTGAGCCCCGCAGTCATCTTGTCTTCGCCCTGGTCGGCATCGGCGACCAGATGCCCGAAGTCGGTGATATTGATGACCTGCTTCACGTCGTAACCCCAGCGGTCGAGCGCGCGCCTGATCGTGTTGGCGAACACCGCCGCGCGCATGTTGCCGATATGCTGCGGGCCGTAGACGGTCGGACCGCAGTTGTACATCTTCACCACCTTGCGCGAGAGGGGAATGAACTCCTCAAGATCGCCGGAGAGCGTGTTGCGAAAATAGAGCGGCGGCAAAGGCGAGCGCTTCGGACGCTTGGAAAACACAGAAAGAAACCGTGTCAACATATCGCTCATTATATCACGAGCGACATCTCGCTTAAGCTTTTTAGTTTTTTAATCTATAATGCAGAGTATGGAACCAGAACTCACTACAAGCGCATTATCCAACACTACCAAGCGTGCGGCTGGCGCTTTTATCTTTATCGTCGCGGTCTTCATTGCTGGGCTGTATGTCGGAATTCATCAGACATCGACTCTTGCACAGACTCAAACCATAAGCGCTGATCCATCCGCATCAAGCACGCCGGGCACGACCTCGGTCACACTCGACCTCTCCGGAGGCAGCGCGCCGGGCAATGTTGACCTCACCGCACTCTGGCGCACATGGAATCTCCTGAACAGCAATTTCGTCGAGACGCATGCGAGCGGCACGATCCCGACCGACCAACAGAAGGTCTATGGCATGCTTCAAGGTCTCGTCGACAGCTACGGCGATCCATACACGACATTCTTCCCGCCGCAAGACGCGAAGATGTTCGACGAGAACGTCAACGGCTCATTCGGCGGCGTCGGTATGGATGTCGGCATACAAGACAATGCAGTTACGGTGATCTCTCCGCTTAAGGGAAGTCCTGCAGAAGCGGCTGGCGTCCGCGCCGGCGACAAGATCCTCGCGATCGACGGCACGAGTACCACCGACATGACCGCCGACCAAGCAGTAGCGCTTATTCGCGGAGAGAAGGGCACGACCGTTAAACTCACGCTCACGCGCGCCGGTACGAGTCAGCCGTTCACGATAGCGATCGTGCGCGACACCATCGCGATCCCGACGATCAACTACGTCAATCACGCCGACACCAAGATATTCGAGATCGACCTCTACAATTTCTCCGCAACCTCGGCCGATCAATTCCGAGAGGCTCTTCGCGCATTCTTCGAGTCCGGCGACACGCGCTTGATGCTCGATCTGCGCGGCAACCCAGGCGGCTACCTCGACGCGGCGGTCGATATGGCAAGCTACTTCTTGCCGGCAGGCGACACGATCGTGACCGAAGATTTCCGCGGCACGCAAAGCAACAACACGCACCGCAGCTTCGGCTACAATGTCTTCGCCAATAAGAAACTATCGATGGCGATCCTGATCGACCAGGGAACCGCGTCGGCGGCAGAGATTCTTTCAGGCGCACTGCAGCAGCACGGCATCGCCAAACTCATCGGCACGCGTTCATTCGGCAAGGGTTCGGTGCAGGAGGTCTTCGACCTCGGCGACGGCGCGCAGGTGAAGATCACGGTAGCGCGCTGGCTGACACCAAATGGCACGTCGATCTCCGATGGCGGCCTCACACCCGACATCAACGCAACGACGACCGCTGATGACATCGCTTCCGGACGCGACCCGCAGAAGGACGCCGCCGTGCAGTATCTGGTGAATAACTAAACGAACACACCACACCACTATGAAAGTCATACTCTTGAAAGATGTAAAAGGAGTCGGTCGCATTCACGAGGTGAAGGATGTTGCCGACGGCTACGCTATCAACAACCTGCTGCCGCGCAAACTTGTCGAACTCGCAACGCCCGAGAAGATCGAGCGATTGAAGGCATCGACAGCACAGCACGAGAAGGAGGTCGCGGCGCAGGAGGAAGCGCTCGCCGCACATATCAAAGGACTCAACGGTGCGCACGTCGGAATATCGGCACGCGCCACGGAGAAGGGCGGGCTCTTCAAAGCGATAGGAGCGCCGGAGATCATCCGCGCAATCAAGGCAGAAAAGAAACTCGACATCCCCGAAGAAACGGTAATGCTGGAACATCCGCTGAAAACCACCGGGGAACATTCAGTCGAGCTCCGCGCGCATGGCGCAACAAGCACGATCGTTGT
>JAKAHS010000030.1 GCA_021814825.1 bacterium | reverse complement strand
GGAATCGAACTTTGCGCCGGATGCAAACAACGGATTACCGCACGCCGCGCAACGGTATACACCTTCTTTATCCGCATGAAGGAGCTTTCCGGAAAACGGCGCCTCGGACCCCTTCTCGCGCAGAACATGATACTGCTCGGTCGTGAGCGTTTTCTTCCACTCTTCTTCGGTCCGCTGCAGTGGTTCTTCAGTCATGATTTTTAGGCTACTTATAAATATCTTTCAAAAGAGCGGCGAACTTGTGCTGCACTTTTTCAAGTTTGGGATTTATGATCGTTAAGCAGTACGGGTTCTCCGGATGATCGGCGAAATAGTCGCGATGGTAGTTCTCCGCTTCATAGAATTCCACTAGCGGCTCCACCTGCGTCACGATCGGCGCGCCCTCCTCGCTTGAGGCGCTCATGTCAGCGATGAATTTCTCCGCATCGGTCTTTTGCGGCGGGGTCGCGTAGAAGATGACCGAGCGATATTGTGTGCCGACATCCGGTCCTTGCCTATTGAGCGTCGTCGGATCGTGACTGCCGAAAAACACCGTGAGCAGATCCGTATGGCGGACGACTTGCGGATCGTATTCTATCTTCACACATTCAGCATGACCGGTGGCGCCGCTTGAGACTTGCTCATAGGTCGGATGAGGCACCGTGCCGCCCGCATATCCCGGCACTACTCTCGAGACGCCGCGCATCATCTTGAATACGGCTTCAGTGCACCAAAAACATCCGCCGCCGAATACCGCTACTTCGTTCATGATATCTTTATGGTACCACCAGGATTTCACTGATAGGCCGATAGTCTACCGAACACAGTGCATTAAACTCAGTCTGTCATAAGACACCTCTCTTGCTCAAGAGGAAGCGATCACCTTACTTTATGACGCTTTAAGTATTGATACTCATGCCAAGTGAGCGCGATTACGATAAGGTCGAGAGCGGTAATGAGAAGAAGCAGGATCGAGTGCGTGAACGTATAGCGATAGACCTGATACACGATGAAAAGTCCGAACACGACCATTGCGGTCGGATAGTACCAGAGTCGTTTACGCAACAGACCGATGATGAGCCAGAGTTTGACGATGCCATGACCAAGAAGATAGAGGGTGGCGAAGTCACGCGCTCCGACGGAAAGTTGTTGCGCCGTTTGGAGCAGATAGTTCACGATCTGGTCGTGCGGATCTTCCGCGAACTCAGCTTGCGCCATCCACATCACCGCGCGGATCAAGAACTGCTGCGATATGAAATAGGTAGCGATGCCGGCCGCAATCTCGGCAAGCGCCAAGACGGCCTTCAGCCAAAGACTGATATCGAAGACGAGATGAATGCTCTTCTCGCTAAATAATTTCTTTATGCTAGACATTATGGTGCGCAAAGATCTTTCATTGATTCCCCAACACGCCAAGCAACTTCTGAAGTGCCACCTGCGCGGTAGACACGTTCGGATTCACCGCTCGCACCTCCCGTAGCACCTTATCTATCGCTCCATCCACATGCGTCCACGCGGTCTGATCCAACGGTTTAAGCTGCGCTTCAGCATGATCCCATGCATACTCAAGATCGTTTGCGTGACTGTTCGCGCTTGACCAATCGCCTGCATTCACAGAATCGAGTGTTGCTTGCGATATCGACTCAAAGTTCGAGAGGTCGCCAAGCGGCGAGGACTGCGCGCCAGGTGTTGCAGCGGCGGCACTCAAAGCGGCCTGCTGTGCGACGTAGAGCTGATGCTGTCGCCAGTAGTAGCCGCCCACGGACGCGATCAAGAACAGGAGGGCAACCACGATCACCTGCGCGAGAATATGCGGATGCGTCTTCTCTTCAGTGATCTCCTCCTTAACATCTTCGGTCGTCGTCACGTCAGGTTTGAAGATGGCAAGGTAGAGCACCGTGCCGACGATACCGGCGGTGAAGATCAGCGTGGTCAGTGTTGCCCCGAGGCCCATACCGCCGTGCGCTGGGGTTTGCGTTAGAAAGTCGCCGATCGAAGCGCCGAGGGGACGGGTCATGATATAGACTACCCAGAACACCAGAATGGAATTGAGACCGAGTCGCCACGCGACCGTAAAGAGTGCAACGATACCCAAGATGATGAGACCGGTCGTAGCGTAGCCGAGGCCGAGCGCTTCGGCATAGAGGTCGCCCGCTGCAGTACCGAGTGCGAACGTAAAGAGAACGGCAAGCCAGTAGAATGCCTCTCGTCCGACCGTATCAATAGCGTGGATGGAAAGAGTCTTTTCGCGCCAATACCAGACGGCGAACGTAACAAGGAGCGCGGTACTAAAGAAGATCGTGCTGAATTCAAGCGGAACGTTCAGATTGTCCGTGAGATTGTCCGTGACCAAAGTGCCGAACACACTGATGAGGACGACATTAGCCCAGTACACGAATGGCGTGTACTTTTTCGTCCGGAATTGCCAGATGAGCGTAACGACGAGAAGGACGCCCATCACGATCGAGGTGTTGGTGAGTCCGAAATTGAGGTTGACGTTGAGAAAGTCCGAAGCGGTCTCACCTACCGTCGTACAGAGTACCTTGATGATCCAAAAGAAGGCGGTGATCTCCGGAACTTTGTTGAATATATACTTCCCTATTTTCGACGCTTCAAAAGTGAGTGGTTGCATGGAATGGAGTGCTGGGGATATTGAATAATGATCAGTAAAAAGCGGCGTGCTATAGGTCTGGTATAACACGCCGCCCCGCCGGATACTACTGCCCGTCTTCTACCTCACCGGCATCCGCCACATCGTGCTCGCTCTGGTCGTGCGTATTCCCCACGATCCCAACCGGTCCCGCCTGACCCGCGTCGTCGCTCGTCTCGATGTCCGTATCTCCCACCTTTGCAGGGATCGAAGCATTCACGGACTGATCATCGGCCGTCTCACCATCCGCACGGTCATCGTGTGCGACAACAGATGCTGTGTTCTGTGTCTGTGCCGTAGTAGCTGGATTAGCGTTGCCCTGCGCGAACGCATAGAAACCGACCATACTCAACGCACCGACCGCAAGCGCAGCCGCAGGAACCAGATATTTATTTGATCGCATAATTCTTGATATTAGTGATTAAAGGTGCGCACCATGCCCCAAGGGTATCCCATGGTATGTAAAACTTCTGTAAAGAATATCAGCGTGTTGGGAAGACGATCGCAACAGTCGTACCACCGACACTTTCTATATTAATCTCACCACCGTGCTGCGTGACGATCTCTTTGACGATAGGCAGACCGAGACCAGTGCCACCAGCGCGGTCGCCTTTGTAGAACCGCTCGAAGACATGGGACAGGTCATGCTCGCCGATGCCGGAACCAGTGTCGGTGACCGTCAGTATATTTCCTGTATCATCCCGAGAAATGCTGACTGTGATCGTACCTCCAGATGGTGTATGCTCGATACTATTCTGAATGAGGTTCATGAGTGCTCGCTCCAAAGCAAGACGGTTGCCACGCATCACGATAGGATCATGGCTAACAGTCGTAATAAGCGCCAAACCCTTCTGAGAAGCGAGCGATTTCATTTTTGATATCACTCCATTCGCGGTCTCAACCAGATCAAGCATGGAATGCGTATATCCCTGATGTGCATCTGATCGTGCAAGGATGAGCAGGTCTTCCACAATACTGGACATGCGCGATATCTCTTCAAGATTGCTTTCCAGGACTCGACGATATGAATCTGTGGTCGCCGCGTGATCCCGCGTCGCCACTTCAATTTCGCTTTTCATGACCGCAAGAGGAGTGCGTAATTCATGCGACGCGTTCGCGGTAAAGGTTTTCTGAGCCTCCATAGCCTCCTGTATCGGTCGCAGTGTGCGACCGGCTAGAACATAGCTGAGCCAAGCGGCAAGGGTTAAGATAACCGCGTCTGCAAGGATGAGATCAAATGCGAATGAGCTCAGTGTAGAGTCAACAAACTGCGTGCGCTGCACAGCGCCAGAAAAATCATCATTGCTCGCGTCCTGCAGATTACTTCTGACGCTCTGAAAAAGAAACAGGCTGAAACCGAGCACGACAAGCGCCACCACCAGTACATACTGTGCAGTAAGTCTTGCTCGTGCTTGCCAAAACACATTATGCCTTGAGTCGATAGCCGATACCGCGTACCGTTTCCACAGTTGTTCCATAGGTCGATGATCCTAGTTTATTCCGTAGATTATTGATATGCACGTCCATCGCACGACTCAATGGATTAAAATTGAAATCCCACAAATGATCGATGATGTCCTGTCTGCTTAATACCGCATTGGGATGCATCATAAAATATTCCAAGATGCGAAACTCTTTGAGCGTGAGTGGTATCTGCGTCTCACCTCTGAATACTTCCTGGGTAGACGGTTTTAGCGTAAGGTCGCCGACCTGTATATCTGGCGGCAGGGTCGTGTGACTCCTCCTCGATAGGGCACGAATGCGAGATAGCAACTCCTCGAATGAGAACGGTTTTACCAAATAATCGTCGGCTCCGCTATCAAGCCCGAGCACCTTGTCTTCCGTTGCATCGCGAGCAGTGAGCATAATGACCGGCGTCATGACCCCTTTCTCACGCAATTCAGCGCATAGCTCTATACCGCTCTTGCCCGGCAGCATGACATCGAGTATGACCAGATCATAATCCTTATAATTCTGAAGCAGCCGCCGCTCCGCATCCAAGCCGTCCACTATATAGTCGGCGGCATATCCTTCTTGACGAAGGCCGCGCGTAAGAGAATCTGCGAGTTTTTGATTATCTTCAACGACCAAGATACGCATACGATACACCGTAGCATATATAGGTGAGTGTAAAGGATCTGTAAAGTCTATAAGTACGTCTGTGCCACCGGATGTCCTTCCTCTACATCCTCGTGTGTCGCAGCGAGATACCAGACGAATGCGACGATCAGAAGTGCAAGATCGACGCTGACGGTGCCATCGCCCCAGCCGATACCGCCGAACTCATGTGCTTTGCCCATCCAATCCGCAAATGACGCACCGAGCGGTCGTGTGAAGACGTATGCCAACCAGAACGCGAGAACGGCGTTGCGCGATTGATGTTTGTGTTCAAGCGTGAGGATGCCTCGTGCCGCATAGTGGGTTGCAGTGATAAAGGTAATCACAACGCCAAAGAGGGCGCCGGATTCGAGATAGCCGAGATTGAGTGTGATCGCCGTCATGTCCCCCGCCGCTGTGCCGAGCGCAAAGGTGGCACAAACAGTCGCCCAGTAGAAGAGTTCGCGACGGAAAGTGTAGATGCTGTGAATCGAGAGTGTTTTCTCAACCGCATACCACAGAGCAAAGATGATGATGAGCACGACCGCGAAGAAGATGGTCGAGTAGAGATAAGGCACACCGAGACCGATATGCACCACGTCCGCTGCCATGGTGCCGAATACCGCAACCATCGCGATGGCGAACCAGTAGATCCATGCAATGTACTTGCGTACGCGCAGTTGGAATATCATGGCAACAGTAAAACCGACCGCTCCTATACCAACCGCAATGATCGGGTTCATGATATGGACCAAGAAATCAGAGAGGCTTTCGCCGAACGCGGTCGTGAGCACCTTTACGATCCAGAAGAAGATCGTGACTTCGGGGACCTTGCGCAATAACTTACTACCCATAATTTTTAGACTATAGCATACAGAGATGCAGGAGCGGGAATTGGTCACGATCACTAATTCGCTTCATTCATAAGTGTCGCCGACCCCGGCTCAGTGTCGCTGTGCGACATCTTCCGCCTTGCAATTCCTGACGCGAGCAAAGCAGTTTGCTCGCTCCCCCGCAACAAGGTACAAAAAATCCGCACGAGAGTGCGGTTTTTTGTTTACCTTGTTGCGGGGGCAGGAATTGCACCTGCGACCTTTAGGTTATGAGCCTAACGAGCTACTACTGCTCCACCCCGCGATATGTGCAAAGTAAACCATAAAACCAAAAAGAAAACAACACTCGGTAAAAGACTCGCGGAGGTCGATGAGGTACGAGGCGCGGGCTGCGAGCAAGAGAGCAATACTGGCTTGGTATTGCAATGAGCGAGCGGGCGCCCGCAACGACGTAACTCGCGATTTCCGCAAGTGTTAGGGTTCACAAGATCGATGAAATGCTAGGCGTACGCGAGGAACGAACCGAGCCTTACTGAATTGTAAGGTGAGGGAGTACCGCAGTGTGCAACAACGCAGTTCGTGATTTTGTGAACCCTATTTTCGGGTTTTTTCCCAGAGGACGAGCAAGGGCGCCGCCAAAAAGATCGACGAGTAGGTGCCCGCGATCATACCGGCAAGAAGCGTGAGAGCGAAATATTTTGTCGCGACCGGTCCGACGAAGAAGAGCGCGAGGAGTACCATGATGACCGTGAGCGATGTGTTGATCGATCGAGCAATCGTCTGATTGATGCTGATGCCGATTGTTTCTGCAAAATTCTGATGACGGCGCGAGTCGCTCATATGGCGCAAGTTTTCGCGGATACGATCGAATACCACGATCGTATCGTTAATCGAGATGCCAAGAATGGTGAGGAGCGCCACAATGAAGAGCGAGTCGACTTCGGCACCGCTGGTATGACCGAGAAGGGCGAAGATACCTGCCGGAATGAGCATGTCATGCACGAGCGTAATGATGGCGATGACGCCGTACTTCCATGATGAGACCGGTTCAGACACCTGACGAAATGCGAAAGCGATGAAAAGGATGATGCACAGAGACACGAGCGCGATCGCAACATACCCTTTATGAAGGATCTCTGCACCTATCGACGGGCCAATTGACGTGAACTGATCTTCATGCATGGCGCCCAATGTGCCGAGCGCTTGTTCAAGCGTGTTCTTCTCATCGTTGGAGAGGCTGCGCGCGCGGATCATGAAGCCGCTCTCGCCTGCCGCCTGCACGCGTACATCACCGAGGCCAAGCGGCTTGATCACATTCTCTATCTGCGCCACGGTCGGCTGTCCTGACGTGAAGCTTGCCTGCAAAAGTGAGCCGCCTGCAAGGTCGATACCCGGGCGAAGTCCCCAAAGTGCGAGCGCAATGATGGCAGCGATCGAAAGAGTGACCGGGAGGACGAGGAACGTTCTGTAGTGTTTAGCGAAAAACATGATGGTTGTTATTTAGTGAGCCCTGAGCGCATAAGGAAACGGCCAAGCGGTTTGTCGGTATTAAGTCCGAGCGCGAGCAAGAACGTTCGAGATACCGTGATCGCCGAGAAGAGCGAGACGATGACGCCGAGTCCGAACACGAGCGCGAAGCCGCGAATGACGGACGTGCCCATCCAGAAAAGAATGACTGCCGCAATGAGGTGCGCGGTGTTGGAGTCGCGGATCGCCGACCATGCGCGTGCGAAACCGTCGGTGATCGCCGTCGTCGCGTCCTTCCCCGCCGCGAGCTCTTCCTTCATGCGCTCAGCGATCAGGATGTTGGCATCGACCGCGAGACCGACCGAAAGGATGAAGCCTGCAATACCAGCGGCAGTGAGCACGACCGGAATAAGCATGAAGAGCGCAAGCATGAGGACGACATAGACGCACAGCGCGACCGCTGCGACCAAGCCCGGCAGGCGGTACCAGAGGATCATGAAGAGTGCGACCGCGAGAAGACCGATAAGAGCTGCAAGAACACCTGCGCGCACCGCAGAGCTGCCGAGCGACGCACCGATCGTCTGCGTCGAAGCGAGCGTGATCGGAACCGGCAACGCGCCGAGATTGAGATTTGTTGCGAGCGCCTTCGCGCTTTGTGCGCTGAAGCTGCCGGAAATGATCGCGGTGCCATTGGTGATCGGCTCGCGCACGACCGGCGCCGAAATGAGGTTGTTGTCGAGGAAGATCGCGATCTCGTGGCCGACATTCTGTGTCGTAATGTCGGAGAACATCTTCGCACCAGCCGCATTGAATTTCACCTGCACGACCGGTTCCGTCTGAAGCGCGCCGGAACCATTACCGAACTGCAGCGACGCACCAGAGAGGTAGGTTCCGGTGAGGCCGGTCTCCACGAACGCATCGGTATTGAGAACGGAAACAGGCGTGCCCGCTGTCGTTGTGCCAGAGAGCGTGAGGTTGTTCTCCATGCCCGGCTTCACCAGCTTGAAATCAAGCGTCGGCGTCTGTCCGATCATCGCGATCGCCTGGTTAACATCAGCAACGCCCGGAAGCTCGACGATGAGGCGGTAGTCGCCATTGCCGAGCGCGCCGCCGCGTGCGATCTGCACGACCGGCTCGCCGACGCCGAATGCGTTGACGCGGCGCTCGATCACCTGCTGGAGCGCGGAGAGCGAATCGTTGATCTGATTTGAAGGCACGCTGCTCGT
>JAKAHS010000029.1 GCA_021814825.1 bacterium | reverse complement strand
CCACGGCGCTCAATCTCCAGACGACCATGACGCAGCGCGCATATGACATATAGTATGAAAGACATAAAAGATAGAACGTGGTGCATGAAGAATACGCTCAAGCTTCGAGCGTGCTGGGAGCGCACCTTCGGTTTCCTGAGAGCTTCTCGAGGGTTCACCCTCATCGAGACATTCGTCGCCATCACCTTGCTGGTTGCTGCGGTGGTGGGTCCTCTCTCGATCGCTTCAAGCGGCTTGCAAGCAGCTATGGTAGGGGAAGATCAAGTTACCGCTTCATATCTCGCGCAGGACAGCATTGAGTACATACGATATGTTCGCGATACGAATCGTCTCGCTGGGAATGCGTGGACGAATTATCTCGGAAATTGTATCAGCACCGACGGTTCACAATCGTGCTTCTTCGACTCGACCGTCGGACCGGATGTAAGCGGTAATATATCTGCGTGCGGCTCAGGCGGCGCGTGCCCGCTCATGATGTACGATACCTCGACCGGATTCTATAATTACAATGCAGCATCGCAGACCAATAGCGCTACGAGATTCATCCGCATCGTGAAGATACTTTCGCCCGTATGTACTGGCGCACTCTGCAATTCGAATGAGTTAGCGGTCACCGCTACAGTGATGTGGGAGACTGGCACGGCGTCGCACACATTCTCCGTCCGCGAGAACCTGTTCGCGTGGCAATAAAGGAAAGCTTGTAGGTCTTGGGTGTGAGGTTTTAGGAGAACACAAAAAGACTATGAAAAAGAAATCAATATATACTATGCGATCTTCAAGACACCGATCCAGCAGTATGGGGTGGGTGTTCCTAAAACCTACAACCCACCAGCTAAAAGCTGGTCTGCGTGGCTTCGTCACGCTTTTTGCGATGTTGATCGCTGGTCTGCTCCTTTCGGTCGGTCTCGTCATTTACGATATAACATCGAAAGAGCTCATCTTCTCCAGCATTACGCGCGATTCGAACTTCGCATTCTATGCGGCGGATGCCGGTCTTGAGTGCGCGCTGTATTGGGACATCAAATATACCGGTTCGGCGAACTTCAGCAGCGGCAGCGTGTTCGCCACGTCGACCGATTCACAGCCGCCGTCATCGAATGTCATATGCAATGGTATCGATGTCGCGGCGGAGCCATGGACGATCATGACCACGCCGACGGCAGCAACCACTACCTTTATGCTGACGTTCGCACCACAGACATACTGCGTCCGCGTATGGACGGAAAAATGGAAGAACACACTCGGCAGTGTCTCGACTCGTGTAACGGCGCGCGGCTACAATAATGGCTGCGATCCAGGCGCGCCGAATCGTATTGAGCGCGCGCTTGAATCTAATTACTAGTGAGGGTTTCGACGGTTCTGTCTTCGACTATCCACGCTACGCTATTCGCTATACACTGTGAGTATGGTTTCTCAGGAGATTCGCGCTCGATACGACAAACTCAAAGAGACGATCAATCACTATCGTATGCAGTATCATGTGTACGATCGGGAGGAGATACCGGAGAGCGCCCGCGATTCGCTCATGCACGAGCTTGCAGAGCTTGAGCGGCAGCATCCAGAGCTCATTGCGCCCGACTCGCCGACGCAGCGCGTAGCAGGCGTGCCTCTGCCGCAATTCAAGAAGGTGAAGCATGAAGTTGCGCAGTGGTCGTTCAATGATGTCTTTTCGCCGGAGGAAGTGCGTGACTTCGACACGCGCACGAAGCGTTTTCTCAAAGAACACGGTATTCATGATCAGACGATCGACTATGTGTGCGAACTGAAGATCGACGGACTCAAGATCGTCTTTACCTATGAGAAGGGCGTACTTACGACCGCGGCTACGCGCGGCGATGGCGTCATCGGCGAAGACGTGACGCACAACGTGCGCACGATCGAAGCGGTTCCGCTTTCGCTTTCGCGCCCCATCGATATCACCGTGGAGGGCGAGGTGTGGATGTCGACGAAGAATCTGGATGCACTCAACAAAGAGCAGGAGAGACTTGGTAAGCCGCTCTATGCCAATCCGCGCAATGTCGCCGCGGGAAGCATCCGCCAGCTCGATCCCAAGATCGCGGCCGCGCGCAAGCTCGACGTATTCATCTATGATGTCGCACAAACGAGCGAGCAGTTTCCGAAGACGCAGTGGGAAGAGCTTGAATACCTGCGCGAGCTTGGCTTCAAGGTGAATCACAACGCGGAGTTGGCGCATGGCGTCGAAGACGTGATTGCGTTCTGGGAGAAATGGAAGAAACGCGGCCGCCATCAAGAGTATTGGATCGACGGCATCGTGCTGAAGGTCAATGAAAAGAAGTTCGAGGACGTGCTCGGGTACACCGGCAAGGCGCCGCGCTTCGCGGTGGCATTCAAGTTTCCCGCACAGCAGGTGACCACGCTCGTCGAAGACATTGTGTTCCAAGTGGGGCGCACGGGCGTCATCACGCCGGTGGCGCATCTGCGACCGGTGTCGGTTGCGGGTACGACCGTTTCGCGCGCCACGCTCCACAATGAAGACGAGATCACGCGCCTCGACGTCCGCATCGGCGATACGGTCATCTTGCAAAAAGCGGGCGACGTGATCCCCGACATCGTGCAGGTGCTTACCGACCTGCGCACGGGGAAAGAAAAGAAATTCGTGTGGCCGACGCGCATCGCTGAGTGCGGCGGCGATGGTAGGATCGAGCGCGTGCCGGGACAAGCCGCATGGCGATGCGTCGACATTGATTCGTTCGCGGTGCTGCGCCGCAAGTTCCATCTTTTTGTGGGCCGCAGCGCACTGGATATCGTCGGTTGCGGCAAGAAGACGATCGACCAGCTCCTCGAAGAGGGGCTCATTCAAAATTTCGACGATCTTTTCACGCTTACCCAAGGCGACGTGGAAGGGCTTCCTGGGTTTGCCGAAGTTTCTGCGCAGAAACTCATCGACGCGATCGATCGTGCGCGTACGACGCAACTCTCACGGCTTATCACCGGGCTTTCGATCCCGCATGTGGGGGAGGAGACCGCTAACTTGCTCGCACAACATTTCAAGACGCTGGGCGATGTCGAGAGCGCGACTGAAGAAAAGCTCAATGATATCGGAGGCATCGGCGACATCGTCTCGGCTGCTATCGCGGCGTGGTTCCGCAACAAAGATAACCGCGCATTGATCGGTCGCTTGCAGAAAATTCTCACGATCAAGAATGATGTGTACCGATCGAGCGCCGCACGCGAGGTGCTTCCGCTTGCCGGTCAGACCTTCGTACTCACCGGCACGCTTTCGTCGATGAGCCGCGACGAAGCGAAAGAAAAACTGCGCGCGCTCGGCGCCGATGTGTCGTCGTCCGTATCGAAGAAAACGACCGCCGTAATCGCGGGGGAGAACCCTGGTTCGAAATTCGCCGATGCACAAAAACTCGGCGTCGCCATTTTGTCCGAAAAAGGATTTTTGGCTCTGTTTAAATAGCGGCTCCTTCGGCGAGCCATGCGCGTGGCGTGCGGGGCGTTTTCTTTTGGTGTATCATGCGAACATGATATCGAAGGCAGACATCGAAAAACTTGCAGAGCTCAGCCGATTGAAACTCGACGAGAACGAGATTGCCGGGCTCGAAAAGGATTTCTCTGCCATTCTCGAGTATGTGGGGCAGGTGAGTGCGGTCACCGTGGACGGATCGCGTGAGGCGGCGTCGCAGTTGCACAACGTTATGCGCGATGATGTTGCAGTGCAAAACGCGCCGGGCAACACGCGCGAGTCACTGCTTGAAGCGTTCCCGCGCCGTGAAGGCGATTATGACGTCGTGCGCCAGATCATAGAAAAATAATATGGACGACCTCGCACGACTTTCCATAACAGAAGCATCAAAAAAACTCGCCAGCGGCGAGATCACCTCGCTCGACCTCGTGCGTGCGTGTAAGAAGAATATCGACGCGCGCAATGCGGAGCTCAACGCGTATCTTGAAGTGTTCGACGACATCGAAGAACAAGCGAAAGAAGCGGACGCTCGTCGTGCGCGCGGCGAGAGCCATCCGCTGCTCGGCATTCCGCTGGCGATCAAAGACAACATCCTCATCCAAGGTAGGCGCGTGTCGGCGGCATCGAAGATGCTTGAGAACTACACGGCAAGCTACGACGCAACCGTCATCAAAAAATTGAAAGAAGCGGGCGCGGTCTTCATGGGTCGGACCAATCTCGATGAATTCGCGATGGGCGGCTCGACCGAGAACTCCGCGTTCGGCCCGACGCATAACCCGCACGACGAAGCGCGCGTAGCGGGCGGTTCCTCCGGCGGTTCGGCCTCGGCGGTTGCGGCTGGCATGGCACTCGGTGCGCTCGGCACGGACACCGGCGGTTCCATCCGCGAGCCGGCATCATTCTGCGGCATCGTCGGCCTCAAACCGACCTACGGCGCAGTGTCGCGTCACGGTCTCATTGCGATGGGATCATCGCTTGATCAAGCGGGACCCATGGTGCGCACACTTGAGGATGCGCAACTTCTCTTCGACACGATCCGCGGTCGCGATCCATTCGATTCGACCTCCATCAACCTACGACCTACAACCTACGACCTACAACCTAAACGAATTGGCGTTCCGCGCCACCTCCTCCAGAAGGGGATCGACGAGGATGTGCTGCGTTCATTCAACGCATCGCTCGACACACTCAAAGCGCATGGCGCAGAGATCGTTGATATCGAATTGCCGTCGGCTCCTCTGGCGCTTGCGGTGTACTACATCATCATGCCGGCTGAATCGTCGACCAACCTCGCGCGCTTCGATGGCGTGCGCTATGGACTCTCGCTCTCGGGCGATTCGCTCGTCGATGATTATGCGAAGACGCGAGCCGCCGGCTTCGGTCCTGAGGTGCGTCGCCGCATCATGCTCGGCACCTACGTGCTCTCCGCCGGCTACTACGATGCGTACTATGGCAAAGCGACGGCGGCGCGCGCAAAGCTGCGCGAAGAATACGATGACGTACTTAAAAGCGTCGATGTGATCGCAACACCGACCGTGCCGTCGCCTGCGTTCAAGATCGGAGAAAAGTCTGATCCGCTCTCGATGTATCTCGCCGACATCTTCACGGTGACCGCGAA
Organism: bacterium; assembly: GCA_021814825.1. GTDB lineage: Bacteria > Patescibacteriota > Minisyncoccia > Phycocordibacterales > SBAW01 > JAKALC01. The sequence continues at coordinate 3,747 of JAKAHS010000029.1, read as the reverse complement.
TCTCACCGGCCACCCGGCGCTCTCTGTGCCGATCACGCCGGTGATGCGCGAGGGTAAGGATCTTCCGGTCGGCATTCAGTTCACCGCTGCGCACGGGGGAGAAGATATGCTTTTCGCCGCCGGCAAAATGGTAGAATAAAATAGTCGCCGCGCATGTTGCGACGGCACAAGCAAACACACAGATCTTCAAGGCAGTTTTGGATGCTGGAGTGGAAAATATGAGGAGGCGTACTCCCGTACTGCGACGAGTATTTTTCACGAAGCGCCAAAAATGCGCGGACAGATGTCGTGTTCGTGCAGATTAAGACATCATGGCTCCCTCATTCAACATCATCTACTTCATACAGCAGCTTTACTCGCTCATCACTGGCGTGTCCCTTTCGCAGCCGCAGCTCGAATCGTCATTCTTGGTATGGTTCCAGTACGCTGAGTGGGCGGCGATCGGCATCTCTGTTTTGATGTTGATCAACTACGTGTATCTGCGCGTGAAGACGCACCATATCGAAGAATCGATACATCACAAGCGCCTCGCGGCGGAGTTGGCGCACGCGGGAGCCAAGGAGGAGCATCCGAAGAACGATCGATGGGAGAAGGTCGTGTCGCTTGCCAACTCTACCAGCGACAGCGACTGGCGCCGCGCCATCCTTGAGGCGGACTCGATGCTCGCACAGCTACTCAATGAGCGCGGCTTCCCAGGCGAGGACGTCGGCGCGCAGCTCACGGGTGCAAGTGCGTCGCACTTCGCAACGCTCGACCTAGCATGGGACGCGCATAAAGTGCGCAATCGCATCGCGCACGATGGCGAGTCGCTTGAGCTCACTCATCGCGACGTGCTCGCGACGATCGATCAGTACAGACAGGTCTTCGAAGAATTCGGTTTCATCTAGACTTGAAAAATCAAGAGATCGGAATTACTGATCAAGGTCAGGCCAACACGCCAGCCCTTGATCTTTTTGGTATCTTAAGTTGGCAGCTCTGACCCTCTTAGTTCACGCCATTACTTTAGAACAACTCCTCTCTTCTACCTCTTTCCACTTTAGCGACGACCGTCGTGAAAGTGGAAAGAGGTAGAAAGGCCTCTGTCCTTCAACTCTGAATCTTGATTCTTTGGCCGCTTGTGCTATCTTGTTTACACAGGGTCAGAGACAGCAGGTAGCTCATAGAGCGTTAATTCACGGGGATCCCCGCGAGCCTGCCGAGACGGTCGATCTGCCCTCATTACCAATAGGGCATTTTTCATGCCTGATCTTAGAAACTGTCTGAAGTCTCATGTCGAACCAAAACATTGAAATTTTAGGCGAAAAACGAGCTGGAGCACGAACCGTATCTCGATACGGAGAGCGCGAAGCGAAGTTTTGCAGCCGAAATTTCAATGTTTTGGACGGCAAGCGATGTGATTATCAGATACTATCGCGTTGAGACTTCAGATAGTTTCTTAATAGATAGATATGGCTATAACGAGGCAAAAAAAGGAAGAGATCGTGAATAAGGTCGAGGGTATCGCTAAGGATGCGTCGACCATCGTGTTCGCGAACTTCAAAGGTCTTTCGGTCGCACAGCAGACCGAAATGCGCCGCGGTCTCCGCGGGCAGGGGGTTGGCTATACCGTCGCCAAGAAATCGCTCATCAAGCGCGGACTTGGAAAGGCTGAGGGCGAGATGCCGGAGTTCCGTGGCGAAGTCGCTATCGCGTACGGCGCCGATGAACTCGCGCCGGCTCGCGAACTCGCGGTCTTCGTGAAGAAATATCCGGAGCAACTCGCATTCGCGGGCGGCGTCTTCGGCGGACGTTTCGTCGGCGCTGAAGAGATGAAGTCGATCGCGGCCATTCCGCCGCTGCAGACCCTTCGCGGTATGTTCGTCAACATCATCAACAGCCCGATCCAGCGCATGGCGGTCGTGCTCAGTGAAGTTGCGAAGACAAAGTCTGAGTAGCAGGTCGTGTGCGCGGTGCTAAAAACTTACCATTAAAAACTCACCATTAAATTTATGTCAGAAGAAGCAGCAGCAGTCGAAACAAAGGCAGTCGAGGTTCCGGCAAAGTTCAAGACGATCGTCGAGGCGATCGAGAATCTCTCGGTTCTTGAGCTCCACGAGCTCGTAAAGGTGTTCGAAGAGAAGTTCGGCGTCTCAGCAGCGGCAGTCGCAGCCGCTCCGGCAGCAGGCGGCGCAGCAGCAGGCGCAGAAGAGAAGACGTCGTTCAACGTCCACCTCGCAGACGCAGGTGCTCAGAAGGTCCAGGTCATCAAGGCTATCAAGGACGCTTTGGGTCTCGGTCTCAAGGAAGCAAAGGATATCGTCGATGCAGCTCCGACCGCAGTGAAGGAGGGCCTCAAGAAGGAAGAAGCAGAGGCGCTCAAAGCGGCTATCGAAGCAGCAGGCGGCAAGGTCGAACTCAAGTAGTCGCGCTCCGCACGATCAACACAAAAAGCGCGCCGCTTTGCGGCGCGCTTTTTGTGTGGTATGGTACGTGGCAGTATCGTCCTACAGGAGAAAAGTATGTGCAAAGATACCGGTTGTTCGGCTCGTCGCGTGTCCCAGAGCGAATTCCTCGCACGGGATGCTGCAAGCCAGGCTTATCGCGGCGCCATGTCGAGGATGGAGCAAGGTCTGCTTACGCCTGCCGACAAGGCTCTGATCGCAGGCCGCGCCACGGGGGAGGAGAGCGAAAGGGCCAGCAACAGGCCCCCGCGCGACTCCCTGCACAAGAATTTCTGATCGTTTGCCAGCTATGCGGTTCGCCCGCGGCGCCTTTGCTCCAGCCCTGTGCTGGAGCTTTTTCTTTTAGATCTTAGATAGGTGCTTAATGTCAACCTTTCTTGCGTACGTGCGGTGTATTACAATAGCACCATGTCCCAGCAATTCCAGGATCCGTTCGCAAAACTATTCGGTTCGGTCGCGCGCGTGCGGGTTCTCAGACTTTTTCTCTTCAATCCGAAAAAAGGATTCACGGCGGCGGAAGCAACCGAGCGTACGCGGATAAAAAGCGCGGAGATTCGTCGTGAGCTTAGCCTGCTTCTCAGCGCCGGCTTCTTGAAAAAGGGGACTGGTGCGAAGCCTCGCTACAGCGTCAGTGAAAAATTTCCTTTCGTGACCGCACTTCAGCAAATGCTTTTGCTGGCACCTTTGCGCGCGGGTGATCTGCCAGTGCGTTTGCGCGGCTGCGGCTCTCTCAAACTTATCGTCCTCTCGGGGATCTTTGCCGGGAACTTTGAAGGAGGCCTCGACGTCTTGATAGTCGGCGATAAGCTCAATGAACGGCTGCTGCGCACAGCGATGAAGACACTCGAAGCCGACATCGGCACTGAATTGAAATACACGACCATGGGCGTGGACGATTTCAAATATCGCGTCGCCATCTCCGATCGTTTCGTGCGCGACATCTTCGACTACCCGCATCGAATCGCGCTCGACAAGCTGGATATAGGACTCAAATAGCTTTTAGCTGCTAGGTTTTAGGGAAACCAGAAGGGCGCGGCTTCGCCGCGCCCTTCTGCATGCTCCTAAAAGCCATAACCTGCCAGCTACAAGCTTGCTGTCGGCTATCCCCACCCGCTTCGCAGAGGCTTTTCTCGCTTGTTACAATATCCACTAGGGCAGCTATTAGCAGTTTTATCCATAAGCGGGTACATAACCCCGCCCAATGAACATTATCTATGGTATTCCAGTCATGGCTCGATGTGTTGCAGCAGTCATTCATGAACCTCTTCTACGGGGTCGTTGCATTCATTTCTAGCTTTTTGTTCGC
>JAKAHS010000028.1 GCA_021814825.1 bacterium | reverse complement strand
GAGCCCGACATGGAGCGGGCTTGCAAGCGCGACGCCAACACCCTGCGATTCCAGAACCTCCGAATACCATCCCCATTGTGCGACCGGCTCGATGGCGGCTCTGCACTCCTCGGCCGGTACCGGTAGCGAGGCGAGTGCCTTCACTGTGTCGTTCTCGGTCGTCGGCACTTTGCCGCTCCAGAGTATCTCGCGCTCTCCGTTAACCAGCGTCCAATACGCAAACTCCTTGTGTAGGTCGATGCCCAGAGAAAACGATGCCATAGTTCATGATTTTTTGGGTTAACGAATAATCATCGACCTGCAATAACGGTATCAGGTGGAAGCAGGTTTTCATGACATCAGGCTCCTTCTTCGGGAGGGAATTAGTATCTGAGAAGTGCCAAGACAGTTTAGGACCGACATGGTCGAAACAGCGAAAAGCACACGAAAGGGCTCTTCGCGCACCGCATATTGAGTTTCTGGATTAGTTTCCGAACAGCCAAGGAATCGTGCCTTTGAAACGGGAGTCAATACTGTAGTGGCGCCAGGACTTTCCGAGCCAGAGGGCGACGAAGACGATAACGTAGATGATCGCGGCGCCGATGTCGGTGGAACCAGCGGCGTAGGGACCGCCGAAGCCTTCGGCGGTCGACCAGATGACAAGTGTCATCAGGATGCCGCCGAGAAGCGCAACTCGGGTGAAAAAGCCAAACAAGAGGCCGATAGCGATAGCGGTTTCGGCGAGTGCGACCACGATCGCAAAGAAGTGCGGGTCGACCGAAACGCCATGAACCCATAGGTTTATCCATGCCTGCACAAGTGCAGGCTGCCCCTGTGCGCCGTCAGTGAGATAGCTCGTGAAATTATTGATGAACGCTGGCTGCCATTTGAAGTATGCGTCGATGGCCCACACGCAGCCGAAGACGATACGTAGCGCCGCAAATGTTCTATCTTCAAAAGTACGCATGCATACACTATACCAACCAAATCACAGCTATCTGGAACTTAGGTCGTGCTTATCGTTTCTTCGAGACTTTATACGCCGCGAGGATCTCGCGCACGGCTTTCGCCTGCGCCCCGCCCTTCATCTGATCCACGACACAGGTCGACAGATGCTTCTCAAGCAGAACATCTTCAACCGCCGAGAGCGCTTGCCGCACAGCCGATGCTTGGGTTATGACATCGATGCAATAAGCGTCACCCTCGACCATCTTCTCAAGGCCGCGCACCTGGCCCTCGACGGTTTTCAACCGGCGCACGATTTTCCGCTTGACGTCATTTTTCATGGGTCCATAATACCCCTAGGGGGTGTTCGGTCAAGCGTATTATAAGATTATCTTTACTATATGAAATCACTCGCAATAGGATCGATGGTTTTGGTAATTGCGTTCGCGGGTTTCGTCGTGTCGGCGCATGCACAGATGATGTATGAGAATGGTTACGGCCCTGGGATGACGGGATCCTACGCGGATCAACAAACGTCTTCTGTCGCTAGCACGACGGACAGCGGCGAGAGCGGTGGTGCCGCGCTCTTGCAGCAACTCTCCAGCGGCCAGGCTTCGTGCTCGGCGCTCACTGAAGACGATTATGCCGCAATCGGCGATTACGCCATGGGCCTTATGATGGGTAGTCAGCACGACGCAATAGATCAATATGTCGAGCAGTCGCATGGAGCGGGCTTCGATCGCTCGATGCATATCGCCATGGGTGAGCGCTTTTCCGGGTGCAATTCCAGTGCCTCGTATCCACAGGGCATGTACGGTTTCGGGCCGATGATGGGCGGCGGCATGATGGGCGGTTGGGGCACTGGTTTCGGCGGGTATCCAATGATCGGTTTTGGATCGGGAATGTACGGCTACGGAGCTTTCGGTGGCGTTTTTATGGCGCTCCTTTGGATCTTCGCCATCATCGGCGTGGTGGTCACAGGCATGTGGATTGTGCGCCGTATGAGGATAAAGAATTAGTATCTTCAGACTAACTAAAATGTGTATGAATCGTCTCAATGTAATTAGAACAGGAAGCGTGCTCGGCATCGTATCGGCAGTGTTCTTTCTCGCCTGCATGGCGTGGGGCCTGCTCTTCAGTGACCCGGTTCTCCAGGAATTGCACTTAAATCTTCTGCGCCTCGTCTATCCGGGCTTCACTATGAGCTTCGTGGGCGCGATTATCGGCGTCATCGAAGCGTTCATCTACGGCTGGCTCTTCGGCGCTCTCTTCGCGTGGCTGTGCAAGGTAGCGTGCGTTGAGAAACAGTAGATTAAACGGTATGCGCTACGGATACACAAAGCAAATAACCCTACCATTCGCTGACGCCGTACAAAAGACGAAAGGAGCGCTTGCCAAGGAAGGATTCGGGATTCTGACTGAAATCGATGTCAAAGCAACGCTCAAGAAGAAACTGGATGCCGATTGGAGCAACTACGTGATTCTTGGAGCATGCAACCCAGCACTATCTTATCGTGCGCTGCAAGCTGAGAAGGAAATCGGCCTTCTCTTGCCCTGTAACGTGATCGTGTACGAGGACCACGACTCGGTCTTTGTCTCAGCGATCCTGCCGACCGCAGCCATGCAGATGGTCGGTAGCGAGGACGTTACGGCAATCGGGCAAGAAGCAGAGTCGAAACTGCGTAAAGCCGTCGACAGCGTCTCAAACGAGTGACCGAATCATGCACTACACCTGGCTCAATTGGAGTTTGTTCCTGCTCGCCATCTGGACTCTCGTGTTTATGCTGCTCGGTGACAAGCAGCGGAGGAGGGAAATGCTGATGGTGAGCTTGTGGACATCGCTCCTCGGGCTCACCGAACCGCTGTTTGTGCCCGCGTATTGGAATCCGCCGTCTCTCTTCAATCTTGCACAGATGACGGGCTTCGATATCGAGAGCCTATTGTTCGCGTTCGGCGTGGGCGGCGGTGCGTTCGCGCTCTACAACCTGCTCTTCCGCGCAAAAGATGCAAGCATCCCTGTAGTCGAGCGACGTAGTCCGCGCCACCGTTTCCATTTCTGGGCCATTCTCTCCGCCCCTATCGTGTTCGGAGCGCTCGTATTCGCGACCAATCTTAATCCGATATATGACGCTGTCATAGCAATGCTCGTTGGTGGGCTTGCAGCGCTTTACTGCCGCCCCGACCTTGCGCGGAAGATGTTTGCGAGCGCGGTAATCTTTCTCGCATTCTACTTTCTGTTCTTCCTCACGCTGATCATTGCCTACCCGGGCTACGTTGCGGCGGTTTGGAACCTTAAGGCGCTCTCCGGAATCCTTGTTCTCGGCGTGCCGCTTGAAGAACTCCTCTTTGCCGCCAGTTTCGGATTCCTCTGGTCAGGCATATATGAGCATTTCACCTGGGAAAAACTAATAACGAAATAATATTTTGCATATGAATCACAACCACGAACATCGCGCGAATGAAGGCCAGAAATTTACCTGTCCCATGCATCCCGAGGTCATGCAGGAGCGACCTGACATCTGCCCGGAGTGCGGCATGAATCTCGTCCCCGCCAAAGATGCGGGCAAACATGCACACGGCCACAAAGGGCATGATAAACACGCCGGACATTCGACAGCTATGTTTCTGCGGAAATTTTGGGTAAGCACGGCCCTTTCCGTTCCGGTCGTCCTATATTCTTCGATACTCTACACGCTCTTTGGCTGGAGCGCTCCGCCGTTCCCGGGCTCCGCGTATGTGCCTCTTATTCTGGGTTCCATCGTCTTCTTCTATGGCGGTTCGGTCTTCCTCGCAAGTGCGTGGCGAGAAATAAAGGCGCGAGTGCCCGGCATGATGACGCTCATTTCGGTCGCCATCCTCACGGCGTATCTCTGGAGTGTCTACGCGGTCTTCTTCGGACAAGAGCCGCTTCTCTGGGAACTCACGACGCTTATCGTCATCATGCTTCTCGGCCACTACATCGAGATGCGGGCCGTCTCTGGCGCGCAAGGAGCGCTCAAGGAACTCTCGAAGCTCCTGCCAGACACTGCGGAAATCATACGCGGGACCGAGACGAAAGTTATTCCGCTCTCAGAATTGAAGGAGAACGACATTGTCTTGGTGAAGCCCGGCGGCAAGATTCCGGCTGACGGCTTCATAGTTGAGGGCGAGTCTGACGTGAACGAGTCGATGGTTACTGGCGAATCCAAGCCGGTCGAAAAGCGTACGGGAAGCTCGGTCATAGCCGGAACCGTCAACGGCGATGGCGCTCTGAAGATCAAAGTCGCGAGCATCGGCGGAAAGACGTTCCTCGCGGGCGTCATGCGGCTCGTTGCCGAAGCACAGGCTTCGAAATCGAAGCTTCAGATTCTCTCTGACAAGGCGGCGTTCCTCCTCACCGTTGTTGCCATCGGCGTTGGTGTTGTGACCTTCGGCGCATGGACCTTGCTCGGTGCGGGGGTCGCTTTCGCGGTATCCCGCGTGGTCGCGGTGCTCGTCATCGCCTGCCCGCACGCCCTCGGCCTCGCCGTGCCCTTGGTCGCCTCCATCTCGACGACCAAGGCGGCGAAGAACGGCTTTTTAGTGAAGCAGCGCCTCGCGCTCGAAGCCGCGCGGAGCATCGACACCGTGCTGTTCGACAAGACAGGTACGCTCACCAAGGGAGCTTTCGGCGTCATGAATGTAATTGCGGTATCCGGACGAACCGAGAATGACATACTCGCTCTCGCCGCGTCGCTCGACGCGCTTTCCGCGCACCCAATAGCGCAGGCCATCGTTGGAGAAGCAAAAGCAAGAAAGATCCAGTTCTCGGAAGCGAAAACCCACACTGCTCTCAAAGGACGAGGGGCTAAAGCTGTAATTGACGAGAAAGAAATACATGTGGGCGGCCCGGCGTTGCTTGAGAGTCTTGGGCTCGCGGTACCTGCGGGTATTTTGGGAAAGGTTCAAGCTGCCGGATCTCAGGGACAAACCGTCGTGTTCGTCGTGCAAGAGAACGTGGTTCTTGGCGCAATCGCGCTTGCCGATGTGGTGCGCGAAGAATCGAAAGAAGCGGTGCGGGAGTTGAAGGCGATGGGCATCCGTTCGGTGATGATCACGGGCGACTCAGAAGACGCCGCAAAAGCCGTCGCCGCGGAGATCGGTCTCGATGAGTATTTCGCGCGAGTTCTTCCTGACCAGAAGTCGTCGAAGGTAAAAGAACTCCAGGCGAAAGGGCAAAAAGTCGCGATGGTGGGCGACGGCATCAACGACGCGCCCGCTCTCACTCAGGCCGATCTTGGAATCGCGATAGGCGCAGGGACCAACGTCGCCATCGAGTCGGCTGGCATCATTCTCGTGCGCGACGACCCGCGCGACATCGCCAAGATCGTCCGGCTCTCCAAAATGACGTATTCGAAAATGATTCAGAATCTCTGGTGGGCAGCCGGATACAATATCTTTGCCATTCCGCTTGCGGCAGGCATTCTTGCACCATGGGGCATTTTCCTGCAGCCTGCGTTCGCGGCGGTCTTGATGTCGGCGAGCACGGTCATTGTTTCGATAAACGCTGCGCTACTGGGGCGAAGGACGTTATAATACCCACATGTCGGTTTTGAAACGCACATTCGTCGGTTTACTCGTCGCCGTTCTCATTCTTGTAGTGAGCGTGTGTGCGATAACGTATACGGTCGCACCAATGCATTCTTCGAACATGGGTACGGCCGAATGCCCGTTCTTGGGGCATGGAGGGGCGGTGTGCGGCATGAATCCACTCGGCCATCTCGGCGGAATGCAGCTTGCTTTGGCTGCAGTCATCCCGAGCGTCAGCGTAGTATTCTTGCTGCTCCTAGCATCTCTCTTTGTAGTGCTTTCTGCGCTGCTTCCGGAATGGGTTCCCGTCTCGATCGCACTCGCATACGAACCACCTGACACGAGAACGTATACCTATGACCCACTCAAGCGATACGCCGCACGTGGCTTGCTGAATCCGAAGATCCCTTAGTAGCTCCATTGTGACTTACTAGCGCGGTGTACTCGCCGCACTCTTATAAACACTATGGAATCTTCATCAAAACTCACTCAATTTGCCACGCCTGCCGCAGTGCTTCTCGGCGGGGCATTCATCGCAGGCGCTCTCATATGGAATAACGCGCATCCCGTTTCGCAGCCTCTTCCGGCTGGAAACCAGCCGCAACCCGCCGTTGCGGCAGACGTATCAAAGGTCAAAACGGCTGGCGAACCGTTCATCGGAAGTCCGAACGCGCCGGTCACGATGGCGTACTGGTACGACTATCAGTGCCCGTTCTGTCAGCGCAACGAGGAACAGACGATGCCGCAGATACTCAAGGACTACGTCGACACCGGCAAGCTCAAAATTGTGTTCAAGGACTATCAGTTCCTCGGTCCCGACTCTCAGACCTTGGGCAAATATTCCCGCGCGGTATGGGAAGTCGCGCCTGATAAGTTCTACCAGTGGCACAAGGCCGTCTACGACAACCAGGGCCAGGAGAACACCGGCTGGGCGACCGACGCGAAGATCGCGTCTATAACGACAAGCGTCCTCGGCGCGTCCGACACGGCGAAAGTTGCTGCGCTCGTAAAGTCGAATGGCGACGAGTACCAAAAAGAAATGGACGCCGACAAAACCGAGGGCACGGCGATGGGAATCAACGGCACGCCGGGTGCCATCATAGGCAAACAATTAATCTCGGGAGCGCAGCCGTACGCGGTCTTCAAGCAAGTCATTGATCTGACTCTCGCGGGCAAGTAGCCATGATTGCAAACGCATTCGCAGCAGTATTCGGAAATTGGCGGTACAGCCTACTCGCCTGGTTTGTTGCGTTGCTTGTATTCGTGCTCGCGACATGGCTGCCCAATCTTGGTTTGCTTGTTTCGGTGGTATCCAATTCCAGTGTGCCTATGAGCGATAAAGTATCCTTCGCGCTCAATCTCGTTGACTCAATCACGACGAACTTCACGGCGCTGTCCGCTACGTACACGGTTACCATCGCGCTCCTCACGGGAGTGAACGTCGCGCTTGTCGTATATCTCATGGTGCGGAACAAGCGTTCGGCTATTGAAGGCGGCGCGACAGGAGTGCTTGGCGTTATGAGCGGAACCCTCGGCGTGGGATGCGCCGCCTGCGGTTCGCTTATCCTCACATCAGTTCTCGGAACCGCGGGAGGTACTGGCATCATTACGATTCTTCCGTTCCACGGCGGTGAATTCGGGATACTCGGAGTTGCGCTGTCAACAATCGCAACATACCTTCTAGCAAAAAATATCGGCAAGCCTCCGGTTTGTGCGATCTAAGTCACAAAATCTTACAAGACAAGTCAGCATAAGAAAATGAAAACAATACTCATCATCACCGGAGTAGCGGTTGCGCTACTTGTGGGTGGTGCACTCTGGTCAAACAGTTTAGTGAACAGTAATCCCGACATCGTCTCTCGAACGGGTATTCACTGGCACCCGCAACTCAGCATCATTGTGAAAGGGCAGGAAGTCGCCATTCCGCAGAATCTCGGCATCGGACCGCAATTCGCGGGCACTCGCGGCTACGATCCGCAAATGCAAATGGCTGCGATGCACACGCATGAAGATTTGCCGCTCATTCATCTCGAATTCATGCGGGGTCCCGTCTATAAGGAAGATCTTGCCCTCGGACAATTCTTCAAGATATGGGGCAAGGACATGCGCTCATTCGGCACGAACATGCAAATGACCGTGAACGGCGTGCCGAACACCGACTACGAAAATTATGTGATGCACGACGGAGACAAAATCGTCTTGCAATTCAACTAACCAATACTAGTCTGTTTGTGCAGTGCGCGCCGCAGATACCTCCACTCATGCCACGTAAGCCCGATGACGATGAGGTCAAGGATGGTGATGAGAATGAGAAGGGCGGAGTGTGTGAAGACATAGCGGTAGAGCTGGTACGCGATGAAAAGGCCGAACACAACTATGGCGGTCGGGTAATACCAGAGCTTCTTGCGCAAGAGGCCCACGATGAGCCAGAGCTTCACGATGCCGTGCGCGATGAGATATATCGCTGCGAAGTCGCGTGCCCCGATCGAAAGGTTCTGAGCCGTGTGAAGGAGGTAGTTCGCAAGTTGGTCGTGCGGATCCTCGGCGAACTCGACCCGCGTAATAAGCAGGGCTATCCGCACAAGCAGCTCCTTTGAGATGAGGTACGTGGCGATACCAGACAGTATCTCGCCGAGAGCGAAGACCGCCTTCAACCACAGGCTGACATCGAAAACGAAGTGGATATTCTTCTCGCTAAGCAATCTCCGTATGCCAGAGGTATTTGTAGACCGCATAGGTCAATAGTACCGTGGCGGGGACAGGAATGCGCGCAATCATTGAGAGAACGTGGGCTGTCAACACGGCCTCAGCAACGTAATATAGCTTGCTGTATTATGTGTATATTATTCGTCCTTAGCCATTCACCCCATGCAGCGCCCCATATTCACGCACGGAAGAGTCGTTTCAGTCGCAGCAAGCGTTGCTGTGGCAGCGTCGCTTGTCCTCGGCCCCGGTCTTGCGCAAGCCGCCTCGCTCACGACCGGCCAGATAGACGCCGTCCTTAGCCTGCTGACGGCGTTCGGCGTATCGACTTCGACTATCGCGACCGTGCAGTCCACGCTCGAAGGAGTCACGGTCTCCACTTCCACTCCCGCAGTGCAGCAGAACGGCTGCGCTACGATCTCGGGCAACCTTGGAGAAGGCGATGACAACGGAGACGTCTCAAACCTCCAGCGTTTCCTGGACAGGCACACCACTGTATATCCGAACGGTCTCATAACTGGATACTTCGGCTCGCTCACGGAGAAGGCCATCGAGCGCTTCCAGGAGGATCACGGTATCGTCGCGACCGGCACACCTGATACGACCGGCTTCGGCCTCTTGGGTCCGCGCACGCGCGAGGAGATT
>JAKAHS010000027.1 GCA_021814825.1 bacterium | reverse complement strand
ACCGCTTCCTCGTACGCGCGCCCTTTCGCTACAATGCGCGAGAATGCCGGCTGCACTTCTTCGGCGACCGCAATGTCGAGACGCGCCACATCGGCCTGCCGCATGTCGCGCATCTCATACGAGACCGACGCATAGCCCGACGACACGGTCTTTATCTTGTCGAAGAAATTGCGCATGAGTTCGCGCAACGGCATGATAACGCGGATGATAACGCGGCCTTCGGAGAAATTCTCCGTCGCCTCTGCCACGCCTTCATGATCGAACAAAAGCTGCATCACCTGACTTACATAATCGGTCGGCACCACGACGCGCGCTTCCACATACGGCTCCCAGATCGTCTGGATGTGACCGAAGTCCGGGAATTGCGACGGCGAGTAGACCGTGTGCCGCTCCCCGTCGCGCGTCTCGACTTCGTAGGTGATGGTCGGCGTCGTGACCACGAGCGCAAGACCATGCTCGCGCCGCAAGCGCTCGACGATGATCTCAAGATGAAGCATGCCGAGGAAGCCGCAGCGGAATCCTCGGCCGAGCGTGCCGGAAGATTCTTCTTCGAATGAGAACGATGCATCGGAAAGGCGCAAGCGGCCGAGCGCTGAGCGCAGTTTCGGGAAATCATCTTGACTCTCCGGATAGATACTCGCCCAGACGACCGGCTTCGGTTCTGCGTAACCCTCGAGCGCCGGCGTGCGCGAAAGCGCAGTGCGCACCGTATCGCCGACGCGCGCGAATCCCGACTCTTTGATACCGGTGACGACATAGCCGATCATTCCCTCCTCCAGTCGTTCGACCGCCTGCGGCTGCGGCGCAAAGACGCCGACCTCAAGCGCAGCGAACGATCTGCCGCTTGCGGCGAACTCGAGCTTGTCGCCCTTCCCGATCGCGCCGTTCATGAGACGGACGAAAACGATCACGCCCTGGTGGTCGGAGTATTGGAAGTCGAAAATGAGCGCACGGGTGCCAGCGATCGGGGCGCTCGACGCCGGGGCCTCCGGCGGAGGCACCTTCTCCACCACCGCGCGCAGCACATCCTCGACGCCTTCGCCGGTACGCCCTGAACAGCCGTAGATCTCATCAGGCGCAACACCAAGCAGCTTGCTCATCTCTTCCTTCACATCGTCGATGCGCGCAAGCGGCGAATCGATCTTGGAGATGACCGGAATGATCACGAGACCTTGCTCTTGCGCTGCGCGCAGCGTGGTAAGCGTCTGCGCCTGCACGCCCTGCGTGCCGTCCACCAGCAAGATCGTGCCCTCCACTGCGGTGAGCGCACGCGAGACTTCATATGAGAAATCGATATGCCCTGGCGTGTCGATAAGATTGAGCAGGTAGTCTTTTCCGTCCGAGTGCCACACCATGCGGACCGGCTGCATCTTGATGGTGATGCCGCGCTCGCGCTCAAGCTCCATCGAGTCGAGCACCTGCTCTTTCATCTTGCGCTTTTCGATCGTGCCGGTGACCTCAAGAAAACGGTCGGCAAGCGTCGACTTGCCATGATCGATATGAGCGATGATGGAAAAATTTCGGATGTTCATAACTGCGTAAAACACAAGGTGTCAGGTGTTAAGTTGTAGGATCAGCCCTAAAACCTAAAAGCTACGACCTACCAGCTGTGGTTTGGGTTCAAAGACACTGTACGGCAAAAACGTCTTTTACGGAAGCGGGACGAATGTCGGCACTGGATCATCGGGGATTCGGTGCGTGATCGGATAGCGATAAGCGTAGAAGGCCACGCCAAGCGATAGGACACCTATAACAGCGAACATTCCTCGTAGACCGACAATGTCTGCAACGATCCCTGCAAGTATCGGCGTAACGACTGCGGCGATCTCGCTGATGCCATCCATGGCGCCAGTTATACTCCCAAAGCGTTCGCGCGGACTGATCACTGTAATATACGCTTGGAGTATCAGATTTTCGCCAACCGCGATGGTCTCAACTGCAAACGCAGCGAGTGCCTCGACCGTATAGGAAGGCGCAGCAGCAACAAACAGGAACAATACCGGCAACATGAAGAGTAGCACGAGCAGCAGTATTCGTTTGTTCGTATAGTCCACGATATTCGAGATCGACCACGCACCCAGAAATGGTAATGAAAACAGTACGGTCATCAGAATGACTTCTTGCAGACTCGCGCCGCCTTCATAGGCCGCGATCGGCAGGAAAAAAGTACTGATACCTGATGTGAGAGCCAAGAAAAACGTCAGGATCGCGACACGGCGCTGTCCAACATGCCACGTACGTACGTTCTGGAACAATGCTTGGTAGGAATGAAGGACGGATGCCGCACGAGTAGTGTTTGGTTGTCCATCTTTAAGACGACGCAATGGTAGCAGCGCAAGGTACGACGTCGGCGCTATCAGAAGGAGCAGTACATATACCGGTATGTATTTGATAAGGAAGAAGCCGAAGAGAGCCGCCATGATCCACCCAAAGTTCGTGACCGACTCGATGTACCCAAACACCGAGGATTCCGCATGCTTCGGCGCTGTCCGCCGTAAATAGGTATCAACGCCGATCGTATCAAGACAATAGGCTATGCCGTTGAAACCGCGCGCAAAAATGATAAGGATACCGATGCCAGTTATGCCCGCCAAGAAGTAGCTGATGCCGACGAATGGGTATATGAGTAATGCGAGCACCATAAGTGTTCTGCTAGACACTGAATCAGCGACCAAACTCACGATTGGCAACGCCAATAGGAAGGCAATGTCATATACAGACTTAAAAAGCCCGGTCTCCGTGAATGAGTGAGAAAATGCAAGCAGAAAGATCGGTATAAGAGACTCGCCAAAACCCCAGCCGATCCAACGTATCGTACGCGACACAGCCACCAAGGTAACCCCGCGCGGCACATCACGCAGATGGTCGACCGAAAAAAATTTGTTGAGAAATTCCATAAATAGAGTTTCTAACCAGAGACCATGAACTATCGGAACTAATGATGAACTAGGTAGCTGACTCGATATCGGTCGGTTCGAGTGCGACACGCTCGGTTCGCATGAAGCGCTGTCGCAAGGCTCTCCAGATCTCGGGGAGCTCTTCATTGCCAAGCAGGTGCAAGAGTACTGCAACCACCGCAAGACCGACAACGCCCGCCGCGAATCCTTGCGCGAAAACGCCGAACACTTTGTTCATATTCACGAATGTGCCCGTGAACGCCAGGACCCAATACGCAACCGTACCGCCGATGATCGAGGCAGAAAGACTCTGGAACGTCAGCCGACCGATCCGAGCGAGCGGTATCGAAAAATCTTTGACGAAATAGATGAACGCGATGATCGCTTCGGCAGTTGAGCCAAGCGCATAGCCGAGCGCGAGCATGAGCACGGTCGTGCCGCCCGCCACACTATCGACGCGCAGCAGCGATTCCACGAACATACGCACGAAAAGATATTTGTGGAAAAGACCAGCAAGCGCGAGCGCCGACCCGATCGACACGACGATGTCGGCGATACCGAAATACAGCGGCTTGCGCGAGTTTCCTGCCGCATAATACGCACGCGAAATGAGCAGCGTAAGATTCTGCGCGGCGAGCGAGATGATGAACAACGCAAGCGCTGCCGCGGTGAGTTTGGTCGCGGTCCAATCGAACACGCCCGCGCCGAGGATGACACGCACCAGCTGTGCGCGCAGTACAATGACGAATATCGTCGCGGGAATCGACCAAAAAAGAATGTGGCGTATGGCCGCTTCGATGTACGTAACGAGTGCGCCATTCTCGCGCTTGGCATACAAACGTGCGAGGGTTGGAAACGCGGCGACCGAATACGACACGCCGATGATCGTAAGCGGTACCGCCTGCAAGTTGTAAGCAAAGGAGAATATCGTTATCGAACCTTTGGCGAAGTACGACGCGATCGCCACAAGGGCGACCAGTGATATCTGTGTGCTCGCAAGAGCGAGCGTGCGCGGGATCGAAAGAGCGAGCACTTCGCGCAGATGCCGCAGCGCTTGCGAAAGCGGCATGCGCGCGCCCCTCGGCTCCTGCGTGAAAAATGGCACCTGGATGAGCGCATGAAGCGCAGCCCCGAGTACTACGCCAAGGCCGAGGCCCATGATCCCCATATGCGGATACAATGCGACTATGCCGATGATGATGCCAATATTGTAGAGGAGCGGACTGATCGAATAGAGCAAGAATCGGTGCCGCATCTGGGTGAGGTTGGCCAAAATGTTCGACGCACCGAGGAGGATCGGCTGTAGCAGAAGAACACGCGTCAGAAGCAAGAGCTGCGAATACTCCGGCGTTCCATGCACAAAACCCGGAGCGAGAAGCGCGAGGATCTGAGGCGCGAATATGAAGACAAAACCAGACACCAACCCCATGCCGACGAAGAACAACAGAAGCATCTGCCGCATGAACGACATCATCGTGTTCTCGCTCTCCTCTTCAAGACGCGAGAGTGTCGGCATGAGCGCGTACAGCGAGAGTAGCGATGCGACGGTCGCAAAAAGGAAATCCGGCACGCGGAACGCGGCGTAATAGATATCGAGCGTACTACCGGCACCGAACGTTCCCGCAAGCAGCCGATCGCGCACTAGCGCAAGCATCTGCGACAAAAAAGCGAATATCGCTACAAGATACGCGGCCTCATGGAGACCGCGTACTTCAAGCCCGACCACCGCGAACAAGCGACGCATGCGTATAAGTATACGGGGGAAAGGAAAAAGTAGGAAGTCATAAAAACAGCGCGGTTTCGCCAGCTGGCGAAACCGCGCTGTTTTTATCTTTTGTCGCGTACTACCTCGATAACGGAGTGGTGCTGGCTGTCACCGGCTTAGTGTAACTCTTTGAACCAGCGAATGGATCGATCCCCCACCGCATATTCTGAAGAATATGTGCCACATCAGTATTGGTCGGATTATCTTTTTGTATCTGAGTGAAGATGTCTATTGCATCTTGCGCCCGTCCTTGTTTGTAATATGCGAGGCCGAGGAAGTACTTGGCATTCGCATAGGACGGAACGAGTGCAACCGCCTGCTCAAGCGCCGGGATCGCATTCTGCATATTCCCCGCCGAATAATTCAGCAGACCGAGCTCAAGCCATAGCGGTGCCTGATCAGGAGCGGATTGTACCGCTGCCTCAATCGCTCTGGTCGCTTCAGGAAGATTGTTTTGAGCGACCTCGACTTGCTCGGACAGCAAGAATGCGTCGGTGTAATTGCTCTTGAGCTGGAGCGACTGAGTAATGAGCTTCTGAACTTCGTTCAGATTACCCTTGAGATCATCCGTGGCCTCAAGACGTGCAAGAAGGAGCGGTAGGGTCGGATTGGTCGGATCACGTTTGATCGCCTGCTGGTACGCTTGATACGCACCATCGTACGCGCCTTGTATCTTGAGCGGATACAAGAACTCATAGATCCGCGCAAGATCGACATACGGACGATAATCATTGACGCTCAGTTGCGCGGCGGTCTGTCCTTGCTGGATCGCACTGACCAGTGTCTTCTGGAAATTGTTGCGGATCTCGGTAATGTCTGACGGAGAACTTGAGGCTTCATCTGCCAATTGCTGCAATTGTGCGAGGCTTATCTCAGCTCCGGTGCGCATATTGTCTGTCGTGCGCTCAATACCTTGAGATGTCGCGATGGCTTGTGCCGCTCCATCGATATCATTCTGAGAGACTGCATTCAATGCCAGGCCCTGATACGCAAGCGCCACGGACCGGCGGGCTGCCAAGAATGCCGGTATGATCACCGCAATGATCATGATCGCCATCAAAACCTTACCGACTGGACGGATCGGTTTGAGCTCAGACGTCCTCATGACATGCTGCGTTGAGACGAAGCCTGCGAGCGCACCGAAGAGCGCGAATGCCAACAGCACCATATTCTGACTTGAAGAGTAGCCCGCCAGCACTGCCCACACGAAGATCGTCGCGCTCCACATTTCAATAACAAGAGATCGGTCATCCGATTCCGATCCCAGCCAAGTCCGCCATACGCGCACGAACATAAGACAGAGCAGGAGAAGCGGGAGCACCCATGCAATAAGACCGGCGAAACCGACCGAGACAAGCGCTGTCGACATGACGCTGAAGCCGGTAACAAAGTCAACGCTCCAGAACTGTGTCGTGTTCACATCGACCGGCTTGAAGCGCAGCCAAGCAGTGCCGAACGTATTGGGTCCAGTGCCGAACAGAGTGTGCTGCATACTATCGCCCGTCGCACTGCGTGCAATGTCATACGTGGTCGATATCGAAGGGCGCACGTCGAGCGATGTTACCGACACTAGTGAAGGAAGTTTTGCGCCGATCGCAGCCCCCCACATGATGAAGATCGCTGAAATAACGATCACGCCATAGGCATACCATGCCGCCTCAGGGACTGCCTCAGTTGAGGCTGCGGAAACGCCCGAGGATGCTTTTTTCAATGCTCGCGCGCGGAAATATTTTATGAGTGCGATCACGAATGCGCCAACACCTAAGAACCACCAGATCAGAGAGAAACCAATGACGACGAGCAGACCGAGAAGAAGCAGCGCGGCGATAAAGCATGCGGCCATACGCCATCTTTTCTGTTGCGATCTGCCGAACTCTGCGCGTACGAGCATGAGCAGCATGACCAAAGCAACCGCCATGCCGAGATCATTCCACTTGCCGATGAGGTTAACGGTCTTGTCTGAGAATACCGTGCCAGACCACAGAGCGCTGCCGAATAGGATGGACACATACTGGAATGCGACCGCCAGGCCGATCGCTGCTATCACAAAGCGAAGCAGAGTTCGTGCACGCTCAGCCGAATGAACAAAGATAAGACCGAGAACGAATGCCACATATGCGAGGACCACGAAGAACACGGTGTCGACTTCGCTGCCTACTCCCATAAAGCCGAGATATCGGTCAGACGCCAAAGCGTATGACACAAGATATGCCAGCGGCAAAAGCCCGACGAGAGCGGCATACACGCGCGACGCGCGCAACGGTTCGAACACCGGCGCGCCACAGAAGCGCGCCAATGCCAGAGAGAGGACCGACAACGCAATGCCGACCGCAACGATAGCAAGTTTCAAAGGCGCAAAGGGCATCCACGAAAAAGGTGTCGACGCAATGATCGCGAGCGCTGTAGAAGCGACGAAGATCACCCAGCCAATGCGTTCGAACATAAAAGCCCATCGCGCTTTTTTCTCTCCCGAAGAAGGAGTATGCACATGGGTCTCTACTGATGGTTCTGTTGGTGGCATATACCTAAAAATTAACTGATACGAATGGAATCATTATAAGCGAAAAACTAAAAAGAAATATAACCTGCATGTGAAGATCTCGTGCAAAAAAGAAAAGGTGCCGCTGTTCGCGACACCTTTTCATACTGCTATGCGCCGATAAGCCGAATTCTGTCCCGATTTTGCTCACCGCAGGTGGTGCAAGATCGAGATCCTGAGCAAGACTCATTGTAATGAGTCGAGTCGAAGGAGGCCCTTCGGTCCACACTCAGGACGCTCGATATTGTATTCATCTGCGGTGAACAAAATTGGCGGCAACTATTTATCTGGGCGATGTGTCGCCACATCGCTCGAGCGGCACTCCGCGCGCGCAGCGCGCAAGTTGAAAGTTCATAAAGTTCAGAAGTTCATAAAGTCATGCAGCGCGTTCTTTTCCCCACGGTAACCGCTGAGTTCTGCAACTTTACGAACTTTACGAACTTTTTTACTTTACAAACTGCGCGCTGCGCGCGGGGCACGGCCTTGCACTCAAGTAAGGGTTTAGCCGTTTCACCTCTCGCGTCTCCGCAAGAGCTATTCCCGAAGGAATCCGAGAACCTTTCGGACTCGGCGTCTCTGCTCGCACCTCTGCCGCGGCAGTCGCGGCGACAGGCGTTACCTGCTACTCCTGCAATACCCGAAGGTATCGCTGAGTGTTCGGACTTTCCTCCCCATCACTACCATATAGATGATGACAGAGCAGTTGTCTGGCGCACAAAAACATTGTGCCATACCAATGTGAATAAGACAAGGGCGCGCGAGCGAAGCCCGCGCGCCCTTGCCCCTCCCCTTACCCGCGCACGTTATTTCTGGAACTGATGGATCGACGTATTGCGGTGAATGATCTCATCATTGCGCACTGACATGAAGAAATCATACTGATCGATCGGGTTGCGGCCGTACCAATTCAGGTATTCGCTCTCTACTTTTCTGCGCTTGAGCACTTCCCCGCGCAGTTTCAAGAAGAGCGAGTATTGATCGAACGCGTGCTGCTCGAACATATAGTTGAGTTCGAACGACCATTTCGAGTTGATGAGATACAAGAAGTAGGACATCCAGAAATAGAAGAACGCGAAGAGAAGCGGGATGATCGTGTGGCGGATCACGCCAGCTTTTTCTTCGCGGCGCGCCAACTCCGAGATGACGACCACATGCATGGTCTCGTTGTCGCGAGCGAAGCGAGCGAACTCGGATGTCTTGGAGAATCGCAGCGCGCGATCCGCGTCGGTATAGAACATGGTGAGCAGCGTGAACGACGCCGACTCCCACGAGTGATACGGCACACGCGCGATCACTTCGACGGCGCGGAATTTCAGATATGACGGCACGCGACCATACACGAGGTTGCCGCACACCACGAGCAGCTTGCCGAGCAATCGCGGCAAAAGCGACACATGATAGGTGTCGAGCGGTTTCTTATAGGCCTCGAGGGTCTCGTGGTCATTGAGTGCCACAACCAGCGTTTCGTACTCTCGATCATCGCCTGATATCTTCATAAAAAGACTTCTTAAATGATTAGTGCTTTCAGTATACTATTCCTTCAGTTCTCTATCTCTCGTTGCTGACTTCACAGTTTTCCTATACGGGAGCTGTGGAAGTCTGACTTCCACAGCTTGAAAGTAGACCGAGCGGATGGCCGGGGTTCAGCCCTACAGAGGGTTCCCCTCTGTAAACGAAAATCAGTTTGATTGGATGGCGGTGGTGCTCCGTCCGCCTCCCGCCACGCTCGACCAGGTAGTGAGGGCGCCGACTTGGACCGGGGAGGAGCGGTTGACGGTGTCGCCGAGGCCGAGTTGGCCTTGG
>JAKAHS010000026.1 GCA_021814825.1 bacterium | reverse complement strand
GTCGAGCTCCGCGCGCATGGCGCAACGAGCACGATCATTGTAGCGATCGCTCCTCAGAACTAGCTTCAACTATTCCAATAGCAAAAGACCGGCTCGCGCCGGTCTTTTGCTATCTCTTTTGCTATCCCTGTCACAAGTCTAAAGCCCAGCGAAAATCGATGACATGCAAGGCGCGGGCGAGGAGCGAACCGAGCCTTACTCAAACGTAAGGTGAGGGAGCACCGGAGTCCGCAACGCAGCAGGTCGCGGTTTTCACCGAGCTTTAGAGAACATCGACGACCGACTTAACCGTCTTCGTGCCATCAAAACGCGTCTTGCGCGCCGTGCGGAAATTCACGATACCATCCTTGAGCGCGAAGAGGGTGTGATCCTTGCCGACACCCACGTTAGTTCCTGCCATTACGCGCGTGCCGCGCTGGCGGACCAAGATGCTGCCGATCTTCGCGATCTGGCCAGCAAAAAGCTTCACACCAAGATACTGTGCATTAGAATCAGTGAGGTTTTTCGCGGTACCTCCAGCCTTTTTATGTGCCATATAGTAAGAAGTTAAGGTTTAGGGTGTAGTATTTAGGGAACCCCCAAACACAAGACCTATGCAAGATAAGATACCTGAAAACCTGTTTTTGCGCAAGAGGTTTCGAGACATCTTCGATATCGTGGCTTTACCGACCATCGTGGCACTGGTCGGCTTCAGTGCTTTCGGTCTAGGGCGCCTTTCGACGCTCGAGGAGGGGAGAAAGCCGGTGGTCATCCATCCGGCAGGGAACATAGAGGAGATCCTTCAGCCGACCGAAGCGTCGAGCGACTTTCTCCAGGCACCGACCTCGTCGGCGTCCAGTGCAAGCGAACCTCACAACTTCGTCGCCTCAAAGAATGGCAGTAAATATTATCCCTCTGGATGTTCAAGCGCGAACCGCATCAGTCCAGCCAATCAAATGTGGTTCGCAACTGCTGCTGCGGCAGAAAGTGCCGGGTACACTCGCGCAACGAATTGCAAATAGCCAACTTGGAGGTTCGACCTCTAGGTTGGTAGTTTTGGGGAATTATGTTTTACTAAAACCTACAACCTACCAACTAACACCTAACTGCATGATCATCATCGATGTCGAAGCGTCCGGAGTCGAATACAACCTGCACTCGATCGTGAGCGTCGGCGCGCTTGATCTCGATCATCCGGAGCGCCGCTTTTATGAAGAATGCCGCGTGTGGGACGGCGCGCATATCGACGACCAGGCGCTTGAGGTCAATGGCTTCACGCGAGAAGAGATCACCGATCCGACCAAAGAGAGTGAAAACGACCTCGCGCATCACTTCATCGATTGGGCCATGCCGACATACGACCGCACTCTCGCCGGACAGAACGTCTCCTTCGACCGCGACTTCATCAAAGCGGCAGCGCAGCGCGCCGGGCACACCGAGTTTCCGTTCGCGTACCGCACGATCGACTCGCACACGCTTTGTTGGATGCACATGGTCAAAAGGGGACTGATACCTCCGGTCGATCCGGAAAAACATCGCTCCGCGCTCAACCTCGACGCCGTGCTCAACTACTGCGGCATACCGGCAGAACCGGAACCGCACAATGCGCTCACCGGCGCGCTATGCCATGCCGAGGTCATCTCGCGTCTTCTCTACGACAAAAAACTCCTGCCCGAATTCGAACAATTCGACATCCCGTGGTTTAAGTAGGCACAGGCCGCCCAACTAGGGTGGGGAATAATTCCCTTTATCTATTTCAAGGATTTTGGTCGGGCTGCCGGGAATCGAACCCGGTCTACATCCACCCCATGGACGCGTACTACCGGTATACTACAGCCCGACCAAAACTCTTAAAAACATCGCTCCGGCCCTGACGCGGGAAAATGCTGCTCATTTTCTTGGTCCGCGTCAGCCCCATGGACGCTGACTCACGGTAACTACAGCCCGAGAACCTACCTACGATACCACGTTTCTCGCATCTTGTCCGAACCGCCTAAAAACCCTTATTCTACAACAGAGGTCTGATTTACAAGACTTGTCAAGCGTGTCACATTGACGCCTTGCATTAAAAACGGCATCATAGTGCTACCTCCGCGGTGTCGCGGGGGCGTTTTTGTTTCGGCCTCAAAACCCGATACCTACCTCTAGCCATAAAACGTAGTAGAAGTTTATATGCCAGTAACTATAGGTCTTGCCATGCTCATGTCCGTCGCCTTTGGCGGCGCAACTCCGACAGCAGCGGCGGACTCTTCATCGGTCCCG
Organism: bacterium; assembly: GCA_021814825.1. Taxonomy (GTDB): domain Bacteria; phylum Patescibacteriota; class Minisyncoccia; order Phycocordibacterales; family SBAW01; genus JAKALC01. Next base: position 6,946 of record JAKAHS010000026.1, on the reverse strand, counting down.
TTATCCACGCCCGCACCTCAGACGGTACAGCAGCGCGTCCGTCTGTACTTCGCGGGCATCCCGATCATGGCGGACATCGCACGCTGTGAATCAAAGTTCCGACAATATGACGCTGACGGCAATGTATTACGCGGCCAGGTCCACAGCGACGTTGGCGTGATGCAGATCAATGAGTACTATCACGGCAAGGAGGCGCAGGCGCTCGGCTACGATCTCTACACACTCGACGGCAACATGGCATTCGCACGCTACTTGTACGAGCGGGAAGGCACGACGCCATGGCTCTCGTCAAGTCATTGCTGGGGCGAGTCTGCGAATACCGCTCCCACAGTAGCAACTGCGCAAGAGTAATATCTCAAACAAAACGAGCTCGAGGATCACCTCGAGCTCGTTTTGTTTTTATAGTGACGTGGTCATTTTTCTATCGCGGCGATATACAGCAGTGCGCCGACAAGCGCGAGGTTCTGCAAGAAGAGCGGCAGCTGCTGCGGATCGCCGAAGGTGTTGTGCAAGATCGGCGTCATGATCAAAAGGAAAGCTGCGAGAACCAAACTTGCGACGCGTATGCGCATACCCACGACAAGCGCCACCCCAGCGCATACTTGGATCACTACGACCAGGATCGCAAGAGCGACAGGAGAGGGGAGTTGGAGCGTTCCAAAGACCGCAGCGGTCTCCGGGAAGTTCATCGCATTGAGGATCCCCGTCCACAAGAAGAACCCCCCGACGAGGACTCGCCCGAGAAGCGCAGTCATATCTTCAAACCATATTGGCATACTCACATCATAACTGAGGAATGCAAAAACTCGCAACGCTTAAGAGCGGGGCACGAGAGGCCTGCATAAGAAACTCGGTCATTCGGTGTGTCTGGTTGTTATACGGCGATTTTGTATATATACGTCGCACAATATACCTTTTGCGACGTATATATCCTTAGTTAGTTAGAAAGAATGTCTGCGGACGCTTCTTACCGGCTATAATGTTTTGGTGTCTCTGCTTTCCTTTTCCTTTACGAATTTCCTTTATGAACTTTACGAACTTTATAACTTTATGAACTCTTCTTATGACTTCCCTGAAAAAATATTCTGAAAAGATCCACGAGCTTTTAACGCCTGCTGAGCGAGATCTTTTTGAGTCTCTCGATACGCCGCACAAGATCCAGGACTTCCTGGACAGTCTGCCGATGAACTTCGTACAGACGGCGCGTTCTCCGCGGTTTACGATACGCAAACGGACAGCACAATGCATCGAAGGCGCCATGTTTGCCGCAGCCGCACTCGCGTATCACGGCAAAGCGCCGCTCCTGCTCGACTTGCAAGCGGTCGATGAAGATGATGACCACGTCGTGGCGATCTTCCGCGAGCATGATCATTGGGGCGCAATCAGTCAGACCAACCATGCAGTGCTCGGCTGGCGCGACCCGATCTATCGAAGTGTGCGTGAACTTGCCATGTCATACGCGCATGAATATTTTTTGCAAAAGAATGATCAGCCGAGCATGCGCGCGTTCTCGACGCACCCGTTCGATCTGCGTCGCTATGAACCGCACCAGTGGCTGACTGCTCGCGAAAGTCTGTGGTGGCTCGCAACCGATCTCGATGACGCACGGCACACGCCAGTCTTGCCGCGTAACGTAGAACGTAATAAATTACGAAAGGCGTCAAGCCTCGCGCACAAAGCCGCGTTCGGCCATGCCAGGTGGAAGCAAAGATAAAATAGGTGGCAGTTCTTCCCTTCTTTCCTCCCCTCTTTTGAGAGCTTTGAATGCTATCGTCTCAGATAGAGCGCTGCGCCGCGGCGCACGAGCACGCACACCACCGCGGACAGCGTGAATGGAAACATGATCGTGTGCAGCACTCCCGCAGGAGGCACGCCGTACGCGAGATCGCACAGCAGACCGAAGATGACCGCAAAGAAACTGCGTCCTGACAGTGCAGCGAACATGACCAGCATCAGCGAGATCGGCCACCACAGCAAAAGTCCTGCACATGCGGCAAGCAGCATAATGATCGTGAGACGAGTGTCGTTCATTGAGATCATTTTTTTTGGATATTCACGGATCGGATCGAGAATATATTGAGCGGTGCATGAAGGTACAGCGTCTTGAACGACGAGCTATCCGGCGCATCAATACTCGCCACGACTTCCGAGATCCCATTCATGACGCCCGGAAAGAATACTTGATCACCGACCGCGACATTGACGTCGGATGGCACGCGAGCCGAGAGCGACCCCGCACCATCACCGTTGACCGTGACCGGTGTCGAACCCTGCAGAAAACCCTCATGCGTCACGCCCGCCGATGAAAAGAGCGCGACGCGCGCCGTGGTGGCATACACCGCGGTGACCGAGCCGATGATCACGCCGCCATCGCCTATCCATACATCATCGCCTATCGCCACGCCGTCTTGTTCGCCCGCGTCGACCATAAGCGTGTCGTACGGAAGCTGCGGCGGCTGCGCGATGACGCCAGCTCGAATGAAATCGTAACCGAGGTGCGGACGCCCTAGGACACTCTTGAGTTCGAGATTCTCAGCATAGAGCGCGTCGCGGTCGATCAATGCATCCTGCGTGCGGACCAGTTGCGCTTGAAGTTGCTCATTCTGCTGCCGCAATACGGCATTATCGCCGAATGGCACGCTGAGGTATGACGCAGTTTGAGATAGTGAGTCTTGTGCATCTTGCAACCATGGGAATACTCGCCACAGAACGCTTGAGAGCGGCGCGCGCACCAGAATGACCATGATAACGAGGGCGGCCAGCAAACCCGCCGACCGCATGAAGCGCGCACTCTGGTGCGCGCGCCGCCGCTCACTGGAGATCTTTGACCATGGATCAAATGACGTCATCTTCGTGTTCGATAAGGAGATGTCGGTGTTCGTCGAGATTCTCAAGCACGACGCCCGTGCCGCGCACAACCGCCGTCATCGGATCATCGGCAACATGGACCGGAACCTTCATCCACTCCGAGAGCAACGAATCGAGACCGCGCAAAAGGACACCGCCGCCCACCAGATGGATGCCGCTGCGTCCGATGTCGGAGAGGATCTCTGGCGGCGTTGTCTCAAGTACGCCGTGCACCGCCTCGATGAGTGCGTCAACCGACGGCGAGATCGCTTCACGCATGTCGTTGTCGGTGAGCACGATCTCGCGCGGCAAACCGGTGATGAGGTCGCGGCCGCGCACGAGCGCTTCAAGCGGCGACGGTGATGAGACCAGCGATGCGACGGATATCTTGACCGCTTCTGCGGTCTTTTCTCCGATCAAGATCTTGAATTCCGAGCGCACATACGCCATGATATCTTTATTGAGTTTGTCGCCGGCGATCCGTACATTCTTGGAACGCACGATGCCGCCCAGCGATATCACGGCAATATCCGCCGTGCCGCCGCCCACGTCTACGATCATACTGCCGACCGCGTCGCGCACTGGAAGCCGGATGCCGAGCGCCGCCGCCATCGGCTCTTCGATGATGAAGACTTCGCGCGCGCCGGCATTCATCGCCGCATCGCGCACCGCGCGTATCTCCACGTTCGTGATGCCGGACGGCACACCGATGACGGCGCGCGGTCCGAGCAGCTTCGTGACGGTGCCCTGCGCTTTCTTCATAAAGTATGCGAGCATCTCTTCTGCCGCTTCGAAGTCGGACACGACGCCGCCTTCAAGCGGGCGCACAGCAGAGAGATGCGCCGGCGTGCGGCCGAGCATCTGACGCGCTTCGCGACCGACCGCAACCACGCGTCCGGTCTTCTGATTGATCGCGACCGCGGTCGGCTCATTTACGACAATGCCTTTGCCGCGCAGATACACGAGCGTGTTGGCGGTACCGAGATCGATGCCGATATCGTGCGAAAGGAAACCTGAGATCTTTTCTCGAAAATTATTCATGGCGTATTATCTCCCATGGCGTCGCTCTGGTCGTACCGACTCAATGAGTTCGGTATTCGTCTTATGTTCAGTTTTGCCGCTCCGGCGATGGACGCACTCGCACTTCCCTGCCGCAAGCGTTTTTTCGGAGACGACGACGCGAAGCGGTATACCCATCAGATCGGAGTCGGCGAATTTTTCGCCTGCGCGCGCATCGCGATCGTCGAAAAGAACTTCGACGCCGGAGGATGTGAGGTCGCGATATAACTCTTCCGCCTCCGCCTTCACGTCGGCATTGCCATTTGAAAGCTCAACAAGGTGCACTGCAAACGGCGCAACGCTCTCCGGCCACACGATCCCCTTTTCATCGGCAAGCACTTCGACGATCGTTCCCATGACGCGCGACGGCCCGATGCCATAACTTCCCATGACGACTGGCTGCGATGCACCCGCCTCATCCTTGTACGCAAGACCGAGCGCCTCCGAAAAGCGCGTGCCGAGATGGAAGATGTTGCCGACCTCGATCGCTTTTTTCTCGACCAGCTCTTCGCGCTTCAAGCCGAGTTTTGCGAGCGCCTCATCGGTATAGACTTCCTTGTTGACTGCGATGTGTTTGCCTTCGTGCACATAAATGATGTCTTCGCCGGCGTCGGAGATCGTCTGAAACTCCTCCGAGAATTCGCTGAAGATGCCGCCTGAGGCGAAGGTCGGATAGGTCACCGCGCCGAGGCCGAGGCGATCGAATGTCTTGATGTACGCAGCGCGCGCAGCATCGTACTGTTTCTGATTTTCTTCATCGGTGCGCGCGAATGAATAGAGATCCTTCATGAGAAATTCGCGGCCGCGCATGATGCCAGACTTCGCACGCATCTCATTGCGGAACTTATTCTGGAATTGATACGCCATGAGCGGCAGGTCGCGATACGACGACACATACTCCGACATGATGCGTGTAAGCGGTTCTTCATGCGTGATGCCGAGACCGGTTTCGCCGCCCGCCTTGAGCGACGTCTTGAACCAATTGTCGACCTTCTCGTCGTCCCAGCGATCAGTGCGCTCCCACAGCGTCTTGTCTTGAAGCGCGGTCATGACGAGTTCCTGTCCGCCGATCGCATTCATCTCTTGCCTGATCGCGTCGACGACCTTATTGAGCGTCCGCAATCCGAGCGGCAAGAACGAGTACACGCCCGCCATTTCTTTGTGAATGAAGCCGGCACGGATGAGCAACTGCGCGTTCTTGGCGACTTCGTCTTTAGGCGCCTCGCGGCGCGTCTTGGTAAAGAGTTGTGATTGGCGCATAGTTCTTGCATTGTACGGCGAAAATTGGTCTGTCGCAAAGACACATAAAGTCGTTTATGGCCAGCGCTTAAAGTAGCGCTCTATATCAGTACTCGCTTAGCGTTACTGAACAAAATCGATGAAATGCTAGGCGCGGGCTGCGAGCGAGAGAGACATACTGGGTTGGTATGGCGATGAGCGAGCGGGATGAAAAGGTATGGGATACCTTTTCATCAACGACGCAGTTCGCGATTTTGTTCAGTAACGTCCGTTAGATCAGCTTCGCGATATCGTGCCATGTGACCACGATCATAAGAATTGCAAGGAGCGAAAGACCGATCATGGAGAAGTGCTGATGGAAACGCGCGGGCAGTGTTTTGCGGCGTATCGATTCGATAATGATGACGAGTAAGCGGCCGCCGTCGAGTCCGGGTATCGGCAGCACATTGATAAGCGCGAGATTGATCGAAATGATCGCCGCGAACCACAGCAGCATCCCCCACCCTTCCGCCGCCGCGCCCGCTCCTTCTTTGGCGATGCCGACCGGCCCGGAGACCGCGGAGAGATCCGCGTGACCAGTGAAGAGTCCGCCGAAGAAATGATAGAGGCCTTGCGTCGTGCTGACCGTCTCCGAGATCGTGAGCTTGCCGCCTTCGATAAACGCTTGAGTAAACGAATAGCGCACCGTGCCAACGTCGGCAAAGTCGACGCCGAGCGCTTTGCGCAACGGTTCATCAGCGATCACGCCTACCTCTGGTTTCGCCACGAATACTTTCTGTGAGCCGCCGCGCGTCACGGTCACCACCAGACTCTCGTCGCCATGCGCGCCGATGAAATCGCGAGCTGCAGGCGCGGTGAGAGGTACGGGCATGACTGCCGTTCCCGTCTGGATCGCGGTCACGACGTCTCCCTGTTCGATGCCGACCGCAGAGGCGGGAGAATTCGGAAGTATGTCGATCACGGTCAGCTTGGCATTGTTTACCGCGCTTGCATGCGCGCTGTCGACCGCGGTCGGCATGCCGATCATGAAAACGACCGACAGCAGCAGCCACGCCGCGATGATGTTGGCGACGATGCCGGCAACCGCAACTGCCGCCTGCACATAGCGCGGCGCATGTGCGAACGAGCGCGGATCGGCTTGTTCCTCGCCGTCGTTCTCGCCGGCAATGCGTACAAAACCGCCGAAGAGAAGAAGGTTGATCGAATAGACCGTCTCACCGTATTGGATCTGAAAAAGGCGCGGCGGAAAACCGATCGCGAATTCATCGACGCGAATGTTCGAGAGTTTGGCAACGATGAAATGCCCGAACTCATGCGCGACGATGAGCAGTGCGAGAACGAGGATGAATAGAATGATGGACATATAGCTCGGACACTATGCGGAACTGCGCACTAAGACTTTCAGGTTTGGATGCAGTGCGAGGCGCGCGAGAGAAATGACGCGAGGCGTATTCAACATACGATGAGCGCCATTTTCCGACGCGCAACGAAGCAATGCGCCAAACATGAGAGTTTTAACTCGATATTTCTTTTTCCTTGTGAACCATCATCTCATCGAACTTGGCATTCGCCGCATCGACGCGCTTCTGCATGTCATCCTTGGCGCGGAACTTGTCGTCTTCCGGCATCGCACCCTCGCGCTCGAGCTGTTGAATGTCGCTCCACACATGGTCGCGCGCGCCGCGCAGAGCGATGCGGGCTTCTTCGATCTTTTCTTTTGCGATCTTCACGAGCTCCGTGCGACGCTCTGAGGTGAGATCAGGAAAAAAGACGCGCACTCCCCGTTCATCGGCGCCGACTG
>JAKAHS010000025.1 GCA_021814825.1 bacterium | reverse complement strand
AATGCGCAGCGAGCGTGCGTCTTCGACCGAGATGTTCGCGAGCTGATTGATCGGCATGCGCGTGCCATAGCTCTCGACCTGAATACCATCGAGAACAGCGGGCGTTGCGCGACCGGTGCGCACGGAGCCAAGTTCGCGCGAAAGGCGTTCCGTGATATCAGTGATCTGCTTTTCGAACGGTTTGAAGTCGTAAGACATACAAGTGTTAGGTTGTGGCTGTTAGCTTTTAGTTAGCTCTATGATACCGCGCCGCGGACAAAAGAAAAAGCCTGCAATAAACCCTTACACCCTAAATCGTGTTGCTGCAGGAGGGTAGATCTTTATAAGCGGGTCGAGCGAAGTGTCGTATTTGCGCGCAGGAGCTATGGTGCGTCCGTAGTCGATCACGCGATAGGTGAAGCCGAGCCACTCGCTCTTCGGCAGAAGCTCCATAAGATCGCGCTCGATCTTGACGGCGTCCTTGTGGTCGGAGAGATCGAACCGCCGCACGAAACGGATCACATGCGTGTCGACCGCGATACCTTCGACCGCTCCGAACGCATTACCTATCACGACGTTCGCGGTCTTGCGCGCCACGCCCGGTATGGTGACCATCTCTGCCATTGTGCGCGGAAGCCTGCCGCCGAATTTCTCTTTGATCACTTTTGCTGCCCCTAAGATATTTTTTGTTTTGTTGCGGAAAAAACCGGTTGCACGGATGTCCTGCTCGAACCTTGCAGGATCAGCGTGTACATAATCATCGAGCGTCTTATACTTCTTGAAAAGCACCGCGGTCACTTCATTCACCTTTTTGTCGGTACACTGCGCAGAGAGAATGACCGCCACCAAAAGCTCCCACTCATTGCTGAAATCGAGCGCGATGTGCGCTTTCGGAAACAGCTTCTTGAGCTCATGGTCGAGCTTCATGATCCGCTCCTTTCGAGCTTTTAATTTTTCTGGGGTCATATCTTCGGCAATGAGGCGGCGAGGTGTTCGAGGATCATCTTAAGCGATGGCGAGCGGTCGGAGAGATAGGTGCGCAGCGTGGCAATGTCGCGCAGCGCCTGAGTGATCACCGGATCGACGCCATCTTTCTTATATATATGAGTGTACAGTTCTTGTTCAAGATCGTTGATGAAGGTGCGGACCGCGCCGCGGTCATCAGCACTTTCTTTAATGATGCGCGCCACTTCTGCAGAGCGCTCTTTGTAGCCGAGCGCCAAAAACGCTTTAGCGCCTTTGACATCTTGATCTTTGATTTTTAATTCTTCATTCGTGAGTTCCAAACATCGCGAACGCAGTGTCGGCAGGATCATGCCATGCGGCATGATGAGCACGAACACAACTCCCCGCTGCGGTTCTTCAAGAAGCTTCAAAAGCGCCTGCTGCGCTTCGGTCGTCGCACCCGCGATCGCAATAATGAACAGAGCGCGACCGCCCGATGATCGCAGCGACGCTGTGGCACCGAGAGCACGTGCATCATCGATGCCGAACTTCTCAAAGTGGCGCACCACAAAGTTGGGATCGTGCGCGCCGAAGCGCTCGCTTGCGCGCAGCGCCTCGGCGATAGCGTCTGCGCGATGCACGTCGCCTTCATATATATATGCGTGATGAGACAACATAAAGCTTTTAGTTTTTAGCTTTTAGCTTTTAGGGATTTCCTAAAACCTACCAGCTAAAAGCTAACAGCTACCTCTTAGCGATGATCGCTTTCTTATAGGTGTCCAGATGTTCCAGCGCAATGCCTGTGCCGCGCGCCACGCACAAGAGCGGTTCATCGGCGACGCGCGCAGCGACGCCAGTGCGGCGCTGCACCAGCTCCGCCAAGTGCCGCAACTGCGACGACCCGCCGGTCATCACGATGCCGCGATCGATGATGTCGCTCGCAAGCTCCGGCGGCGTTTCCGCAAGCACGTCGCGGATCGCTTTGGTCATCTCGCGCAGTTCCTTCCCTATCGCGCGCACCAGTTCGTTGGTCTTCACTTCGATCGAGCGCGGCAGACCGGTGATGAAATCGCGCCCCTTGATGACCGCCACCAATTCTTCTTCCGGCTCGACGGGGATCGCCGAACCGATCGCCATTTTCACGCGCTCCGCGGTTTTATCGCCGATCGCAAGATTGTAGGTCTTCTTGATGTAATCCGCGATCGCGGCATCGAGCCGGTCACCCGCGCACTTCACCGAGGTGCACGCGACGATACCGCCGAGTGAGATGACCGCGACGTCGGTCGTACCGCCGCCGATATCGACGACCATGTTGCCGTGCGGCTCTTGAATGGAGATGTTCGCGCCGATTGCCGCGAGGATCGGTTCTTTGACGACGTAGGCATTCTTCGCGCCCGCCCTGATCGCCGCCTCGACGACGGCGCGGCGTTCGGTCGACGTCACGCCCGCCGGCACCGAGATCATGACCTCCGGCTTGAAGAACTGCATTCGGCCGAGCGCCTTGCTGATGAAATAGCGCAGCATCGCTTGCGTCACGCGGTAATCGGCGATCACGCCGTCGCGCATGGGACGATATGCGATCACCTCGCCCGGCGTGCGTCCGACCATGTCTTTGGCTTCATTGCCGACCGCCAGCACGCGTTTGTCGCGCTCCGAAACGACGACGACCGACGGTTCGTTGAGCACGACTCCCCTGCCCGGCACGAAGACAAGCGTATTGGCGGTACCGAGGTCGATACCGAGTTTCGGCGTGAGAAAACTTTTGAAAGAAAAATTGTTGAACATAGTATTGATCATTCGCACTGTTCGCGGCGAATAGAGAGGCCGATGCCAGCCAGACGATCTTCGATCTTTTCGTAGCCGCGATCGATGACATATGCATTATCGATATGCGACACGCCGGAGGCAATAGCCGCCGCGATGATGTAGGCAAGGCCGGCACGCAGGTCAGGACTCTCGAGCTTCGCGCGAGAGAGCTGCTTCGGACCGCGCACGAGAATGCGATGCGGATTCATGACCGTGATATCGGCGCCCATGCGATTGAGATCATCCGCATAGCGGAAACGGCCGTCGAATATCGTCTCAAGCACCGTCGCTTCGCCCTCAGCTTGCGTGAGAAATATCGCCATAAGCGCTTGAAGGTCGGTCGGGAAACCGGGATACTCATGCGTTCGCACCGAAATGCTTGTATAGGGCGCAGGAGCAGCGCTTCCCCGCACGCGCACGAACGAGTCGCCGACTTCAAGCAGCACGCCGGCGCGCGACAGGAGATCAAGAAGCGAGCGCACGTGAGTCGGCTCGCACCGGCTGATCGTCACGTCATCGCCCGCAAGGGCGGCGAGTACGAGAAAACTTCCGGTCTCGATGCGGTCCGGCGGTATCGTGAATGTCTGACCGTTCGCATGAAGCGGCTTCCCTGCCGTGCCATTGATGCGGATGACCGGCGTACCGGCGCCCTCGATGTTCGCACCGCTTGCATTGAGCATCTGCGCGAGCGCAACGATCTCCGGTTCCATCGCCGCATTCTCGAGTACGGTCTCACCCTCCGCGAGCGCTGCCGCCATCATGAGCGTCTCGGTACCGGTCACCGACACGAATGGAAAGAAGATGTGCGCGCCGTGGAGCACGCCATCCTTGGCACGGACATGGAATTGTTCATCTCGCTCCTCGACGCTCGCGCCGAGTGCTTCAAAGCCGGAGAGGAAAAGATCGATCGGCCGCTCGCCGAGCACGCAGCCGCCCGGAAATGGGAATGTCACTTCGCCCATATCTGCGAGCATCGGGCCGGTCGGCACGATCGATGCGCGCAGACGCTTCGCGATCGCGGTGTCGAGCGCTGGCTTCCACTGTGCAGGAGGCACGACGGTCATCGTGTGATCTTCGAAACGGACGGTTGCACCGGAGCTCTCAAGGAGCTCACCCATGCGATGAATGTCCTCGATCGCCGGCATGTTATCGAACGTCACTTCATCATCGAACAAAATGGTCGCAGCAAGGAATTTCAGCGCCGCGTTCTTCGCGCCGCTCACCGGAAGGTCACCTCGGAGCGCTCGCTTCCCCGCCAATCCCTCGACAACAAATCGTTCTCTCATCCCATTAGAAGCAGGTCGCGGTCGTTAAACCACCGCAACGTGCAAGATTAATCTGTATAATGTGACCTTTGATCATGATGGTGATTAGGCAGAAGCGACCGCGACTTCTAACGGGACCTCATTGGGCTATTGTACGCTCCACTGGTCACAATACACAAATCTCGGATCGTGTGGTGTTATGTCTGACTGTTAACCGCAAACCATTCACTATACACTGGTGGTATGTGGATCATATCCGTACTGCCGCTCGGGCCCGCCGCGCCGCAAAAAGAATTCTCCTACTGGAGCTCTGAACCGATCGAAGAAGGATCGATCGCAGAGATCCCCGTGCGCGGCGGCGTCTCGTTCGGACTCGTCACCCACTGCGACTCTCTGGCCGACAAGAAGCAAGAGGTACGCGGCGCTGATTTCTCATTCAAAAAAATATCCGGCGGCGGCAATCGCGTGCTCACGCGCGCTTTCCTGCGAGCGGCATTCGCTATTGCAAACCAGCACGCATGTTCTGCAGGCGCGGTGGTCGACGCACTCACGCCAGCGTACATCCAAGCGAATGCACCTAAACTTCCTTCGGTATCTTTTGAAGAACCGCGACCGGATACCACCCGCGAAGAAGGGTTCGCCGGCTCGCGAGACGAGCGCGCACAGCGCATCATCGCCATCGCACACGAGACCACCGCGCGCAGCAAGAGCACGCTCGTGATCGCGCCGACCATCGCCGAGGCGCGACGACTCGCCGAGGCGCTTGCGCACAGTATGCCGGACGCGCCACTCATATATATAGATAGTGCGATCACCAAAAAAGCGCTCGGGGTAGCGTGGCGTGCCGCAATCGAGATTGAAGCGCCGGTGATCGTGGTCGGCACCATGCAAGCGCTATCATGTCCGCGGCAGGATCTCGGTGCGGTCATGGTCGAGCGCGCCCTGTCGCGCGCCTATCGCCGCGATGAACGACCATATCTGAATGCGCTCGTATGCGCAGAGGAGTTGGCGCGCGCCTGCGGCGCGCGCCTCATCCTGCTCTCGCCCGCTCCGCTTCTTCGACCTGACTCGCTTGAGCAAACAACGCCTCTGGTTCTTCCGCCCGTGGGTATCATCGACATGCGGCCTGCGCGCGATACCGATCTCGAACCACCGCGCACGCAAGAGAAAAAACCATTCTCCGTATTCTCCGACCGCGCACGAGAGACGATCGCACACGAGATCGCGCACGGCAAGAACGTACTGCTTCTCTGCGCGCGCCGCGGCCTCGCCACGCAGACCGTATGCAATGATTGCGGAGAACTTCTGACCTGCACGACATGCGGGTCGGCGCTCATACTCTCCGAGCGATCGGGCGCACGCGCCTTTCATTGTCCGCACTGCCGCAGTGAAGAAGGCGCAAAAACACTGTGCCGCAAGTGCGGCGGATGGCGTCTCGCGCCGCTTGGCATCGGCACCGAACGCGTCTATCACGAAACTCGCTCATTCTTCCCCAGCGCTCATGTCGTGGTCGCCGACGAAAAGCAGCTGCGCTCACTCAAGCAGATGGCCGGCCTAACGAAACAATTTGAAGATGGTTCCGGCGCAATTCTCATCTCGACCGAAGGCGCTCTGCCGTATCTCACTCATGTCGACACCACGATCATCGTCTCTATCGATCCGTTCCTCTTTGCGCCCGAATATTCAGCGGCTGAGCGGGCGCTGCATATGCTCGCAGAAGCGCGCGGGCTTTCGCGTGCCATGATCATCCAAACGCGCGTACCAGAACACGCCGTCGTGAAGACGCTTGAGAGTGGCGACGCGAATCTGTTCACGCAAGAAGAGAGCGCGGTGCGAGAGCGCTTCCAGTATCCGCCGCGGTTCACGCTCATCAAGATCACCCTCGTGGGCACGCGCGAGGCAGTGCGCGCACAACTCGACACGCTTCTGCCCGCGCTCGCGGCATACAAACCGCAGACCTTTTCAGGAAAAGTGGCGGCTCCGGTGCGCGCGCTCCGCGCGCGCACCGGAGCCCGCGAGCATATTCTCATCCGCCTCCCCCACGACGCATATCCCGACACTCACCTCCTCGCGATCCTCCGCTCCCTCCCGCAATCGAGCGAAACACGCGTCGACCCGCTCTCCGTTCTTGGCGATTGAACGAACGCTGGCTTGCGCCAAGATAAAAAATGATGCACAGTACAAATGTTATGAGCAAAACCGCACCAACTGCCACCAAAGACCCCATCGTCCAGGACGGCGAGCCGGTACTGCGCGAACACGCAAAAACGCTCTCGCAGAAAGAGATCGCATCGCCTGAGATCCAAAAACTCATCGCAAAGATGAAGAAGCTGCTCGCGAAAGAAAAACACGGCGTCGGTCTTGCAGCGCCGCAAGTGGGTAGTGCGGTTCGTCTCTTCATCATTGCCGGACGCGTCTTCGCTCCTGAGATCGAGAATGAAGATGAAGAAAGCAAGAAGGTTCCGCCGCCGCCCGATCGCGTGTTCATCAATCCCACGATCATCCGCCGGTCGAAGTCCGTGAGTGAAATGTCGGAAGGTTGTCTCTCTGTGCGCGGTCTCTACGGCGCGGTCATACGCCATGATAAGGCGACCATCAAAGCTCTCGACGAGAATGGCAAACCGTTCTCGCTCAACGGCTCCGGCCTGCTCGCGCAGATCTTCCAGCACGAGGTCGATCATCTCGATGGCGTGCTCTATATCGACAAAGCGACCGCGCTCCGTCCGGAGAAGATCGACTGATAGCGTCTAGCGTCGTCGCATTTTAATTTTTGATATTTAATTTTTTGATATATGTCTATGCCCCTCTTCGCTTTCTTCGGTTCATCAGAACTCTCTGTATACGTCCTCAACGCACTCGAGGCACAGGGCCTTCTGCCGGCGCTTGTCGTGACCGCACCGGACCGGCCGCGCGGGCGCGGACTTGAAACGACGCCGAACCCGGTGCGCGCGTGGGCACTTGATCACGAGATAGAAGTGATCGCGCCGGAAACGCTCAAGGACGACGCGCTCGCGCGAGAACTGCGCAACACGCCATGGGATGTGTTCGTCGTCGCCATGTATTCGAAACTCATTCCGCAGGATCTGCTCAATATTCCCCGCCGCGGCGCGCTCAACGTGCATCCGTCGCTTTTGCCGAAGTACCGCGGTCCGTCGCCGGTGCTTTCTGCCATCCTCGACGATGCGCGCGTGACCGGCATCTCGATCATGCAAATGACCGCAGAGATGGACGCCGGACCGGTCGTCGCGCAGGCGCGCGTCGAGCTTGAAGAAAGCGAGTGGCCGCCTGAGGGCAGCGAATTCGAGATACTGCTCGCTTCAGAAGGCGGCACCATGCTCGCCGAAGTGCTGCCGGAGTGGCTGCGCGACGAGATCACGCCGCAGCCGCAGGACGACTCGCAAGCGACCTATACGAAAAAATTCGGAAGTGAGGACGCCCTTGTGCGCGTCATCGACGAGAAAGGTGCGCCACTCACGGGTGGCTCTGCGCGCAAGGCGCTCTGCACTATCCGCGCTTTTGATAAAAACCCGCGCGCACATTTCTTCGCCACGGCACCAGGTGGCAAGCAGATCCGCGTCATCATCACGAAAGCGAAGATCGAAAACGACACACTGGTGATCGAGCGCGTCATTCCTGAAAGCAAGAAAGAAATGGACTATGCGGAATTTCTCCGCGGTGGAGTTACGCCCGATATGCAACATCACGCATAAGCATATAGAGAGTTTATCGATAGGCCAATGAAATGAGGGGGCGCTCTATGATACGTCATAAAACGTTTTCCACTTTTGCGACGACCGTCTCAAAAGTGGAAAAAGAAAAAGGTCCTGGCGCATGAGCTAAATTAAGCTATGTAGCAGGACCTCGTGGGTCTTAGAACACGAAGCGAACTCAGAGCACGTCGCCAGCGTAATCAGCGAGCCGTGAGCGCTCGCCGCGCTGGAGCGTGATGTGGCCGCCATGCGCCCAGCCCTTGAAGCGATCGACCACATACGTCAGGCCCGATGAGCCTTCGGTGAGGTACGGCGTGTCGATCTGCCCTAAGTTGCCGAGACAGACCACCTTGGTGCCGGGACCGGCGCGGGTGATCAACGTCTTCATCTGCTTCGGAGTCAAGTTCTGAGACTCGTCGATGATGAGGAACTTGTTGAGGAACGTGCGGCCGCGCATGAAGTTGAGCGACTTGATCTTGATACGACTGCGGATCAGATCCATCGTCGCAGCACGACCCCAATCGCCACTGTAAGTACCGCCATGGTCACCTTTGTCCCCGCCTTCCGCCGGTCGGTTGAGCACATCGAGGTTGTCCTCGACCGCGCCCATCCACGGCGTCATCTTCTCCTCCTCCGAACCTGGCAGAAAGCCGATGTCTTCGCCGACGGGCACCGTCACTCGCGTGATGATGATCTCAGTGTAGCGCTTGGTCTCGAGCGTCTGCGTCAGTGCGGCAGCCAACGACAGCAACGTCTTGCCGGTGCCGGCCTGGCCGAGCAGCGTGACGAAGTCGATCTCCGGATCCATCAACAAGTTGAGCGCGAAGTTCTGCTCCCGATTGCGCGCGGTGATGCCCCAGACCGCGTTCTTGCTGTGACCGTAGTCCACGATCGTCGACAACGTCGCATTCTGGCCTTCGCGCTTACGCACGATGGCATGGAGAGGTTTCTCGCCAGCTTCCGTCGGCTCCAGGTACACAAACTCGCCCACCAGCATGTCGGGACACAGCGGTCCCTGCACTTGGTAGAAGGTGCGGCCGTCTTCTTTCCACGACTTCAGGTCCTTGCTGTGCGTGTCCCAGAAACCGATCGGCAGTCCCTTCGCTCCAGCGTACAGCAGATCGGTGTCCTCGAGTACCTTGTCGTTGAAGTAGTCTTGCGACTGAAGACCGAGAGCCCGGGCCTTGATGCGCATATTGATGTCCTTCGACACCAGTACCACTTCTCGGCCGGGGTACTTCTTCTCCTTTAGATATCTCATGACGCTCAGGATCTGATTGTCGCCACTCCTTCCCTTCGGCAGTGCCGCTGGCAGGCCGCCATTCATCGACTCCGTCTGGAAGAACAGGTGTCCTGTGGCCAGCCCCTTGGAAGGAACGCCAAGAGGGATCCCTTTCTTCATGATATTGTTGTCGACGGCGCTGATGATCGCGTTGAATTCACGGCTGGTCTGGCGTGCGTTGCGTTCGACCTCCGACGAACCCTTCTTGTGCGCATCGAGTTCTTCGAGCGTCATCATGGGGACGAACACGTCATGTTCCTCGAAGCGATAAATGCTCGTCGGGTCATGCATGAACACGTTGGTGTCGATGACGAAAAGCTTGGTCCTATAAGATCTGCGAGCTATCTTAGCGCGTATCCTATTCACGGGTTGCTCCTTGTGAAAATGTACATATATTAAGGATCATACGAAC
>JAKAHS010000024.1 GCA_021814825.1 bacterium | reverse complement strand
AACCAGGTGGCCCCGCCGACCGCACCGAAGATGATCACACTGAGGAGTGAGATGAAGCCGCGAACGTGCCGAGCGAAAAATGTTTTCATAAGATCATTGCCGAACGGTTGCCGAGCCGGTGAAGGTCTTTGAGTAGGTGAACTCATAGCGGCTGGACGGACTCGCCGAGGAAAGAGTGAGTCGAATGCGGACCGTGCCGGTACCGTTCGCGGATGAAAGATTCTGGACCGTGAAGTTCGATACCATCACGCGCGAATTGGTGAGCGTGGTGGTCGCTGCCACCCCCTCCTTGATGCCGAGCACGCCATTTTGCACGCCGAAGATCGTCGGATCACTCGCGCCCGCCGCGACCGCAAGCGAGAGCATCGACGCATTCGTGCCCGTTGCGGGCGAATTGATGGAGAGCGCGTTGCGCGTGTCTTGCTCGATAGTCTGCATTGCAGCAAGCCCCTGCCCTTCGATCTCGTTGATAGCCTGATCTTTTGCGCGGGCTGCCATGAGAAGCGAGAGGAACGCCGATACCGACACCAGCACGATCGTCGTAATGACGACATAGAGCAAGACTTCGATAAGCGTGAATCCTCGGTTCATAGTAGTAAAATTTTAAAACGCGTCCCACGCAAAAGCATACCAATAATCCGTTGTCGCTGAACCGTTCACGCCATGCGCGGCCAGCGCATAGCCGGAGGGTGCCGTGTACATGACGGTATTGTTTCCGTCCCAGACGGCGCTGTAGAGATCATCACTGAGATTTGCCATGAGCACCATGACCTCATCAGTGCCCGGATACGGTATAGCGGAAACGGTATAGAGCGTCGCACCGATCGAACTGAGATTGGTCGTCGCGGAGTCCCACGTGCCGGTGGCCGCATTATATTTTTTCAATTTCGGCACCGAGGTGCTGTCCGAATACACCATGATCGCCGGGTTGCCGGACACCGATTCGAACGCGCCGCCGAAGGACCGCTCTACGCCGGAAGGACCGTTCGTCGTGAGAATGCTGTTGGCCGGATTCGTCCACACCGGCGTGAAGTTGGCAGAATAGCACACGAGACGCGATGGGATTCGTGAGTCTGCATCGCACGCATCGAATTCATTAGCGCCCGGTCTTGCCATGATCTGCATCGCGCCAAGATTATTTGATTGATGACTTGAATTGACGAGCCCACCCCAAGAGCCGCCACCCGCTCCATTTGCCGTCCATATCTTGATGTCCATCGACTTGTCGGCGTTCGAGTCGGAGAATATCAGACCGCCTCTGAGCGGGTCGTTGGGGCTCCACGCAAAGTCGATCATCCGCTCGAGATTCGTGGGGGCCGATAGTCCGTGATCTGGATATAACGCCCAGTTGGCGGTCGCATATGCCCCACCGTTGAAGTACTGCGTGATGGTATGTTTGTTCTGCGTAAAGAATGCGGCCATAACTTCATTCGTGCCCGGGCGCGCCCTCGCGATCGCATATGTTGGGATACCGTCCATAGTTGGCAATGAAATCTGCGGCGACCACGTCGAACCATTCCAGATGCGCATCTTCGGCGTGTTGGTGTTATCGGCATAGACGACCATGAAGTCGCCATTCTGAAGATACGTACCGCTGAACTGCTGCACGTCCAAGTAGGTGATCGAAAACCAACTTGAAAGCAGCTGCACATTCCCCCACGCGCCCGTGTCGCCATTCCATACCTGCGCATAGATGTACTGATAGAGACCGTCATAGTGGCGCGAGATCATCACCTTCTCGTTGCGCGTCGCGGATGCATACAGCTGAACTGCGCGCAGCGCTTTGTTGGTCGTTGAAGTATCCACGTCGGCGGTCGCCGCAGGGGCGGTCCATGTGCAATCATTCTGGTCGTTGGACTTCAAGATCTGGTACTTGATCGCGTCGCCGGTCGTACCGCCGTCGCCATATACCAGCATGCCGCCGCGACATCCACGCCAATTGGTGAGCGCGGTCTCGACTGTCATCGATCCCGTGCGCTGCGCATTCTGCACCCAAGTGATGGTCGTTGTAGCGAGGCGGATGCCGGTGCCACTCGTCGACGATGCTATGGAGATGACACGCGTAAATATGTCGGTCGTGTCTGACGCTCCAGAGAACATCCAGGTATTGCTTGATGTGGCGAGACCAGTCGCCAAGGTCGGCACAAGATTCAGGAATGTGTTATCACGGAAATTCCGCAGCGCTTCTTCCGTCTCTCCTGCCAGGAGTGCGGCGCGGCTGCGCGCTCCGCCAAGCATTGAATCCTCCTCTCCATAGAGCATCGATGCCATGAACCCGGTTACCAGAAGCGCCAGCAGCGAGACCGCGATCAGCGCTTCCACGATGAGGAAGCCGCGCGCACGCGCGCTTCGGCGAACACCTGTGCGTGTCATGTCAGTACGAGATGGTTCCATGTGCATTGAGTGAAAGCGTGCGAGTGGCGCCGGAGGAAACGCTGAAGGTCGTGGTGCCGATCGATTGCGGATCGCCGGAGAGTTCCGAGAACACAACATCGAGAAGGCCGGAGACCGTTATGTCGCTGCTGAAAGCGTAGGTCTCGTCATACGCCTGCACGCGGCTCGCATAACTTGATCCCTCAAAGAGCGTGACCGTGTTCGAAGAGATATCAACGCCCCACGGCAAGCCGCCATCGCTCGCTCGCGCGTGCGATTGCGCGCGGCGCATGTCCTGCGCGACGATCGTCGTGAGGTTGTCCATGCCGTTCTGCGACTGAAGCTGTTGATAGACCGGCGCGCTGACCGCGATCAGGACCGCGAGTATCGCGAGCGAAAGCAGTATCTCAACGAGCGTAAATCCTTTCATGATCCTATAGCTTCAAACACTTACGCGAACTGCCCCATGAGCTGGTAGATCGGCAGCAGCACCGAAAGCGCGATCGTGCCGATGAGAAGGCCGATCGCAAGCAAAATGACCGGCTCCACGAGAGAGGCAAGCGTCTTGAGCGCATCGTCGACGTCTTCTTCGTAAAAATCAGCGAGATTGAGAAGCACGGATCCAAGCGTGCCGGTCCGCTCACCGACCGTGACCAAGCTGACGAAGATGTTCGGGAACAGCTCCGGATGCTTGCTGAACGACTTGGAAAGCGCGGCGCCTTCCTTCACGTCATCGCCGACCTCCTTGAATGCGCGCTCATACACATCATTGCCGATCGACTCGCCGGTCAGTTCAAGAGCCTCGGTCGCTGACATACCGCTTTGGAGCAGATTGCCGAAACTGTGCGCCAGACGCACCAAGACGATCTTTTTCACCAGCGTACCGACCGCCGGAAGACGCATCATGACATGGAAGAAGAATCGCTGTCCGGTCTCTGTCTTGCGAAAGCCCGTAAAGAACCACACGACCGCCGCAGCGGCAGCGAAACTGAGAATAAGATTATTCGACAAGAAACTCCCGAGAGCGATGAAAAAACTCGTGACCGCAGGCATGTGCGCACCGGATGCGTTGAAGACATTAGCGATGCGCGGCAAGACCAAGGTCAACATGAGCCACACGACCACGGTCGAACCAATAAGGAGTATGACCGGATAGGTCAGCGCCGACTTCACCTTTTGCGTGAGGTTGTATTCCTTGTAGAGATACGCCCCAAGCTCATCGAACACGGCATCAAGCTTGCCGGAGGACTCGCCCGCCTTCACCATGCCGAGGAATATCGGCGGAAAGTACCGCAGGTCCTGCGAAAAGCTCTCCGAAAGAGGTTTGCCGCCGCGAAGGTTCGTGCGCACGCGCGTCAGCATCGCCTTCATTTTTACTTTCTCCGCATCATCGATCAGAATGTCGAGGGCTTCACTGATACTGAGACCTGATTTGAGCATCACGCCTAAGTTGCGCACTAAAAAGACGATGTCGACCGGACTGATGCGCTCGAATATCGAAAACGAGACGCCGCTGGAGAGGCCCTCCCCTGCCGCGCGCTGTTTCTTGATGGATGTCGGCACCAGTGCGCGGGCGCGCAGATGGTCGACGACCTCCTGTTCATTGAGCGCATCGAGCTCGCCGCGCTCGACCGCACCATCTTGTCCATAAGCTTCGTAAGTATAGATCATAACATTCTGCGCCGCGTAGCTTTGAGCTTCTGCATACGACCGGCTGTCTCTCTACTATACCGCACGAGAGTCAACCCTACTCCTGCACCACGCGCAGCACTTCCTCAATGGTCGTGACGCCGCTCTCTACTTTCAGTAAGCCGTCTTCGAACATCGTGAGCATGCCTTCTTTGATCGCGACGCGGCGGATCTCGAGTGCCGACGCAGACTTCAGGATCAGTTCTTTGATCGGGTCGGACACTCGCATGACCTCGAAGATGCCGATCTGTCCGCGGAAGCCGGAGCCGCCGCACACATTGCATCCCTTGCCGCGGTAGAGCGTCTTCGGAGGCTTTATCGAGACCGTGTCGCCCGAGAGCTTGATCTGATTATCCACAAGCTTTTTGATCGCCGGGCTGATCGGATACGACTCGATGCATGATGTGCAGATGCGGCGCACGAGGCGCTGCGCGATCGCGACGTTGAGGGTGGAAGAAAGAAGGAACGGCTGCGCGCCGAGATCGATGAGGCGCGGGATAGCGCTTGGCGCATCGTTGGTGTGGAGCGTCGTGAGCAAGAGATGGCCCGTGAGCGCGGACTGGATGGCGATCTCGACCGTCTCCGAGTCGCGGACCTCGCCGATCATGATGATGTCCGGATTTTGGCGCAGGAGCGCGCGCAGACCATTCGCGAATGTGATGCCTGCCTTCTCATTGACCTGCGTCTGATTCACGCGCGGCAGTTCGTACTCGATCGGGTCTTCGACGGTCGTGATGTTCACTTCTTGTGTGTTGAGTATGTTGAGGATGGCGTAGAGGGTCGTCGTCTTGCCATGACCGGTCGGGCCCGTCACCACGATCATGCCGTGCGGCTTCTTGATCTCTTCGCGCATGATCTCGATCGTGTCTTTCTGAAGACCGAGATCGCCAAGCGACAGCGGGCGCGCCGAGCTTCGCAGGAGGCGCATCTCCACCTTCTCGCCTTTGAGAACCGGCATGACATTGGTGCGGATGTCGACCGTACTGCCATCTTCAAGTTCGAAGCGGAACCGACCGTCCTGCGGCATCTGATGTTCGTCGATGCGCAAGCTCGCCAAGATCTTCACGCGAGCGACCAGGATCGGCGCGATCTGCTTCGGTAGCGAGAACATCTCGCGCAGTATGCCGTCGATGCGAAAACGAACCAGCGTGCCCGATTCGATCGGTTCGAAATGGATGTCGGTCGCGTCAAGAACGACTGCCTGTTCGATCACATTATCGAGGATCGCCACGATCGGCACCGCCTCCGCTGTCTTGGAGAGATCTCCGCTGTCCGCAAGCGAAAGCGAGCGTTCGATGTTCTCAGAAATAGCCTTATCGAACCCCACCTCTTCGCCCTTACCCTTGTAGTGGCGCAGACCATGGTGCAATCCCGCCTCGGTGGTCAGATACGGCTCGACCCATTTCCCGAGCTTCGCGCGCAGGTACGCGATCGTGTCGAGGTCGAGCGGGTCAAGCATCGCAACCTTCACTTTTTTGTTGACGGCATCGTCTTCGAACGCAACGATATGCTTTGCCTTCGCGAACGCTTCGGGAATGATACCGACCACGGTCGGCGAGAGCTCCACTTGTTTGAGATCGATGACCGGCGCGCCATAATACGGTGCGACGATCTCCGCCAAGTACGCTTCGGTGAGATATCCTTCGCCCACGAGTACGTTCTCGATCGTGCGCCCCGTCCGCTCTGCTTCTTCCTTCGCTATCGCGAATTCGGCATCGGTCAGCAGGCCGGACGCTTGAATGAGTTTCTGCAGATTGGTGAGGTCAATGGACATAGCGTATGACAATGAAGCGAGGAGAAGAGGTTCGTTACTTAATGCTACGCAAAAAGAACACGGATAGCAATGTGTGTGAGTCTTAGAAGGACCGGAGCGCCGACAGGTGCATGAACGAGATCGGGTCAGGAATGATCGGATACGATGCACTCGCCACCTTCCATGCGAACAAGAAGGCGGTGGCGGCGATGAAGGGAGCTGCGAGCGATGAGCGCTCCTCGTGCATCCACACGAGCCTCACTATGCTGAAAAGGAGTGCGGACAGAAGTGCAAGTGGTATGAGTATCACGATGCCCGGCCAGCCGGAGAGCAGTGCGCACAAAAAACCGATCTCCATTTCTTGCACGCTGAAGATATCGCGTCGCCATCTCCGCAGGGCGCGAAGCACGCCGTAGAACAGGCCAGCGAGGACAAGCGCCACGATAAGCGGCATCCAAAAATGGTCGAGGGCATAAAAGATGAAGTAGCCGTGCGGGAAATGGAACAGCGAAAGAAGCGGCACAAGCGCACTCGGAACGACACCCTGTGGCGCGACCGGGACGAACACCAGGGCGTGCAAAAACGGATCCATCGACCACACGAGATACTGTCCGATCGTCAGAAATGCCGCATAGGCGACACTCCAGCACAAAAAGATCACGGTCAGTGTTTTGAACCAAGCTTCTGTGCGGACAAGCGCGTAGATCGCCGCGGCGATGATCACTCCTTCGATCATCGGAGAAAGTACTGCGAGAATACTGGCGAGACGGATAAGCATGGTAGCCATGCGTACATCGTACCATCAAAAAGACCGCGCTATGAGCGCGATCTTTTTGTGAGAACGGACCAAGATGCTGGCTAGATGCCGGCAAGCGGCAAGAGACGCAGGTCGGTGCCGGTCTCGTAATAGTTCGAGCTGTCTCCGCCATCGTTCTGCTGTTTCGGATCGGTCACGGTGTATGCCTGACTTTCGAGCGTCGCGTCGAGTTCGTAGACATTGCTCGGATGAGTGCCGCCGGTCGACTGGCATGCGTAGCGATACACAAGGTCAGACGTCGTTGCCGCTGCGGTATCACCAATGCTATTGACCGGATCTACCGGAAGGTTCGAGATCGGAGAGCCGCCTGAGGTCCAGCCGAAATTGATCGGGATCCAACCAGTGCCGTCCGTCTTCGACGTGTTCGGTGACGCTACGCACTGTCCGGTGCTTGAGAACGTTCCATTTGCGTCAGCCCCGACCGGCGTTACGCTTGCTGGATTGCAGGTCGTGCCATTATAGCTGTAGAAGATGCGAGCTGTTGAACCGCCATTGAGGCAGTAGTCCGTGCCAGCGATCGTTCCGAGGTATGGGGTGGAGCTTGCGGTCAACACGAAACCGATCGCTGTCTTGAGCGACGCGAGGTCGGAAATGCGCTGCGCATCGCGCGACTTCTTAAGCGTTTCAGCAGGATTGATGGTAATGATAAGTGCGACAGAAAGGATCGCGATGATTGCGATGACGATGAGGAGTTCGAGCAGCGTGAAGCCGCGCACCTCTCCTCTCTGTTTAATGTGTCCTGATTGCATAATTAAATTAAGAGAGCGCTAAAATAGTTAATGACGAACGTTTAGTCGCGATGCCCACCTCACGACATGTGCTATACCTCGCGGGTATCGTACATACGCTGATTGTATCATGCGGTATAAAACACGATTCCGGCGCCCTGTTCATAACTAAAAGGGGCGGGATCGCTTTGCGATCCCGCCCCATCTCCGGCATTACGCCGTCACTTCGACCTTCTTGAGATGACGCGGCTTGCGCTCCTTGCCCTTGAAGTAGGGCTGGCGTGCACGGTCGCACTTCGTCTTCGCCGTTTTGCAGCCGATCTCCTTGCCCTTGGCGGAACACTGGCACACGAACGTGTCGTCAGCGCACTGCTCTTGGTAGAGCCCGGCGAGCTCGTGGTCGGTATCCAACACCATCGGCACTGCCGGCTCATCGCTTTCGCCAACCGGCACTTCGGGCTCGTTGCTGTCTTCGTCGTCTTCGCTGCCACCATTTCCGTCGACGTCTTCCCAGCCCTCCGCAAGGAGCCGCGAGGTGACGGCGTCATGCGTAAGGTCGGCCCAGTCGCGCAACGGATCCTGGCGAAGGCTGTAGATATCGTTCCCGTCTCGATCTTCCAGCGGCATGCTATCGGTCGCCATCACCGCAACCGCAAGACCGGGGGTACTGCGCATCACCGCATCGACACTCATCACCATGATCATCTCCTCAGGTTCGTTGTTCAAAAGGTACTGCGCCCAAACACTAGGCAAAAACATACCACAATCAATACAACATGTCAACCAAGAACCGTCAACACTGTGGATACAGAATATCTTTAATAACCATCACGAACCACAGCCAGTAGATTCACTCCCCTTCACCGTTTATACTGAGTGCATGGAACAAGAACGGTCGTTGGCGAAAAATTCGCTCGGGGTGTTTGAGTCGATCATCATGGGTATTGCTGGCACAGCGCCAGCCTTTACCGTAGAAGTTGCCGCCGCCACCCTCATCGCCACCGTCGGCATCCTCGCCCCGGCCAGCATTCTCTATTGCGGCATCATCATGTTCGGCATCACCTTCGCTTTCATCAATCTCAATCGAATGGATTCTCATGCCGGCGCCTCCTATGCCTGGGTAGGCCAGATATTCGGCAAGACGTGGGGCTTTTTTGCCGGTTGGACGCTTCTGGTCGCTACCTGCCTCTTCATGGTCTCCGGCGCGATCCCGGTCGCCAACGCCGTCCTCCTTCTTTTCGCGCCCAGCCACATCAATGACGTCCACCTTATCACCACGATCGCAGCGATCATGCTCACCCTGGTATCATTCATCACGCTCAAGGGCATAAAACTTTCGAGCTACCTACAGGTGACCATGACGCTCGTCGAGCTCACCATCCTCGGCATCATCGGTGTCGCCAGCTTCCTGGTATTTCCGCACCTGCCCGCACATCCATTCTCATGGAGTTGGTTCTCGCTTGCCGGCTTCACGCCGAAGACCTTTGCCGACGGCGCACTCATCGGTATGTTCTTCTATTGGGGATGGGACGTGGTCATGAACCTCAGCGAAGAGACAAAAGATCCAGGAAAGACGCCGGGTCGCGGCGCGTTCTTTGCGATGACCTACCTCCTTTTCTTTTTCCTCGCCTTCATCGTGATCGTCCTGCTCGGCCTTCCTGATGCGGACATACAGCATTACAACACCAACGTGATCTATGCGATCGGCGAAAAACTCTACGGCAACACCTTCGGCCTCGCGGCGATCGTGGCAGTTCTCCTTTCGACGATCGGCACGCTCGAGACATCGATCCTCCAGTTCACCCGCACTCTCTTTGCCAATGGCCGCGATGGAACGCTTAACCCGCGCTTCGCGAAACTCCACCGCGACTGGAAGACACCGTACATGGCGGTCTTCTTCATCTGGGGATTCGGCATGATCCTGCTCGTCCTGTCTTCGTTCATTCCGACGATCAACGATATTCTCAAGATCTTCATCAGCGCGATCGGATTCCAGATCTCGTTCTACCTCGGACTCGCTGGATTTGCCTGCGCCTGGCATTATCGTAAGACCTTCTCGGAGGGCGTATGGCATTCGATCACCCGTATACTGTGGCCCGCACTGAGCGCCGCATTCCTGTTCTTCATCGCGATCTACAGCATTCCGACGTTCGACATCATGACCAACCTGGCGGGCATCGGCGGCATCGCGATCGGCATCGTCCCCTACCTTCTCAA
>JAKAHS010000023.1 GCA_021814825.1 bacterium | reverse complement strand
TCTCGGCGTCGGCTTCCCGCCGGATTTGGTTGTTTCGGGATCTCGTGATGGAACCAATGCCGGAGGTTGGTATGACAGGCTAAGAGGCCCGGATCTTTTCTTGTCCTCTCCAATAACAACAGCAGAAACAAGTGATTCTGGCGTTGGATTAAAATCATTTGGCATGGATGGCGACCTTTTAGGAACAGACTCAAGTAACGGGAGAATAAATTTTACTAGCAGAACATACATCAACTGGTTCTTCCGCCGCGCTCCAGGGGTGTTTGATGAGGTGTGCTATACGGGTAATGGAGGCGCCCAAGACATACAGCATAATCTTGGAGTTGCGCCAGAGTTCCTTGTTATTAAGAATAGAACAGACCCGGATTCACTCAGTCCTAATTGGATTGTTGGCACACAATTCACTGCTTCAACTTATACGTTATCAAACCTTAATGGTCAGATTAGTTATCCTGGTACAGTATATGATACTAATATAGCTGCACAACCAACAATTGCTACGTTTCAAGTAAATGCTAATCCATCTACAGGTAGGTTAAACTATGCCTACGTCGCCTACCTCTTTGCCACCCTCGCAGGCATCAGCAAGGTCGGCAGCTACACCGGCAACGGAACGTCGCTGAACCTCAACATGGGGTTCAGCGGAAACGCCCGGTTCTTCCTCTGCAAGCGCACCGATAGCACCGGCGACTGGTTCGTGTGGGACAGCGTGCGCGGCATCAACGGCTCTTCCGCCAACGACCCGCACCTAAGCCTCAACACGACCGCCGCGGAAGTAACGACTGATAGCAGTGTCGAGCCTTACACGACCGGCATCACCGTCGTTCAGAACTCCACGACCAACATCAACGTCACTAGCGCCACCTACATTTACCTCGCCTTCGCCTAGCGCGAAGCTTCTGTTGAAGTGTTGAAGTCTAACTTCAACAGACGGTTCTGGCTTCAAAGCAGAAAGATGTGCTACGATTTACAGATACAGTCCCACAGAGGACGGCCCTCTGTGGGTTTTTAGTACGTATTAAAACCGTTGAAGTCAGACTTCAACAGCAACATTGAACATGAGAAAAGAGCCTTTTGGTGTCGGATCATTCGTACATGTGTTCAATAGGGGAAACAGGAAGCAAGAAATTGTCCGCGATGATAAGGATCGTTGGAATTTTCTGCAAATGCTCTATTACTTCAATAGCGACTACGCCGCGCCTAATCCGATGCGCACCCTTCAAGACCTGTTGAAGTCTGACTTCAACAGTAAGTTGTTGTGGCCGGGGGAGTGGCCAGTGCGTAACCCGCTGGTGAACGTGCATGCGTTCATCCTCAAGGACAATCATTTTCATCTCATTATCGAGGAAATAATCGAAGGCGGTACAACGAGATTTATGCGGAAGCTCGGCACGGGCATGACCAACCGGTTCAATACGCGATACAAGGAGACAGGGAAGCTGTTACAGGGATCTTATAAGGCGCGCCTGATCGATGACGAAGACTATTTCCAATACCTGTTCGTGTATCTGCATATCAAGAATGCGTTTGAGATGTATCCCGGGGGACTCAAGCAAGCATTCGCATACTTTGACGATGCATACGAATTTGCGGTTCGGTATCCTTATAGTAGTCTTGCACATTATGTCGGTCATGGACCGTCGCCAATAATCGATACGGACGAGATGTACCGCACCGCTTTTCCAGACCAGCGCGAGATGAAAGAGTTCGCAAGAGATTGTGCCTCATTTTTGGAATTTGATGAGAAAAAATGCTCAATCTCCGAACCACAACCTCTATAGAAGTTCGGCTTCTATAGAGGTTGTGGTCGCAACACCTTGCGCGCTCAGCGGCTCTTCTGCAGATGCAGCGTTTTTTCGTTCGCTAAAAATCGTAGCGAGGCGCGGTCAGGCGTTTATACAAGCTATGCAACAACCACACGAAGAGGAACACGGCGAGCGGATAGAATATCACCAGTGACGTGACCGCCCATCGCAGAGCGCTCAAGACATAGAAATACATGGTCCAGAGAACGCCGGCGAACCAGTCGAACACTGCTTGCGTGGTACTGGAGCTTGATGTTGTCGCATAGGTCGTACGCGTGCCGATAGCCGACTTGCTGGTCGAGGTGGCGGCCTGCATCTTCTGTTTCGCGATCGTCAGTTGATTATTGATCAATTGCGCTGCAGAACTCCTGCCCGCATCGATGGTCGAGAAGATGCCTTGGGTGGTCGTGGAGAGAGAAGGAATCGTATTGTCGATGGTCTGTACTATCGGCGCCGACGGCTGCAAGGATCCGTCGCTTGATCCGACAGAAGAAAGTATACCGGAGAGCGAGGCGCTGCTTGTTTGAGAGGCTGCATCGACGGAGGGACTTGTCGGAGGCGGCGGCTGTGCCGCGACAGCGAAGACCGCAGCTGCTTGTGTGTCACCGCCGAGCGAGATCATCACATCGCCTGCGCTATCAATGAGAGAAGCGGTCAGCGTGTGACTGCCCGCTGTCGGTTTCCACGATATTGTGGCGACCTGAGCGTCACCAGCCGCCACCGAGATGGAGACGCGACCGATCTGAGTCGCTCCGTCTTTGAACATGACTTGTCCATTGAATTCGCTTGATGAGGTGTTCACGACGCTGGAGTGGACCAAGATCGATGAGCCAGCAATGGGCGAACCCGTTGAGAGAAAGATCGTCTGCGTGGCGAATTGAACACCGTCGGCAAGCGCGGTGCTCGCCAGAGAAGAGAAGAGTGCGGCGATCAGAACGGTGCTATACAGTGTACGCTTCATAGGAGCTATCTCAAAAATGCGCGCCATGCGCTTTCGGCGTTTGCGACAAAGCTTGTGCCTTGCTGTTGTGCTGCCATGTTCACCATTACAAAACCCTCGACCATGATGATCACGGTAAAAAGAACAAGAAGGACTCGACGCTCGTGACGTTCCATAATGTTGCTTCATTATACAATACCTCCGCGCGATTGGGGACAATCCGTATTGCGCCAAGCGGCAAGGATAGGTACGATAGGAGCATGCAAAAGAAAACTCTGTACACCGGCATCGCGGTGACGCTCGCCATTATTGTGATCATGTTCTTCTTCTATTGGAAGGGTTCGACGCCGACGGCAACGGCACCGACCACCGTGCAGCAACAGACTCAGGGTACGGCAGGCACAACCGCTGCGCCGACGCAGGCTGAACAGCAGCAGGTCCAAGCTATTCTGCAGAACGCTACATCGCAGAACTCGGTAACCATTCAAGAAGTGAAGATCGGCACTGGTGCGACCGCGACCGCAGGTCACGAAGTTGCGGTGAACTATATCGGAAAACTCTCCGATGGTTCGACCTTCGACGCTTCGGCAAATCACGGCGGCGCGTTCACCTTTACGCTCGGTGCCGGCCAGGTCATCAAAGGTTGGGATCAAGGTGTTGCCGGCATGAAAGTTGGCGGCGAGCGCATTCTCGTCATCCCGCCGTCGCTTGGCTACGGCTCACAGCAGGTCGGACCGATCCCGCCGAACTCGACGCTTATCTTCGATGTGCAGCTGGTCGGCGTGAGTACGACAACCGCTGCGACACAGTAATTAAGGAACCGGGGGAAAAGAGAGGCAAAGGAGTAAATGAACAGAAAACCACTTGGAAGCTTCGCTTACAAGTGGTTTTGCTTTCCCTAATCAATTGGTGGACATCGGATGTCCACCAATTGGCAGGTGAGGCGATTACAACTGATTTTAGATGATCAGTCTGCTATAGTAGCGGAATGTCCAAGCATTTTTCGATCACCGATCGCTCAAAGCAAGGCGCCGCGCGCGCCGGCGTCATCCATACGCGCCGTGGCGATATCCAGACGCCGGCGTTTTCGCCGGTCGGCACCAAGGCGAACGTGAAGGGCGTCATGCCGTCGCAGTTGCGCGACCTCGGCGCGCAGGTCGTGCTTGCCAACACCTACCATCTCTATCTGCAGCCCGGCGTCGAAATCGTAGAGAAGGGTGGCGGACTGAGCTCATTCATGAACTGGCACGGTCCGACGATCACCGACTCGGGCGGCTTCCAGGTGTTCTCGCTCGGTGCCGCATTCAATCGCAAGATATCGAAATTTCTCAAAGAGGATGAGGCTGCGGAGGGCGAAGGGCAGCATGCACCGGTCATCTTCGACGAATCAGTACAAAGCCAGCACGGGCAGCTCGCGATCATCGACGACGATGGCGTGACCTTCACTTCGCATCATGATGGATCGCTGCATCGCTTTACGCCGGAGCGCTCGGTCGAGATCCAGCACGCGCTCGGCGCGGACATCTTCTTTGCGTTCGATGAATGCACCGCGCCGACCGAGTCGTATGAGTACCAGCGCGAGGCGATGCTGCGCACGCATGCGTGGGCAGAGCGTAGTCTCAAAGCGCATCGGCAGAATATCGAGGCGCGGGAGAAGCAGCTGATCTTCGGCATTGGGCAAGGCGGCAGCTTCGACGACTTGAGACGAGAGAGTGCGCGGGCGATCGGGGAGATGGGGTTTGACGGCTTCGGACTCGGAGGTTCGTTCAGCAAAAAGTTTGGCGACAATTCGCTTGAGTCGGCGCTCAAGATGCTCACGGAGCTGCCGGAAGATATGCCGCGGCATGGACTTGGTGTCGGCGAGCCGACAGATGTGCTGCTCGCCATCTCATACGGCGTCGATCTCTTCGACTGTGTGGCGGCGACGCGTATCGGCCGACATGGCTCGATCTACACAAAGCGCGGGATCATTCATCTGCGCAGCGCGGAGTATCATAACGACCAGTCAGCACTCGATCCGGAGACGATCATTCCCGGCACCGAAGGCTTCACTCGCTCGTACGTTTCGCACCTCATCCGCTCCGGCGAGATGCTCGGCAGCATGATCTGTTCGCTTCACAACGTCGGCTTCATTGTCGCTCTCGTCGATGGCGCGCGCGCCGCGATCAAAGAGGGAAGATTCGAACAGTATCGCGAGGAGTTCGTAACCAAATATACAAAAAGCAGGACGTAGTTGGTGGGCCAAGCAAAAAATGTTAGCGTGGACACATGAACGGAAAATTCAAACTCAGATCCGACTACAA
The DNA here is from genome assembly GCA_021814825.1 of bacterium. Taxonomy (GTDB): domain Bacteria; phylum Patescibacteriota; class Minisyncoccia; order Phycocordibacterales; family SBAW01; genus JAKALC01. The sequence continues at coordinate 4,664 of JAKAHS010000023.1, read as the reverse complement.
ACCGGCGGGGGATCAGCCGAAGGCGATCGAGGCGCTGGTGAAAGGCATCAAGGATGGTGCACAGCACCAGACGCTTCTTGGCGTGACCGGCTCCGGCAAGACGTTCACGATCGCTAACGTCATACAGCAGGTGCAGAAACCGACGCTCGTCATCGCGCACAACAAGACGCTCGCGGCACAGCTCGCGCAAGAGTATCGCGAGTTCTTTCCCGATAACGCCGTGCACTATTTCGTCTCGTACTACGACTACTACCAGCCGGAGGCATACATCCCGACATCCGACACCTATATAGAGAAGGAAGCGCAGATCAATGAAGAGATCGACCGCCTGCGCCACGCGTCGACGCAAGCACTGCTCACACGCCGCGACGTGATCATCGTCGCGTCGGTCTCGTGCATTTACGCACTCGGTTCTCCCGAAGAATATCTCAAAGTGCACATGGAGCTCTCCGTCGGTATGAAGAAAGATCGCAGCGATCTGGCGCGCGATCTCGTGGCGGTTTACTTCGAGCGAACCAATGCCGATCTCAAAGAAGGGCAGTTCCGCGCGCTCGGCAATTCGGTCGAGGTCATGCCGAAGAATGAGAAGGTCATCTATCGCATCGACTTCGGAAATAACATGATCGAACGCATCCGCATCATCGACGCGACGACCCGCGCGGATCGCGGCGAGGTGAAGAGCGTTTTTCTGTTCCCGGCCAAGCACTATGTGACGCCGGAGGCTGAGCGCGCGCTGGCGATCGAAAACATCAAGCAAGAGCTCAAAGATCGTCTGGCATATCTGGAGAGAAGCGGCAAGATGCTTGAGGTGGAGCGCCTCAAGCGCCGCACCAACCACGATCTCGCGCTCATCCGCGAAGTCGGCTACTGCAACGGCATCGAGAATTATTCCCGCCAATTCGACGGCCGCAAACCAGGACAGCCGCCGTATACGCTTCTCGATTATTTCCCGCACAAGAAAGACGGCTCGCCCGATTTCCTTACCGTGATCGATGAAAGCCATGTGACCGTGCCGCAGATCGGCGGCATGTACGCCGGCGATCGTTCGCGCAAAGAAATGCTCATCGAGTACGGCTTCCGTCTGCCGTCTGCTATCGACAACCGCCCGCTTCAGTTCGACGAGTTCGAAGAACGCGTCCGCGACACGATCTATGTGTCCGCGACGCCGGCTGCCTTCGAGCGCGAGAAGAGCAAGGGTCACATCGCAGAGCAGATCATCCGCCCGACCGGACTGCTTGATCCGGAGATCGACGTGCGGCCGGTGACCGGCAACAAAGAGTTCGGAGGGCAGATCAAAGATGTTATCGATGAAGTCGAGAAGACGATCGGCCGCAACAATCGCGTACTCATCACCACGCTCACCAAGAAGATGGCGGAGGATCTCTCCGAATATCTCAAAGAGCGCAGCATCAAAGCGTGCTACCTTCATTCCGACGTCGAAACGCTCGACCGCATCACGACACTCTCAGATTTTCGAAAGGGAACGTACGACGTTCTGGTCGGCGTGAACCTTCTGCGCGAAGGACTCGACCTGCCGGAGGTCGAGCTCGTCGCGATCCTCGATGCCGATAAGTCCGGCTTTCTGCGATCGGAGACGTCGCTCATCCAGACGATCGGCCGTGCTGCGCGCAACGCCGCCGGCCGCGTCATTCTCTACGCCGACATCATGACGCCGTCGCTTGAAGTTGCGATAAGCGAGACCAACCGCCGCCGCGCGCTTCAGATGGCGTACAACAAAAAGCACAAGATCACGCCGACTACCATCATCAAAAAGATCCACGATATCACACAGGAGCTGCGCTCTGAACACGGCAAGGCAGTTCACGAACTCCTCTCGATCGATGCCGAGCTCTACAAAAAGAACCCGAAGAAATTCATCGCCGAAAAGCGCAAACAGATGGAGCACGCGGTCAAAGATCTCGACTTCGAGACGGCGGCTCTCATTCGCGATGAGATCGCTGCGCTGGAAGGTCGAGGTGATGCAGCAAAACCAAAGCCCCGCGCGCGATGAAGATCATGCGATCTGCGATGGATCGTTCATCACACCTTTCATCTCGCATCCGACAGAGCCATCGTTTATACTTAAACGCATATGACCGACCAAATGCCGACGATATTGTTCGTTGACGATGATGTGGTTTGGACCGATCTGATCGTGCACCGACTTGAGCAGGTCGATGGCATGGCCTGTTTGCGTGCGCAGAGCGGTGAGGATGCGATCTCCATGCTCCGAGGAGGGGAGCGGCCAGACATGATCCTTATGGATTTTTCGATGCACGATCTCGACGGCCTCGAGACCCTCAAACTCATACGAAACGAGCTGCAACTGACAGACATTCCGGTCATTATCATGTCCGCCTCTATCCGTCCGACAAATACGGAATGGTTGCAGAAATTCGGCAGCGCGCAGTTCATCGATAAGACAAGCGTAACGCCCGCAGACATTGCAGATGCCGTCCGCTTGGCCATTGCCAACAACAAAAAGTAGCGCGGTCGGTCGTGGAGGTCTGACCCCGCCTGACCTTAGGCAGCTTTCTTTCTGTCATTTTTGTGGTATAGTCATGCCACACATACACCCCCTCCGGTACGGCCTGGGGTCGTTTGCGTATATATGCAAGACGAAATTCACATAAAAGGTGCGAAGACGCACAACCTCAAGAACATTTCGCTGTCGATCCCGCGGAATAAGATGGTGGTGTTCACAGGGCTTTCCGGATCGGGGAAGTCATCTTTGGCGTTCGATACGATCTTTGCCGAAGGTCAGCGCCGCTACATCGAATCGCTCTCCGCATACGCACGACAGTTCTTGCGCCAGATGCAGAAGCCGGATGTTGAAGAGATCACCGGTCTTTCGCCTGCGATCTCGATCGACCAGAAGAGCCGCTCGAACAATCCTCGTTCGACCGTAGCGACCGTCACGGAGATCTATGACTACCTGCGCATCCTATTTGCGCGCGTCGGCAAACCACATTGTCTTGAGTGCGGCCGCGAGATCAAGAAACTTTCCAATGAAGAGATCGTGCAGACGATCGTCGATCGCACGGCATCGCGCGCGCCGAAGAAGTCGCGTACGGTCATGGGCGTTGATCTCAGCGATGAATACGTGCGCGTATATGCGCCGGTCGTCGTCGGCCGCAAGGGCGAATACTACCAACTGCTCTACGATCTTCTCGGCAAGGGTTTTGAAAAGGTGAAGATCGACGGCGAGGTCAAGAGCCTGCGACAGCAGATCATCCTCAGCAAGACCAAGAAGCACTCGATCGACGTGATGGTCGATGAGATTCTTGCCAGCGAGCTGTCGCGTACGGGAAGCAAACAAGGCGCGCTTGAACGTCTCTCGGAGGCGGTCGAGCGAGCGCTCACGGAAAGCGAAGGATTGGTGAAGATCGAAGACGCCGAAGGCGAGCGCCTCATGTCGGCGAAGTTCATGTGCCCATATGACGGCTTTTCGTTCCCGGAAGTCGAGCCGCGTCTCTTCTCATTCAACTCGCCGTACGGCGCGTGTCCGGCCTGCAACGGCCTCGGCGTCAAACATTTCTTCAGCGATGAAGTGTGCGATGTGTGCAAAGGCGCGCGCCTGCGACCGGAGGCGCTGCACGTATTTGTATACAACAAAGACGGCGCGCAGAAGAATATCGTCGACATCACCTCGATGTCGATTGCAGACGCATACGACTTTTTTAAGACGCTTGAGCTCTCCGACAAAGACAAAGAGATCTCGAAGACGGTGGTCAAAGAGATCAGCTCGCGCCTGAAGTTCATGCTCGATGTCGGTCTCGACTATCTCACGCTCGATCGCCGCGCTAACACGCTCTCCGGCGGCGAAGCACAGCGCATCCGCCTCGCGTCACAGCTCGGAAGCGGTCTCGTGGGTGCGCTCTACGTGCTCGACGAGCCGACGATCGGTCTGCATCAGCGTGACAACGAGCGTCTCATTAAGACGCTGCTCAACCTGCGCGACATGGGCAACACCGTGATCGTGGTCGAACACGACGAGGACACGATCTATTCGTCCGACTACATCGTCGACATCGGTCCGAAAGCCGGCGTGCATGGCGGCGAAGTGGTCGTTGCCGGTTGGCTTGATAAATTGCTCACTGCCAAAAAGAATGACAGCGACTCTTTGACGCTTTCATACCTGCGCGGCGAGAGTGCCATCGACACGCCTGCAAAGCGGCGCGACAAAGACTTGGGCACGATCAAGATACGCGGCGGCGCAGCGTTCAACATCAAGAATCTTTCTGCTGACATTCCGCTCGGGCGACTGATCGCGATCACCGGCGTATCCGGCTCGGGCAAATCGACCTTCCTCTACGACATCCTGCACGAAAACTTGCGTGCGCGGTTCGACAAGCGTTATCGCAGCAATAAGGTATACAATGCTGCGTCGTTTGACTTACAGCACCGCGATGCCAGCCGCGCGATCCTCATCGATCAGTCGCCGATCGGCCGCACGCCGCGAAGCAATCCAGCCACCTACACCGGCGCGTTCACCTATATTCGCGATCTCTTCGCAGCGTCGGCCGAGGCTCGCGCGCGCGGTTGGAAGAGCAGCCGCTTCTCATTCAACGTGCCGCAAACGCGCGGCGGCGGTCGCTGCGAAGCGTGCGAAGGCAACGGAACGATTGCGGTCGAAATGCACTTCTTGCCGACCGTCTACGTGA
>JAKAHS010000022.1 GCA_021814825.1 bacterium | reverse complement strand
CCGCCATCAAAACAGACGGCACGCTCTGGGCCTGGGGGTACAACGCCCAAGGCCAACTCGGCCTCGGCGACGCCACCAACCGCTCCTCCCCAGTCCAAGTCGGCGCCCTCACCACCTGGTCGAGCGTTGCGAATGGCTCATATCACACCACCGCCCTCACCACCTCCGGCACCCTCTGGGCCTGGGGGTACAACGCCCACGGCCAACTCGGCCTCGGCGACGCCACCAACCGCTCCTCCCCGGTCCAAGTCGGCGCCCTCACCACCTGGTCGAGCGTTGCGGGAGGCGGACGTAGCACTACCGCCATCCGCTCGACCTGACCAAATCGAGCTAATTTCGTCGTCTACAGAGGGTTCCCCTCTGTAGGGCTGAGAGGTCTGACCTCTGCAGCTTTTCTTCACTCCCTTACTTACGGCATTCCTCTGCAGCTTCTGCCAACTCGATCTGCATCGGTATGGTACTATACCTTACTATAGCGCCGTATATGGACACCAAACATTACCACTTTCTTTCCGGATTGCCGCGCACCGGCTCGACCGTGCTTGCCTCGATCCTTTCGCAGAACCCGAGCATCTATGTGTCGGCGACCTCGCCGCTGGTCGGCCTCATGCACGGTGCCAAGCATATGTGGGACACGGCAGAACACGTGAAGGCGTACGCCACCGAAGGTCAGATCGAGGCGACCTTGCGAGGGATGATCAACGGGTTCTACTCGCTCGTCGAGCGGCCGATCATCCTTGATAAGAATCGCGCGTGGGCGAATCCGGAGAATCAAGACATGCTGACGCTCGCGCTCGGCGTGCCGCCGAAGATCGTGTGCACAGTGCGGCCGATCGCCGACATCCTTGCGTCGTTCATGGTGCTCATCCGCAAGAACAGCAGCACGGTCTCGTTCGTCGATCAGAGCCTCATCGAGCTCGGTGAGGATATCAATGATGTTAATCGATGCAAGCTGCTCATGAGTCCGGACGGGCACGTCTTTCAATCGTGGTCAGTATTGCGCATGGGGTGGGAGCGGTATCCAGAGCATATGCTGTTCGTCGAATATGATGATCTGGTGAGTGCGCCGGAGCGTGAGCTCGCGCGCGTGTACGAATTTTTGGCGCTGCCGCCGTTTGCGCACGACCTGCAGCACATACAGAACACCGTTCAGGAAGATGATATCGCGGCGTATCATCTGCCGGGCATGCACGCCATTCGTCCGGCGCTCGGCAAGATCTCGCATGATGCGCGCGAGGTGCTCGGGGATGAGCTCTTTGCACAGTATCAGGGTGGCGAATTCTGGAAGACGTCGGAACGGTTATGATATACTAAACATATGGGTGAGCGGTTCTTGCATTTCATCAAATACCATAACGCGGTGCCGATTACGCTCGCGCTCGTGCTTTTGTCGTTCAGCGGTGCGCTCGCAGCAAGTCCTGAAGTGCGCAGCGACGTCGCGAATGCGGTGTTTACGCAGGAGCAGACGGTCAAGTCGGTCGATAATACCTACCTTCTTAGCAAGGATCTCTCTACCTTCGTCCCGATCATACAGATCACGGGCGTTACCGAAGATGCCGATAATTATTACGTCGCCTACACGATGCAGACGATCGATGTAGATAATTACGTGTGGAAGGACGTGACGCAGACCAAGACCTTGCAGGTGCCGAAGGCGGATCTTGGCAATGGCGATCTTGGCCTGTATGTGGCACAGAAGCTCAAAGACGTTCAGACCTGGGAGAAGGATCGCTTGGCGCAGACGCAGACCATAGAGCGGGCGCAAGGGCCATCGTCGCGCGTCGTTGCGACCGTGTACGGCGGTCTGGTCGGGAAGTTCCTTGACCCGAAAGAGGACGTCTTGCCGGGCTACACGCCAGTTGTGGCATCTGCGCCAGAGTCTGTTCCGTCCGGACCCGCTTCTTCCTCTGGTTCAGGGGGCACTCCTTCAAGCGGTACGAGCGTAGTAAGCAGCAACGGCGGTCTGGTCATTTCGATCATTGGATATAACCCCTCGCAGATCCCGGTCGGTTCCTCATACCGAGACCTGGGCGCCTTTGTCACACAGAATGGCAACGTTGGTTTACGATACACTACGCAAGGCGTAGGCGATGTCGATACGACCAAGACCGGCACGTCGACGATCGTATACACCGCGACCGACACGACAGGAGACGCGGTGACGGCCACGAGGGAGGTCATCGTCTACGATCCTAAGTCCGGTCCGCCGATCGATCAATCAACGCTTACCTTCGGTGGCGCTCCGGTAGAGCCGGTTCAACAGGATCTGGCACCAGCGCCGACTCCAGCACCAGCGCCGACGGCAAGCCCAGACTCAAGCGCTAGTGTCGAGACGACCGCTTCTCCAACGCCTGATACTTCATCGTCGTCGATCTCGACGACCACCTCGGATACGAGTGCCGGCACTGAAACCACCGCTTCATCGACATCGGACACCTCGTCATCGACGCCGGATATGTCCGCCAATGCTCCGTCTTCTGCCACTAGCACATCGACGGACGCTAGCGCAGCTACTACAACGTCGACTACCGATACCGCTACGTCTACGCCGTAGAGCAATCGATATCAAACTGAAGATATGACCTTGAATCGCGTATGCCGGTATCTTTGTACGCCGCAGACTGCGCTTGTGGTGCTGTGCGCGCTCGCGCCCCTGTTGGCGTTGCCATGGATATCTCCCGCCACGCTTGACGTTGTGCCTTTTGTCCCGGCGCTATTGATCGCTTTGCTTGGGTTCGGAGCCGCGTGGAGGCTCCGAGGCGGCGACAGAGCAGCCGTGTCTTTGCGGGCCATAATGCCGGTGTTTATAGTGGCGGGGATTGCATTGATATCTCTGGCGTTTTCGCTTTCACCGCACACCTCGCTGGCCGGTTTTAACCTTGAGACCGGCACGTTCCTATCGATACTTTTTGCAACGCTCTTCTTCGTCGCAGGATGGGTATATCTGCGCGCTGCACCGTACGTGCGGCTAGCGGTTTCCCTGCTCGAGGCAGGCGCGATGCTCACCACGCTCGCAACACTCTGGTTCGTCGGGTCCCGCTTTTTTCTCGCCAATGAATTGACGGCACTACCGGGCGCTTTTGATATCTCGTTCGCGGCTGGTCTTGCGGCGGTGTTGTCGCTCAGCGCCAGCGTGCACCGTGCGCGGGCTAGCGGATACCGCCTACTCTTTGGCGCATTTGCGCTGCTCGCTATGGTGACGTGTTTTCTGCTCCCGACCGTCACGAGCGTGTGGGCGGGTATCGCGGCGGCTAGCTTGTTCATCGCCGTCGAACAAGTGGTTCTATGGAAAAAAACAGTATCGCTTAACTCGGGAGAGAGGCGATTTCCGATCATACCTTTTGTCGTAGGAGTCATCGCGCTCGGCGCGATCTTCATGGATTCCATGGCACTGCCGCGCCCGATCGTGCCGCAGACGCTTCCGGCGGTGCCGCCTCTTTCATCCTCGGTTGCTTCAATAGCGGGGTTCTTCATGGATCATCCGGCGCGATTGCTATTCGGTGCCGGCCCGGGGCAATTCTTACCGGTATGGAATCATCGAGCGACGGGTACGGTGAGTCATGCTGCCGGTCTGTATGATGCGGCACTTGCTGACCTCGGTATCATCGGTCTTCTCAGCGTGCTCGCAGTATTTTTTGTGGTGATAGGGCGGGGAGTTCGACGCAGTATTTCTGTGGAGATAACGCAAAGGTCAGAGCATGGTGCGCTCGTGGCGGTTCTTTATGGCGCGGTCGCTTTCATCTCCTACTATCCGACCGTGACTCAACTATATGTGTTCTGTTTGCTCCTTGGAACCGTGTATGGGAGTGAGCGTCCGCTGGCCACCCAGTCACGATACCTGTCGGACGCACGAAGTGTTCGCATGCGCACGATCGCCCACGCCGTGCTTCTGGTGGGTTCCGTGCTTGTGCTGGCGCTCTCATTTCTCGGCTTCATATCGGTCGAAAGTTATGAATCGGGCGTTGCTTATGCTCTCGGCCCGTTTCCAAACCTGATCAAGAGCCAAGCGTCAATCGCTGGTGCGGTCCGTTTGTATCCTCAGCCGGTCTACTATCGCGCACTCGCAGAGATCCAAGGACAACTTCTGTCGCAGACCCTCACTGATTCCAACCTTTCGCCCGACGAACGGCGCAATGGTGTGGCTATGTATGCCAAGGGAGGGATCGATAATGCGCGCATGGCGGTAGCACTTGAACCAAGCAATTACCTCAATTTCGTCGTGTTGGGAGATCTGTACACGACGCTTGCATCACTCGGCATCTCGGGGGCGCTGGAGCAGGGGAAAGCCGCGTATGCACAGGCGCTTGAACTTGCGCCCTACAATACTTTGGTCCACGGTCTTGCGAATCGGCTGGTTGGTGCCGGTGAATGAACGGAGAGGATTATGCGATATACTGGTGTCATATGACAAAGATGAAAATTGCAATAAATGGGTTCGGTCGGATCGGGCGTGCGTTCTTGCGAGTCGCTCACACGCGACCGGAATTAGAAGTGGTAGCGATCAACGACCTCGGCTCGGTCGAGAACCTCGCGTATCTTTTGAAATACGATAGCGTCTACGGCCGCGCGCCGTTTGAGGTAAGTGGCCGGCAGAATACAGACGGCGTAGGCGGGGCGATCATGGTGGACGGCAGAGAGATCGTCGTCTTCGCGCAAAAAGATCCCGCGCTCCTGCCGTGGAAGGACATGGGCATCGACATTGTCGTCGAAGCGACCGGCCTCTTCGCGAGTTATGAGAAGTCGCAAGTGCATATCGCGGCAGGCGCCAAGCGTGTGGTCATTACCGCACCAGTTAAGGATGAACCGCCGGAGGGGGTCATGGGCGCGACCGTCCTCGTCGGCATCAATGATGAAAAATTCGCAACATGCAACATCACATCCAACGCGTCGTGCACGACCAACGCCGCAAGTCCGGTGATGCAGATACTCCATGAGGCGCTCGGCATCGAGAAAGCGATCCTTTCGACGACGCATGCTTACACCGCGTCGCAGTCGATCGTCGACGGCCCGGCAAAGCGTCCGAAAGGACCGGATGACTATCGCGATGGACGCGCTGGCGCGCATAACATCGTTCCATCATTCACCGGTGCGGCAACGGCGGTTGCTAAAGCGATCCCTGAGCTCACGGGGAAATTCGACGGCATTAGCTTGCGCGTGCCGGTCATTGCTGGTTCGATCGCAGACATGACGTTCGTTGCGCGTCGCGACACCAGCGCCGAAGAAGTGAACAGCATTTTGAAGGCGGCAGCCGCGCAGGATCGTTGGAAGCCGGTCTTTAGGGCGACCGATGAACCGCTTGTCTCCAGCGACATCATCGGCTCCGTGCACGCGTCGATCGCTGATCTCAGCATGACGCGCGTGGTCGGAGGAAACCTCGTGAAAGTGCTCGCGTGGTACGACAATGAAATGGGCTATACACACGCGCTCGTGGAGCATGTCGCACGGCTTGCGGCGCACATCTAACGCTATGCATATGTATCTCGCGAGCGATCACGCAGGATTCGAACTCAAGAACACTCTCGTCGATTTTCTGCGCGAGCATGGGTATGAGGTTGAAGACATGGGTCCCGACGTATTTGATGAACAAGACGACTATCCGGATTTCATCGTGCCGCTCGCCAGACGTGTGGCAAGCGAGCCGGGAAGTTTCGGCATCATCCTCGGCGGTTCAGGCGAAGGGGAAGCGATGGCTGCCAATCGTGTGCCTGGGGCGCGCGCAGCGGTGTTCTATGGCGGTTCGCGCGGCGTGAACATCGTGCGCCTTTCGCGCGAACATAACGATGCGAACATTCTTTCGATCGGCGCGCGTTTCGTCTCAAACGATGAAGCGAAAGAAGCGGTGTTGCTCTGGCTGGCGACTTCATTCTCCGGCGATGCGCGTCATGTGCGCAGACTCGCAAAGTTCTGAATACCTATGGCGCATGTCGAAATAGTACCGGCGATCTTGGAGTCTTCGCTCGCTGATATCAAAGAGCGGCTTTTGCAAGTGCGCGGTGCCGTGCGCGCGGTGCAGCTTGATGTCGTGGATGGCGTTTACGCGCGCAGCCGCACGTGGCCGTATGCGAGCGCTCATGCGCAAGAAGAATTCGCGCATATCGTCGCGCAAGAGGACGGATTGCCGCTATGGGAAGAATTCGATTTTGAGATCGACTTGATGGTTGAACATGCACGGCTTGAGGCGGCGCGGTGGGTCGAAGCAGGTGCTTCGCGCATCATCGTGCACGCAGACAGTCCCGACGCGCGCGAGGCGCTTGAGAGTCTGCAGACGTCGCGTGGTGGCGACACGGGGATCAAGGTCGGTGTTGCGCTAGCTTCTACCGATGCGCCGGAGAGCCTCGCGGTATTTGATGGTCTGTGTGACTTCGTGCAGGTGATGGGTATCGAGCATGTTGGATCTCAAGGGAACCCCTTCGACCCGCGAGCGCTCGCACTTGTGCGAACCTTGCATGAGCGCTACCCGGAACTTTCGATCCAAGTCGATGGCGGCATAGGGGAGGATCATGCGCGCGAGTGCGCGAATGCAGGCGCGAGTCGTCTTGTCGTCGGCAGTACGATCTTCTCTTCGCCGGATCCGAAGGGGACCCTTGAAGATCTGCGTGCTGCTGTGAATAGCCGCTGATCGTGAAGTTTCGCTTGCTATACTGATGGTATGGTAACGGACGAACAGGTGCGTGCGATCGAAGAGAAAGCGCTCGCGATCCGCGAGACGATCATCACGATGCTCGTTGAAGCGAAGAGCGGCCACACAGCCGGGCCGCTTGGCATGGCGGATATTTTTGCCGCCTTCTATTTTCATATCCTCAAACATGATCCGAAGAATCCTTCATGGGAAGATCGCGATCGGCTTTTTCTCTCCAACGGTCACATCACGCCGGTGCGCTACGCGACCATGGCGCACGCTGGCTACTTTCCCGTTGAGGAATGCATGACGCTGCGCAAATTCGGCAGCCGCTTGCAAGGACATCCGGAGCGCGAGCGTCTGCTTGCGGTGGAGACGACTTCCGGTCCTCTCGGCAGCGGCTTAGGTCAGGCCTCCGGCTATGCGCTCGGCGCGCGCATGGATGACAAGAAATTCCGCGTGTACTGTCTCATGAGCGACGGCGAGCAAGACGCGGGCAACACCTGGGAGGCGGCGATGTTCGCGGGCAATAATAAGCTTGCGAACCTCACTGCCGTGATGGATCGCAACAATATTCAGATCGATGGTGTGACCGAGGTGGTGATGCCGCTTGAACCGCTGGCTGATAAGTATCGCGCGTTCGGCTGGCATGTCATCGAAGTCGACGGGCACAATATCCGGCAGTTCATTGCAGCGATCGACGAAGCGCATGCGATCGTGGAGAAGCCGACACTCATCATGGCGCACACGATCCCCGGCAAGGGCGTGCCGGATATCGAATACGACTATCGTTGGCACGGCAAGCCGCCGACCAAAGAAGAAGGCGAGAGATTTTTAGCGCAATTGCGACAAACCTATGCTCAATGACTCACTAAAACTTCGGGCAGACCTTTTTGACGCTTCGGCGCAGAAGCCGACACGCGATGGTTTCGGTTCTGCGATGATGGAGCTTGGCGAGCGTGAGCCGCGCGCGGTGATCGTTTGTGCCGACCTTGCAGAGTCGACGCGCGCACTCGCATTCAAAATGAAATATCCGGCGCGCTACATCGAGATGGGTGTCGCGGAGCAAAACATGGCGACGGTGGCGAGCGGCCTTGCTAACTACGGCAAGATTCCGTTCATGGCGTCGTACGCCGCATTTTCGCCGGGGCGCAACAATGAACAGATACGCACGACGATCACGCTCAATAATGTGCCGGTCAAGATCATGGGCATGCATGCGGGGGTGTCGGTCGGTCCTGACGGCGCGACGCATCAGGCACTTGAAGATATGGCGCTCATGCGCGTACAGCCGAACATGATCGTGATCTCGCCGTGCGATGCGCTGGAGGCGCACAAAGCGGTGCTTGCGGTCGCTTCAAATGGCAAGCCGTCGTACGTCCGCTTCGCGCGCGAGAAGACGCCGGTCATGACGACCGATGAGACGCCGTTTGAAATAGGGAAGGCGAATGAGATGTGGCGCAGCGCCGCACCGACTGTGGCGGTCTTTGCGACCGGCCCGCTTCTCTTTGAAGCATTGAGTGCGGCGCGCGATCTGGAGATGCAGGGCATCGGCTCAGTCGTCGTGAACGTGCACACGATCAAACCGCTCGACGAGGGTGCAGTGGAGCGCGCGGCGCGCGAGTGCGGTGCCGTCGTCACGGTGGAAGAACATCAGATCGCGGGCGGACTTGGTGGTGCGGTCGCAGAGGCACTCGCGCGCCGCGCACCAACCCCGATCGAATTCATCGGTGTTCACGATCGCTACGGCCAGTCGGGCGAACCGGCAGAGCTCCTGCGCGAATACGGTCTCGACGCGCCCGCCATCATTGAGGCAATGAAACAAGTCATAGCGAGGAAGTAGCATGCTCGTCATGTCTTCCTACGCTTTTGTAATTCAGGCTCAAGTTCAGGCAGCGTCTATCTGATCCTCTTTCCACTTTCATGACGGTCGTCATAGAAGTGGAAAGAGAGAATGATTGCCATATCTCATACCATATTCATAACAATTCTATGAATATCAAAGCAAATTCCATCGAACGCAAGATCACGCGCCTTACGAAGCGTCAACGCACACAGGACATTGTCCTCATGTCTTTGTACGCACTGAGTGTTTTGAGTGTTGGCGTTGTGGCACCGAACGCCGCCCAGTTATTCAAGTATGTTGAAAAATATCTACCAAAAAAGACAAACATAAGGACTCGCACAAGTCAGGCAATAACCCGATTGGTCGCCAAGGGTTTGATCGTGCGTACGGGGGAGGCTACACATTCATCGTTGCAGCTAACCAAGAAAGGTAAGGACGTGATCAAGGTGATCGAGACACAACAAAAGATCAGTCCGCAAAAGCCTAAGCGCTGGGATGGTAAATGGCGGATAGTGATCTTTGACGTGTGGGAGCGTCGTCGAGGTGTGCGGAATAAACTTCGGATCATGCTACAAAATACTGGCTTTATGAAAATTCAAAATAGTGTTTGGGTCTACCCATACCCCTGTGAAGATCTATTCATGTTTTTGCGGACAGACCTGCGCTTGGGGCAGGGCATGCTCTATATTGTCGCTGATGAAATAGAGCATGATGTACGCCTGCGCCGACACTTCGGCTTACCCGTTTCGCGGCCCTCATAATTTATCACATTCCACTTACGCGACGGTCGTCGTGTAAGTGGAATGTGAGCCCGATAAGAAGCTTTAGAGAATAAGCTTAGAGGGTCTAGAGAATCCTTGCGCTACAGAAGCGGCGTGAGCTTGTAACTCTCCGGCGCATCGGCGAGCAATTTTTCAAGCTGCGCGCGATCGAAGAGGCCTTTTTGTGCGCCGATCTCTTGAACCACGCCCATCGCATTGATCGGTCCCCATAGGAGCGCCTGCTCAAGCGGCAATCCGAGTGCGAGGGCGGCGACCACGGTCGAAGCGAATGCGTCGCCGGCGCCGGTGCGCTCCAGCGGCGGCTTAGGGTCGGGGTACATCGGTACATTCCACATCCGATCTTGCTCGTCGAGCGCGTAGGCGCCGAAGTGGCCGTCGGTGATGACGACGATCTTGGGCCCGAGCGCGCGCAGCGCACGCAGAAGCTCGCGCGAGTCTTCGCTGTCTGAGCCCGTGATGATCTGCGCCTCTTCTTTGTTGCAGAAGAAGATGTCCGTGCGAGCGTAAATATCGCGCAGCGCTTCCGCGCCGAACTTTATTTGAAATGTGCCCGGCTGGAACGCGAGCTTGGTGTCCGGCCAGGTCGCCAACTGCGCGGCAAGTTGCGCGTGATACGGAAGCGAGTTGCCGCTGAGAGACGAGAGATACACCCACGTCGGTGCCGTCGCGGCCTTCGGCGTCGTGTAATCGAACGTCTCATGTTTGATGAGAATGGTGCGCTCGTCTTCGAACCACAGCACGAAGTGATAGTTGGTGTGTTTGCCGTCCTGCGTCTCCATGAGCGATGTGTCGACGCCTGCGGCTTTGAGTGCGTTGATGCATCGTGTGCCGTGCTCATCATCCCCAACGTAGGCATGGAGTGCTGAAGGAAGGCCAAGTTTTGCCGCAGCGACGGCGGCATTGGAGGCATTGCCGACCGCGGGTACCTCGACCGAATATTCAAATGGTATTTTGTCGGCAAA
>JAKAHS010000021.1 GCA_021814825.1 bacterium | reverse complement strand
CGCAGCACCGAGTCCTTCGCCGCCTTCGCCGCCTTGCGCGCTTTGAGTGCGAGGATCGACTTGGAAACGATCGCGCGCGCTTCATCCGGATTTTCTTCGAGGAAATAGTTGAAAGCTTCATTCATGACCGCTTCCACCGCCGGGCGCGCTTCCATACTCCCGAGCTTCGCCTTGGTCTGCCCTTCGAACTGTATCTCGCGCAGCTTCACCGACACCACAGCCGTGATGCCTTCCTGCACGTCGTCGCCCGTGAGATTCTCTTCGCTCTCTTTGAGGATATTGTTCTTGCGAGCGTAATTGTTGATCGCGCGCGTGAGCGATGTCTTGAAACCGGTCACATGCGTACCGCCCTCTTGCGTGTAGATGTTGTTGGCGAACGGCACCACGCGCGAGGCGATGTCGTCGACATATTGCAGCGCAATCTCCACGATGACGCCATCCTGTTCTTTTTCAACATTGAAAATGCTCTTGTGAACGACCTTCTGATGGCGATTGTAGAACGTCACGAGCGACTGCAGGCCGCCTTCGAAGAAGAATGTCTGCGACGGACAATCAGTGAGCTCGTCGCGCATGTACTGTGTCGCGCCGGGCGCAGGCAGCTTGTGAGAACTCGCGCGCGCGTCGATGATGGTGACGCGCATACTCTTGACCAAGTACGCCTGCTCGCGGAGACGCGACACGATGCGGCTGAAATCGTATTCAAGCGAGCTGAAGATCTCCGGGTCGGCGGAAAATGCCACGGTCGTGCCATGAAGTTTCGATGGTCCGATCTTTTTGACCGCCGCTTTTTTCTTACCGCGCGAATACTCTTGCATGAATGCGCCGCCGTCGCGGAATACTTCGACGCGCATGAAGGCAGAAAGCGCGTTCACGACCGAGGCGCCAACGCCGTGCAGACCGCCGGAGATCTTGTAACCTTCGCCGCCGAACTTGCCGCCGGCATGAAGCACGGTCATGATCGTCTCAAGCGCGGAGACCTTGGTTTGCCTGTGGATGTCGACCGGCACGCCGCGACCATTGTCGGCAACGCGCACGATCGTACCGCCTTCGATGTTCGGATCCGGCAAGAGAACAACTTCAACATCATCGCAAAAGCCACCCATCGCTTCATCGCGCGAGTTGTCGAAGATCTCCCATACGAGGTGATGGAGACCGTCGGGACCGGTAGTGCCGATGTACATGCCCGGGCGCTTGCGCACCGCCTCAAGTCCTTCAAGGACGGTGATCGCTTCCGCGCCGTAGCTCGATTTCTTCTCCTTTTTCTCTTCTTTTTCCTTCGCCACTTTTGCCATAGACAATAAAAAATAACCGCTTTTCGGTACGTTTAGTATACCACGGATCGACTCGATTTTCCTGCCTTTCAGCAGATCGATCCTAAGCTATTGAACAGATACATGCCGATTCTTCACAGAAAGCCGCCGCTTTTCAGGCGGCTTTTTATTTTGCTCTATCGGACCTCGCAGCCTTTCTCGCGCAGAGCGTCGGAGATCTTTTCCATGATCGCGTTCACTTCTTCATCGGTGAGCGTGCGCTCCATTGATTCAAAGACGAGGCGGAATGCATACGACACCCTTCCATCTTTTTCGAAACGATCGAACAGATCGAGACGCACCAAGAGATCACCTGCTTGTCCGCGGATGGTCTGCTTCAGCGTCTCTTCCGCGTCCAGTCCGCGTGAGTCCGCGTCTAGCCACAGCGCAATGTCGCGCGTCATGAATGGATACGCAGAGAACTGATGGTAGGCGCCGAGCGACACATGTTTCGGTCCGTAGGCATTATCGTCTTTCATCTGCGGCAGATCTGCGACCGGTTCTGATGTCTCGACCACCATACGTTCGCCATCTTTCGTGAAGATCGTGCCGATCTCGAAGAGTTTTGGCTTTTGGCCGGGAGCGAGCACACGCAGTGCATACTGCTTCGCCTGTGCGAGCGCCTCTTTCATATTCTCCGCAAGCGTGCTGCGCAGAGCAGGTTTCGTCTTATCAAGCGGATTGGCAAGATACACATCGCCTCTTTTTGCGAATGACTGTGTCGAAACCTCCGTGAATCCTTGTTCAACAAGCTGGTCTTTGATCTTCTCGATGCCATGGTACTTCGCTTGATCGGGCGCGGTATGTGCTGCAGGAAGCTCCATCGGCGCGAGGCGATCATAACCGAGTATGCGGCCGACCTCTTCGATCAGGTCTTCCTTCAGCAAGATATCGGTGCGTTCAAATGGCGGAGTGATCGTGAACGTGTCGCCGCTGGTTTGCGCATCAAGACCGAGCCGCATGAAGACGCCCGCAACCTCGTCGTGCGTGTAGTGCGAGCCGAGCACGCCGTTGACTTGCGCAAGCGTGACCGACACCGGCTCGTTTGTGAGGTGCGTCGGATATTCGTCGACCACGCCTTCCACCTCCCCGCCCGCGATCTCCACGATGAGCGCGAGCACATCGCGCATGCCGTACGCGACGAGCTCGGGTGACGGACGATTCTGAAAACGCAGCGATGCATCAGTGAAGAGTTTGAGTTTTTGCGCCGCGCGGCGCACCGCGGCGCCGTCGAAATTCGCCGCCTCGATGATGAGATCGGTCGTCTCGTCCGTGAGCTCTGCTGCTTTGCCGCCTTTAATGCCAGCTATTCCAAGCGACGCGCCACTGTGACCGTCGGCGATCACCATAATGGACGGATCAAGTTCAAGTTCGCGATTATCAAGCGTCGTCATCTTCTCGCCCTCATGCGCCTGACGCACGACGATACTCGCCCCTCCGCGTCCAGTCTGCGTTTGTTCCGCGTCCAGTCCGCATTTATTGAGATCGAACGCATGCAGCGGCTGCCCGACGTTGAGCATGACATAGTTGGTCGCGTCGACGATGTTGTTGATCGAGCGCTGCCCTACCGACTCAAGCGCTTCATGCAGCCACGCAGGCGACGGCGTCACCTTCACACCGCGCACGACCGCACCCATGTAGCGCAAACATTTTTTCGGATCCTCGATCGCCACTTCAAGCATGTTCGACTTCGGAAACTCCGGCAGCGGCTCGCGCAGCGGGTCGATCTTTACCGGCATTTCAAGAATGGCGGAGAGTTCGCATGCGAGTCCCCGGTGCGAGAGACAATCTGCCGCACGGTTGGGCAAGACTTTCACATCCATCATGTCACCTGCCATTTCTTCTATCTCAAATGCATGGAAGGTGTAGGCATCAGCAAGCGCCGCCGCATCAGGGAGCGGTTGTTCAAAATATTTCTGGAGCCAAGTGCGTGATACTTTCATAATAGCTTTTAGCTTTTAGCTTTTAGCTTTTAGGGTTAGAACCTAACACCTAAAAGCTACCAGCTGTCAGCTTTCATTAAATCCATACACAAATCTGATGTCACCAGAATGGAAGAGGCGCGCGTCCGGCACGCCGTACTTCACCATGAGCAGTCGTTCAAGTCCGCCGCCGAAGGCGAAGCCTTGCACCTTTTCAGGATCAAGCCCGGCTGCGCGCAACACGTTCGGATGGAGCATGCCCGCACCGCACATCTCAAGCCACTTGCCCGCGCGACCTGGCGCTTCGAACCACGCATCGACTTCGACCGATGGCTCGGTGAAGCCGAAGAAGCTCGGGCGGAAACGCACGCGCGTATTCTGCCCAAGGTATTCGCGATAGAAACGCTCAAGCGTCCCCTTGAGATGTGCAAGCGTTACCGTGCCGACTGGTCCAACTGCAAAACCGTCGAGCTGATAGAACTGCGCTTCGTGCGTCATGTCCGTCGCTTCATTGCGGAAGACCTTACCGGGTGCGATCATGCGCGCTTCGGTCTTTCCTTCCTTCGCCATCCGTTCGAGCTCGCGCGCGGTGACCGACGTGGTGTGCGTGCGCAGCACATGCCCCGGCATATCTTTGATCCAGAACGTGTCCTGCATGTCGCGCGCCGGATGATCCTCGGGCACATTGAGCGCGGAGAAATTGTGCCACTCGTCTTCAAGTTCGGGACCGTACGCAATACCGAAACCCATGTCCCCGAATATACGTGCGACGTCGCGGATCGCCACGGTCATGGGATGCAAACGCCCCTTATGTTCCGCCGTTTTTTCACCACCTGACATGAAAGACAGTATCTCACAAATATGCTATATTCTCAAACATGGAGTCGGGCTCTCTCGTTATCTACGGCATCCTCTTTTTCGCCCTCTATTTCGAGGTCTTTTTAATGATCTCATTCTTCGAACGTAAGCCGGGCAGCAAGACCTCCGCGCGGCCGAAATATTACCCGACCGTCGATATCATCGTGCCCTGCTGGAATGAAGAGCTCACGCTCGAAGGCACCGTGGATTCCCTCCTCGCACTTGATTATCCGAAAGACAAACTCGGCATCATCATCGTCAACGATGGCTCGCAAGACAACAGCCTCGCCGTCGCACAGCGGTTTGCACAGAACCCGCAAGTGCGCATCTTCTCCAAAGAGAACGGCGGCAAGTACACCGCAGTGAATCTCGGCATCGAAAACTCGCAGGCCGACCTCATCGGCTGCCTCGACGCCGACTCATTCGTCGTGCCGGATGCACTCCTTGAGACCGTAAAGAAGTTCGAGGAGAATGATTCAACCATGGCGGTCGTGCCCGCCATGAAAGTCCATGGTCCACGTAATATTCTTGAACTCTCACAAGCGGTCGAATACACGTTCGGCATCTTCTACAAAAAGATGTTCGACAACCTCTCTGCGATTTCCGTGATCCCCGGACCGTTCTCCATCTATCGCCGCAGCGTGTTCGACAAGGTCGGCATGTTCCGCCACGCGTACAATACGGAAGACATGGAGATGGCATTTCGCATGCACAAGCATGGGCTGCGCATTGAGAACGCACACAACGCCGTGGTCTACACCAAAGTCCCGCGCACGGTCCGCACGCTCCTGAAGCAGCGCACGCGCTGGTCGCAAGGGTTCCTCGACAACAGCAAGGATTATGCGCACATGTACTTCGATCCGCGGTACGGCAACTTCGGCATGCTGGTCCTGCCGTTCTCGCTCATCATGTTCATCGGCGCACTCTACACCTGGGGCTACATCATATACACCACACTCTCCTCCACCACGGCTCGCGTATTCGACATGTGGACCGCACACATTCCGCCTCACCTTCCCTCCTCGATCCATCTCGACTGGTTCTTCATCAACACCAGCATGATGACATTCGTCTCACTCACGACACTCCTCTTCACCATGTCCGCCATCTGGCTCGGTCGCCGCATCGCCGGCGCTGATTTCGGCATCGGCTCGCTCATCACCTACATCACGGTGTACGGATTCCTCGCGCCTCTCTGGCTCGCCCGCGCCGCGTGGGGGTCGCTTCGCGCCCGAACCGCCGCATGGCGCTAGCAGCTCCTCTGCTCTATTGCGCAACGCGGGGCGGTCAGCTACTATGCGTGCATGCAGAACCCGAAACTCGACATCAAAAAATACGTACTCGCGCTCGTTGTAACCGCGGCGATATTCGGCACGGCATTCTATGCGGCAGTGCTCTTCAATGAAGCGCGCGTTACCGACATCCGCGCAACCGAGAGCCAGCTTTCAATCGACCTCCTCTCCAACGAAACGCAGTACGACCTGCTCGGGCAGCAGACGTGCTCAGACATCGCACAGAACCCAGTGCTCTCCGATCAGCTCAACGCGCTCGCAAGCCGTCTGTCATTCGCGGAAGATAATCTTGGTGCCGACAACGCCGATGTGATCTCGCTGAAGAAGCAGTATTCGCTGCTTGAGATCAAAGATTATCTGCTGATGCAGAAGATCACAACACAGTGCGGCGTGCACCCGACCTTCGTACTTTATTTCTACTCCAACGCCGGCGATTGTTCAGACTGCACGCGCGAAGGCGACGTGCTCACCTATTTGCGCAACACCTATCCGAGTTTGCGCGTGTACTCGTTCGACTACAACCTCGACCTTTCCGCGGTAAAGACGCTCATCGCGCTACGCGCGATCAAGCCGGAACTTCCGGCGCTCGTCATCAATAACCACGCGGCCACCTATGGCTTCAAGTCGGTCGACGACATACTCAAGCTCGCACCGGAGATCCAGAAGATGGCGACGACGACCGCCACGACGACCAAGACGAAATAGATCGCCCGAGACACAGAAAAGCGCGGATATGGATCCGCGCTTTTCTTATGATTCATTCCTGAGAGCCGGAGGTCGGGCTCGAACCGACGACCTTCACTTTATTTGCTAGCGAAGCGAGAGAAATAGGAGCACAAGCGAGGAGGAATAGGAAAACTCGTTTTCATATTTCGACGAGGGCAGTGCGTATTTCCGAGCGAGCGAAGCAAATATGGTTCATTTTTGAGAGCCGGAGGCGAGGCTCGAACTCGCGACCTACGGTTTACAAAACCGTTGCTCTACCAACTGAGCTACTCCGGCTCTCAAAAATGAATTTCCATACAAAAGTGTTGCTCTACCAACTGAGCTACTCCGGCGCGCTTGCATTGTATCACAGACCTACTCCTCTCCCATCAATTCCTGGCGTGCTTTCATCTCTTCCTTTTGTCGGCGGCGCATGAGACGGCGCTTGTGTTCTGCAACTTCCCGCAGGAATGTCGATGCGCTACCGCGAGCATTCGCCTCATGGTGCGTGTGCGACATCGCATTACGCAATGAGTGCAGCACCCTCTCGAGCACCTGTTCGGTTGCGGCCCATAGCCGTGCTACCGCAACGCGCGCGCCCGTGCGCAGCCATCCTATAAGCGCCGCGGCACGCGAGCGTATGAACGCCGGAGCATGTTGTTCGATCATCACGAGCGCTTTGTGCGACACCTCGCCAATGCGCGGGCGCACGCCGCCAAAGAGCACCCGTCCGGTCGAAAGTTCCCAATGCTTGGCCCAGAGTAAAGCGACCATCGCTGCGCTGGAGAGGATAAGAACTGATGTAAGAAAGATAACCATGCAAGCTTTAAGCTTTTAGCTTCTAGGCCTGAACCTAACACCCACAAGCCGCCAGCTAACAGCTACTTTACAGCGAATACGGCAAGTTTGGAAACCTCCACGCGCTCGCCGAATTTCTGCGACGCGCCGTCGATAAGATCCTGAATGGTCTTGGTGTCGTCTTTGATGAACGGCTGCTCAAGCAACACGGTCTCCTTGAGGCGGGAATTTATCTTGCCTTCGATCACCTTCTCGCGAATGCCGTCCGGCTTCCCGGCCGCCTCCGGCGCGAAGATCTCATTGAGGTGCGCGAGCTCCTCCTGCGATATGTCGCTGCGACGAACATACTGCGGGCGTGTCGCTGTCGCGTGCATGGCGATATCGCGCGCAAGCGCCACGAACTCTTCGTTCTTCGATACGAAGTCGGTCTCGCTTGAGAGAAGAACCATGGCGCCCACCTGAGCGTTGCTATGAACATAGCTCGCTACCGTGCCGGCACCGAGCTCGCGGTCTGACTTTTTGCGTGCGATGTCGGCGCTCTTGCGCGAAAGAATGTCGAGCGCCTTGTTCATGTCGCCTGCAGCCTCTTCGAGCGCTTTCTTGCATTGCATGACCGAAACACCGGTCTTATCGCGAAGTTCTTTTACGAGGTCAGCGGAGATCATATGAGCTCAAGTATTAGTTGTTAGGTGGTTGAAATAAAAAACCAGACAACACAGCGTTGCTGCTGTGTTGTTGCCAGTATATCACGCTACTCTGCGGAAACTGGTGCCGCAACGGCTGGCGTCGGTGCCGGCATTGCCGCGCCGCGCTCCATCGCCTGTGCGATCTCACCGAGAACGAGCTCGATGGTGTGGCGCGACGAATCGTTAGCCGGGATCGCATAGTTCACGACGCTCGCATCACAATCAGAATTGATGAGTGCAACGACCGGAATGCCGAGCTTGGCCGCCTCCGCGATCGCAGTCGCTTCCTTGCGCGAGTCGACGACCACCATTACCGACGGCGTCTTCTCAAGACCGCGCAGACCGCCGAACATAGCATCCAATTCTTTCTCTTCGCGCTCAAGGAGCAGTCGCTCAAGCTTGGTGAATTTCGTTCCCTCGCCCTTCTCGCGCATGTCGGTAAGTTCCTGAAGGCGCGCGAGGCGCTTCTTGATCTCGCTCCAGTTGGTGAGCGAACCGCCGATCCAACGACCGACCACGAACGGCTGATTGAGGCGGCGTGCGACGCGCTCAAGTGCGCCGCGCGCTTCCGGCTTGCTGCCGACGAAGAGCACTGTCTCGCGTTTCGCTGCCGCGGTCGTAAGGAAAGCGAGCGCTTTCTCCATCATGGCAGACGTCTGTTCAAGATCGAAGATCTCGACGTTGCCCTTGCTGCCAAAGATAAAACGGCGCACCGACGGATGGCGGCGAGATTTCGCGTAGCCATAATGTGCGCCAACTGAAAACAGTTTATCGATAAGCGGATTTGTCTTTTCGGTCATGATGGACAGATTAGCACAAGGCGGCATGTGCCGCAAGCTTGACGTATGGTCTTTTATCTTTAGTCCTCGTCCGTCGCTCCTTCAGAGAAGCCGCCGGTCTGGCTCGCCGTCTCGAGCGCCTGAAGGATGGCGTCGATGCCGCCCGCCATGACCGCGGGGAGATTGTGCCAGCTTTCCTTGATGCGATGATCGGTCACGCGGTCCTGAAGGACGTTGTATGTGCGGATCTTCTCGGAGCGATCGCCGGAGCCGATCTTATCTTTGCGCTCAGCGGCATTCTTCGCTTCTTCTTGTTCTTCATGCAGGCGCTCGAGTTTCGCCATGAGAAGCGCCATGGCATGGAGCCGGTTCTGTGCTTGGGAGCGCTCCGAGGTCGATCGCGCATCAAGGCCGGTCGGACGGTGGATGAGGCGCACCGCGGTCTCGACCTTGTTGACGTTCTGTCCGCCCGCGCCGCCTGAGCGCGAGAGCTCCATCTCGATGTCCGCAGGATTGACCTCGATCTTCGGTTTCTTGCGGATCGGAAAGACGGCGACCGACGCGGTCGATGTGTGCACGCGGCCGCTCTTTTCGGTGGCGGGGATACGCTGCACACGGTGCACACCGGTCTCGAACCGCAAAGTGCGATAGGCGTCTCGGCCATGCATTTCGATGATGACTTCTTTGTAGCCGCCGAGGTCGGTCTTGGATTCAGAGAGGGTCTTCGTACTCCAACCGTGCGCGTCGGCGTAGGCGCCGTACATGTGCGCAAGCTCCTCCGCAAAAAGCGCCGCTTCTTCCCCGCCAGCACCAGCGCGGATCTCCATGATGAGTTCATTGGGAAATTCTTCCTCGGCGCGACCCTGCTCAAGGATCGAATCCATCTGCGCGACGAGCCCCTCCTTCTGCTGTGCGATCCGCGCCAGATCTTCGCGCGCCAGCGCGCCCATGTCGGGGTCCTGCGCAAGCTCCGCGATCTCTTGTTCCTCCGCGAGCACGCGCTCAAGCTCGACTGCGAGATAGGCGGTCTTTGGATTTTCCTTGTAGCGGGCGATATCCGCAGGAGTGTTCATAGGTTGAGACATACAAAACCCGCGCCGCTTCGCGGCGCGGGCTGGATGTGTCTACTTGGTCTTCTTCGAAGCGCGCGACTTGAATTTCTCAACGCGGCCGGCGGCATCGAGGGTCTTCTCATTGCCGGTGTAGAACGGATGACACTGGCTGCAAATTTCTACCGACTGTGCCTTCTTGGTCGAACCAACTGGAAAGACCGCGCCGCATGCGCAGGTGATGGTCGAGTCCGTTTCGTACTTGGGATGGATATCCGTTTGCATATCGCACAGATTAGCACGGGTCGCCTGGTCGTGCAACCCCGTCAGTAGGGTGAGACGAAGTCACTTCACCTCCTTCTCTCCCTTGCGGAGTCCTTTGCGGAAAATATAGAGATACAGGATCTCAAGAATACCGGCGGTGTTGATGATGAGCAGCGCTATGAACCACGGCTTGCTTTCATCATGTGCAGCAGCCCACAGCGCCAACCCCTTCCACACGATCGACCACACGATCAAAAGGAAGAAAAAGAAACCGAACGACGCGAACGGCACGCCCCACGAATTCATCAGTGCAAAAGAAGAATAGTGCATAAATATCGAATTAATGATTAATGTCCGATACATTCAGTGTACCACAAACCAGTTTCTTAGAACGCCGTCGCGCAGCTTGAGCTGTTCGATTTTCCATTGATGATGTCGATCTGGCATTGATACTTCGCTGCGAAGCTCATCACATCATTGCCGTAGAACTGCAGGTCGGTCTTGTTCGTGTTGCCGCAGCCGGCAAGATAGCACATCGCCGCCCTGAATTCGCCGGAGTAAGTCTCCGTGCCAGCGCCCGAGTCGGTGAGATAGATCGCCGCCGCCATGAATGCATCCTGTGGATTCCATGGATTGGGCGGTTTGTTGCCGGTCAATTTACCGATGCGGTCCTTCGACGGATCGTAGGTCCAGTTCGGCTTCACATAGCCGGCATACAGCGCCCATGTCGATGGAATGAACTGCGCCGGCCCCATCGCTCCTCCCCATCCATACCAGGCGCGCTTGGACACCGGCATCGTGTTGGGATCGATACCGAGAGACTGCGTGATCGCTTTGAAGACAGGCACGTCGCGCGTCGGATTCATGTCGGTGTACCACGTGCCCGTTCCCACATTTTTGCCAAGCCCCGACTCTTCAGTGATAAGGCCGAGCAAGAACGCCGGGCGGATGCCGGTCTTCGCCGACGCCAAATTGGCATACTGGAGCGCTTGCCCGAATGAGATGCCCTTCGTGTTGGTGCCCGTGAGTTCGAAGAGCGCTGCCTGGATCTGCGCCGCGGTCTGCTGCTTCGACACGAGAAGTTTTTGATACGCCGCCTCCTGGCCCTTCGTCGCCTTGAGGATCTGATTTTTCTGATCTTCCTGCACTTGGATCTGTTGCTGCTGAAGCTGCTGCACCTGGCGCAGCTGCGTCTCTTCTTGTAGTTGGTTCTCGAGGTCCGCCTTTTGCTGTTCGTTGAGCTGTTTGTTGGTCTGGATCTGCGTGAACGAATCTTGCATATGCTCACCGATCGAATTGAAAGCGGCGTAGTCGTCGAAGAACTCCGAGATGCTTTGCGAAGTCAGCGCCGCCACCACAAGACTCGTAGAATCAAGCTGATCGGTCTCACGCATGATCGCCGCAAGCGATTCATATTCGTTGTTGAGCTTATCATTGAGC